>NZ_JBIUSS010000063.1:0-1044 GCF_044741445.1 Kitasatospora sp. NPDC088160 | reverse complement strand
CTGGCGAGTGTGCCGGGGGGAAAGCGCCGCCTGGGCGGGGACCTGGCGGCGTACGACCCGCAGGCTGCGGGTGAAGGACAGGCGGTCGGGGTCCAGGCCCTCGCTGAGGGCGGCCTGGTGCATCAGCTGCCGGATGGCGTGGTGGACCAGGAGGAGTCCGTACACCTCCTGCTCGACGCCCCACGGGTACTTCGAGCGCAGGACGAGTTTGGGGCCGCGCTGGTGGGTCTTGATCTCGTCCAGCGTGGTCTCGATCTCCCACCGCTGGACGTAGAGCGCGGCCAGCTCGGCTGCCGGTGCCGCTTCGGGGTCGAGGACGGTGGTGACCAGCCGGTAGACGCTCTGGTCGCCGGTCGTGGTCAGGGTGTACTCGACGACCCGCACGGTCACCGGGTTGCGGCGGCTCTTTCGGTCCGGTTCGGCGTGGACAGTGCTGAGGTAGGAGCCGTCGGAAAGGACCCGCAGCACGGGCAGGGCGGCGTTGGTGCGGACCCGCCACAGCAGGTCCGCGCCGCTCGCCCGTGCGGCCTGCCACAGCTCGAAGCCGTAGAAGCCCCGGTCGGCCAGCAGCAGCATCCCCTCCCGCAGAAGGGGGAACAGCCGCCGGGACAAAGACTGCTCACTGACCGACAGCGGGCCAATGGCCGCGCCGAACATCGCATGAGTGCCGCACTCGGCCAGCCCCACCACCCTGGCCTGCGGAAACGCACTCGCCCCACGGCCGGACACGTGCCGGCCGAAGAACTCGGTGTTGGCGTCGGTGTCCGCCAGGTCCAGGCAGGTGCCGTCCACTGCCACCACACGCCACCGCCGGTACCAGGCGCCCGTCGTTTCGGGCACGGCCAGCGGGCGGCAGACCCGCGCGAACAGCACCTTCAACGGCTCGACCCCCAGCCGTCGGCGGGCCCGGCCGATCGCGGCGGTCGTGGGCACCCGCCACGACCGCCGCCCGTCCCCGAGCCCCTCACCCAGCAGCCGGGCGACCTCCTCGTAGCCCTGCCCGAAGAACAGGCACATCGCCAGCACGAAGTACACAACCACCCG
>NZ_JBIUSS010000062.1:0-1084 GCF_044741445.1 Kitasatospora sp. NPDC088160 | reverse complement strand
TTCGCCTGCCGTTGGAGGGTTGGTCCCGGTAGTCGTGTGCTGTGAGGTATGCACAGGGTGGCGGTTTGACCGACGCGGAGAGGGCCGCGCGGGAGCGGATCCGACGGCAGGCCGTGGATCGCTTCGAGGGCGGTGAGAAGAATCGGGACATCGCGGCCGCACTGCGGGTGAGTGTGCGTTCGGTGGAGCGCTGGCGCCGGCAGTGGCGCGAGGACGGCGCGGCAGGAATCGCCTCGAAGGGTTCGCCGGGTCGTCCAAAGCTTTCCGATACCCAGATCATGAGGCTGGAGCGGGAGTTGGAGCGTGGGCCGCTTGCCCACGGCTGGGACGACCAGCGATGGACCTTGGCTCGGGTGAAGACGCTGATCGGCCGGATGTTCCACGTTTCCTACACCGTGGAGGGCACGTGGGTCCTGCTCAAGCGGCACGGCTGGTCCTGGCAGCAGCCGGCCCGCCGGGCCATCGAGCGTGATGACGCGGCCGTCGAGTTGTGGAAGAAGGAGACGTGGCCGCGGGTAAAAGCGCCGCGGCGGCCCGCGAGGCCTGGCTTGTCTTCGAGGACGAAGCCGGGCAGTCGATGAGGCCGCCGCGCGCCCGGACCTGGGGTCGGGTCGGCTGCACGCCCGTGGTTCGGGTGCGCGGCCGAGGAGGCGGCCGGGTCTCCATGGCGGGGCTGAGCTGCTACAAACCCGGTCAGCGCTCGCGGATGTTCTACAGCTTCCACGTCTACCGGGGCCGCAAAGGTGAGAAGAAGGGCCTGACCTGGCAGGACTACCGGGACCTGCTCATCCGGGCGCACATCCAGCTCAGCGGTCCGATCGTGCTCGTGTGGGACAACCTGCGTGCCCACCTGATGCCGCCGATGCAGGAGTTCATCAAGGCGAGCAAGGACTGGCTGACCGTCTTCCAACTCCCCTCGTACGCTCCCGACCTCAACCCGCAAGAGGGCGTCTGGTCGCTGGTCAAGCGCACCATTGGCAACCTCGCCGCCGCCGACATCGACCAACTCGCCCGAGCCGTCAAGCGCAGCCTGAAGAGACTCCAGTACCGCCCTCACCTCATCGACGGATGCCTCGCCACCACC
>NZ_JBIUSS010000061.1:0-1114 GCF_044741445.1 Kitasatospora sp. NPDC088160 | reverse complement strand
AGCGCGAAGGCGGTGGCCGGGTTGGCCGCGTGGGCGTCGTGGACCAGGACCCGCGCCTCGTTGTCCGCGGTCACCGGCGCGGTGAACAGCTCGCCGTCCGGGCCGCGGAACACGCCGCCGGCCAGGTCCGCGCCGAAGCGGATCGGCTGCCCGTGCTCCAGCCGGATCAGCGCCTCGTCCCGGGTGCCGGGCTGCTTCAGGGCCTCGAACGCGCCGTCGTTGAAGATGTTGCAGTTCTGGTAGATCTCCACCAGCGCCGTGCCCTCGTGCGCGGCCGCCGCCCGCAGCACCGACTGCAGGTGCTGGCGGTCCGAGTCGATCGTGCGGGCGACGAAGGTCGCCTCGGCGCCGATCGCCAGCGAGAGCGGGTTGAACGGCGCGTCGAGCGAGCCCATCGGCGTCGACTTGGTGATCTTGCCCAGCTCGCTGGTCGGCGAGTACTGACCCTTGGTCAGCCCGTAGATCCGGTTGTTGAACAGCAGGATCTTCAGATTGACGTTGCGCCGCAGCGCGTGGATCAGGTGGTTGCCGCCGATGGACAGCGCGTCACCGTCCCCCGTCACCACCCACACGCTCAGGTCCTGCCGCGAGGACGCCAGCCCGGTCGCGATCGCCGGCGCCCGCCCGTGGATCGAGTGCACCCCATAGGTGTTCATGTAGTACGGGAAACGCGAGGAACAGCCGATCCCGGAGACGAACACGGTGTTCTCGCGCTTGATGCCGAGCTCCGGCATGAAACCCTGCACCGCCGCCAGGACCGCGTAGTCCCCGCAACCGGGACACCAGCGCACCTCCTGGTCGGTCTTGAAGTCCCGGGCACTCTGCGGCCCTTCGGCCTTGGGCACCAGATTCAGGGACGGGAAGCCGCTCTCACTCATCGGTGGTCCTCCTCGTCCAGGGCGCCGATCGCCGCCGACAGCACGTCCGCCAACTGCGCCGCCTTGAACGGCAGCCCACGCACCTGGTTGTAGGACTCCGCGTCCACCAGGTACTTCGCCCGCAGCAGCAGCGCGAGCTGGCCCAGATTCATCTCCGGCACGACGACCTTCTCGTAACTCCTCAGCACCGCACCCAGGTTGGCCGGGAAGGGATTCAGGTGACGCAGGTGCGCCTG
>NZ_JBIUSS010000060.1:0-1182 GCF_044741445.1 Kitasatospora sp. NPDC088160 | reverse complement strand
CCGGCCGCGACCATCGGCCAGACCATGGCGTCCTGGTGGACGATGAAGTCGATGACGACCGGGCGGTCGTTGATCTCCATGGCCTGCTTGATGACGGCGTCCAGGTCCTCGGGGCGCTCGCAGCGCAGGCCGACGCAGCCCATCGCCTCGGACAGGAGCACGAAGTCGGGGATCCGGGTGCCCTGGGCCGGCGGCGCGATGCCGTCGTGGTCGGGGCCGGCGTGCAGCACGGTGTTGGAGTAGCGCTGGTTGTAGAACAGCGTCTGCCACTGGCGGACCATGCCGAGCGAGCCGTTGTTGATGACCGCGACCTTGATCGGGATGTCGTTCAGGGCGCAGGTGGCCAGTTCCTGGTTGGTCATCTGGAAGCAGCCGTCGCCGTCGATCGCCCAGACCGGGGTGTCCGGTCGGCCGGCCTTGGCGCCCATCGCGGCCGGGACGGCGTAGCCCATGGTGCCCGCGCCGCCCGAGTTGAGCCAGGTGCCCGGCTTCTCGAACCGGATGAACTGCGAGCTCCACATCTGGTGCTGGCCGACGCCGGCGGCGTAGATCGCCTCCGGGCCGACCAGCCGGCCGATCCGTTCGATGACCTGCTGCGGGGAGAGCCGGCCGGCCGGGGCCGGTTCGTAGCCCAGCGGGTAGGTCTTCTTCCACTCGTCGAGCTTCTCCCACCACTGCGAGTAGTCGCCCTTGTGCCCGGCGTCGAACTCGGCCTGGACGGCCACGATCAGATCGGCCAGCACCTCGCGGGCGTCGCCGACGATCGGCACGTCGGCGGGGCGGTTCTTGCCGATCTCGGCCGGGTCGATGTCCGCGTGGACGACCTTGGCGTGCGGGGCGAAGCTGTCCAGCTTGCCGGTGACGCGGTCGTCGAAGCGGGCGCCGAGGGTGAAGAGCAGGTCGGTCTTCTGGAGTGCGGTGACGGCCGGGACGGAACCGTGCATGCCGGGCATGCCCAGGTGCTGCGGGTGGCTGTCGGGGAAGGCGCCGAGCGCCATCAGGGTGGTGACCACGGGGGCGCCGGTCAGCTCGGCGAGGATCCGCAGCTCGGCGGTGGCCTGCGCCTTGATCACGCCGCCGCCGACGTACAGCACCGGGCGCTTGGCGCCCACCAGCATCTTCGCGGCCTCGCGGATCTGCTTGGCGTGCGGCTTGGTGACCGGCCGGTAGCCGGGCAGCGAG
>NZ_JBIUSS010000058.1:0-1397 GCF_044741445.1 Kitasatospora sp. NPDC088160 | reverse complement strand
GGGTAGTAATTACCGTGATGCCTGGACGACTGGGTTGATCTTGGCGAGGTAGTCGGCGAGGGACTTGAGGATCTCGTCGGCGGTCTTGGTCCAGGTGAACGGTCTCGGGTCCTGGTTCCAGGTGTCGATCCAGACCTTGATGTCGTCTTCGAGGGCTTTGACGGAGGTGTGGACGCCGCGACGGATGAGCTTGTCGGTCAGCAGTCCGAACCAGCGCTCGACCTGGTTGATCCAGGACGAGCCGGTCGGGGTGAAGTGGACGTGGAAGCGCGGATGCCGGCCGAGCCAGGTCCGGATCTCGGCGGTGTTGTGCGTGGCGTAGTTATCGCACACCAGGTGCACGTCGAGTTCAGCGGGGACCGCTTTGTCTATCGTGACCAGGAACTTCTTGAACTCCAGGGCCCGGTGGCGCCGGTGCAGTTCGCTGATGACGGTGCCGTCGGCGATGTTGAAGGCGGCGAACAGGCTGGTGATGCCGTGCCGCAGGTAGTCATGGGTGCGCCGTTCGGGCATGCCCGGCATCATCGGCAGGACCGGCTGGGACCGGTCCAGCGCCTGAATCTGGCTCTTCTCGTCGACGCAGAGCACGACGGCCTTCTCGGGCGGGTCGTGGTAGAGCCCGACGACGTCCACGACCTTGTCCACGAACTGCGGGTCGGTGGACAGCTTGAAGCTGTCCTGCAGGTGCGGCTTGAGGTCGAACTTCCTCCAGATCCGCCCGACGGTCGACTTCGACAGGCCCGACCGGGCGGCCATCGAGGACCGCGACCAGTGCGTGTCCCGCCCGGGAGTGGACTCCAGGGTCGCCACCAGCACGTCCTCGACCTGGTCGAGCAGGATCGAGGGCGGCCTGCCCGGACGCGGCTCGTCCTGCAGGCCGTCCAGCCGCTTGTCGATGAACCGCGCCCGCCAGCGCTCCACGGTCGACTCGTCGACGCCCAGATCCATCGCGGCCTGCCGGTTCGTCCCGCCCTCAGCGCACCGCAGCACGATCCTGGCCCGCAGCGCGAGAAACTGCGCGGTCTTCGCCCGCCTCGCCCAACGCGTCAACTGGTCCCACTCGGCCTCACTGAGGACCAGGTCGGCCTTCGGCCTGCCGATGCGGCCCGCATCCCGCAGGCCGGCCAGCCCCTCGGCCGCGAACTTGCCACGCCACTTGCGCACCGTCTTGTCTTGAACGCCAACGAGCTTTGCAGCAGCGGAATTCGACATACCGTCAGCACACGCCAGGATGATCCGGGCCCGTTCAGCGGCTCTTCGGTCCCAGGACCCCGCCCGACGCAGCAACTCGGCACGCTCGTCCTCAGACAGCGAGATCACCACGGCAGAAGGCCCAGGATGCGACACCATAAAAGGGTATCAACTTACCCTCATGATTTGTGGCGCATCACACTAGT
>NZ_JBIUSS010000057.1:0-1900 GCF_044741445.1 Kitasatospora sp. NPDC088160 | reverse complement strand
GGTTCAGCGTTGGCGCTTCAAAGCGGGTACGGGAATATCAACCCGTTGTCCATCGACTACGCCTGTCGGCCTCGCCTTAGGTCCCGACTTACCCTGGGCAGATCAGCTTGACCCAGGAACCCTTGGTCAATCGGCGCAAGAGTTTCCCACTCTTGTATCGCTACTCATGCCTGCATTCTCACTCGTATACCGTCCACGACTGGTTTCCACCGCCGCTTCACCCGGCACACGACGCTCCCCTACCCATCACAGCAGGCGTTAGCCCTTCATGCTGCAATGACACGACTTCGGTGATGTGCTTGAGCCCCGCTACATTGTCGGCGCGGAATCACTTGACCAGTGAGCTATTACGCACTCTTTCAAGGGTGGCTGCTTCTAAGCCAACCTCCTGGTTGTCTCTGCGACTCCACATCCTTTCCCACTTAGCACACGCTTAGGGACCTTAGTCGGTGTTCTGGGCTGTTTCCCTCTCGACCATGGAGCTTATCCCCCACAGTCTCACTGCCACGCTCTCACTTACCGGCATTCGGAGTTTGGCTAAGGTCAGTAACCCGGTAAGGCCCATCGCCTATCCAGTGCTCTACCTCCGGCAAGAAACACGTGACGCTGCACCTAAATGCATTTCGGGGAGAACCAGCTATAACGGAGTTTGATTGGCCTTTCACCCCTAACCACAGGTCATCCCCCAGGTTTTCAACCCTGGTGGGTTCGGTCCTCCACACGGTCTTACCCGCGCTTCAACCTGCCCATGGCTAGATCACTCCGCTTCGGGTCTTGGGCATGCAACTCAGACGCCCTATTCGGACTCGCTTTCGCTACGGCTACCCCACACGGGTTAACCTCGCTACACACCGCAAACTCGCAGGCTCATTCTTCAAAAGGCACGCAGTCACGGCCCACCAGCAAGCTGATGAACGACGCTCCCACGGCTTGTAGGCACACGGTTTCAGGTACTATTTCACTCCGCTCCCGCGGTACTTTTCACCATTCCCTCACGGTACTATCCGCTATCGGTCACCAGGGAATATTTAGGCTTAGCGGGTGGTCCCGCCAGATTCACACGGGATTTCTCGGGCCCCGTGCTACTTGGGAGTTTCTCAAACGAGCCGTACAGATTTCGTCTACGGGGGTCTTACCCTCTACGCCGGACCTTTCGCATGTCCTTCGACTACCCATACGGTTTCTGACTCGCCGACCGGCCGGCAGACCGATCAAGAAAAATCCCACGACCCCGCGATGGCAACCCCTGCCGGGTCTCACACCATCACGGTTTAGCCTCATCCGGTTTCGCTCGCCACTACTCCCGGAATCACGGTTGTTTTCTCTTCCTGCGGGTACTGAGATGTTTCACTTCCCCGCGTTCCCTCCACACTGCCTATGTGTTCAGCAGCGGGTGACAGCCCATGACGACTGCCGGGTTTCCCCATTCGGAAACCCCCGGATCAAAGCCTGGTTGACGGCTCCCCGGGGACTATCGTGGCCTCCCACGTCCTTCATCGGTTCCTGGTGCCAAGGCATCCACCGTGCGCCCTTAAAAACTTGGCCACAGATGCTCGCGTCCACTGTGCAGTTCTCAAACAACGACCAGTCACACACCCTCAACACCCCGAAGAGCACATCAGATGAGGCCGGCATCCCAGAAGAAACAGCCTCACGGCCATTCCCTCAGGACCCAACAACGTGCCCGACACACCCGATCAACAATCCGTCTTCCACGCCGAAGCAGTACTAACGGATGCCAACCCAGTGTGCCGAATAGTCAACGTTCCACCCATGAGCAACCGTGCAGAACATTCGCCTGCAAGCGGCCATGTGCTCCTTAGAAAGGAGGTGATCCAGCCGCACCTTCCGGTACGGCTACCTTGTTACGACTTCGTCCCAATCGCTGGTCCCACCTTCG
>NZ_JBIUSS010000056.1:0-2712 GCF_044741445.1 Kitasatospora sp. NPDC088160 | reverse complement strand
ACCCCGGCCATCTCCTCAGGTGTCACACACCACCAACGACACAACCCACCAACAGACACGCCACTACCGCACAAACCTGACCAAGCACTACTAGGCCGGTTCAATCCGGCCAACCGGCGCGTACGTCACGGTGACGTCCGCCCACTCCTGCCGACCGTTGGGCTCGTACGTCCACCTGCCGTGCGCTTCGGCAACCTGCTTCGCGTAGCGGAGCAGGTTGCCGAAGTCCGCCATGGCGGGCGGGACATCCAGCGTCCACCACCGTCGAGCGGCTTCTGAAATCAGGTGCGCGGCAAGCCGTTCGAAACAGTGCACGGCAGCGAACCCGTGGACGTCTAAGCCGCCGGAGGTGACTCCGGGGACACCGGGCTGACCCCGAAACCAGTACTCCGCCTGCCATGCCTTGCCTTCGGGGTTGAAGCCGCCCCCGGACGTCTCCCCCATCATGCGTCACGACGTTCGGCCGCCGGCTGCCCGATGAACAAGAGGGGCTGACGAAGTCCACTTTCGAGGATGCCGACGGATACCCGGATTCGCGTCAACATGTAGGGGGCGACGAGTTCATGCAGCTCTTCGAGCCCCGCCCACCGGTGCCCACTGAACGCCCGGAAGGTTCCTACCGGGACACCCCGTTCGGCCAACAGCTTCATCTCCAGACGGGAGGCCTCCCCGCCGTCGCAGACCACGGTGAACCCTTCGACGGCCCCCGTGCTGGGGTTGGCCGGGATCTGGTCAACCCCCAGGTGATGCGTGATGACCCGGCGCATGCCGGTCTGCTCGACAAGCTCACGCGCAGCGCCGTCCGCCACTTGCTCGCCCGGACGAACGTAGCCCCCCGGCAGCCGCAGACCCGGCCGATCCGTGGGCTCCATCAGCAGGATCCGCTGATCCGCGTTCATGATCAGAATCTCGGCACTGAGCCGACGCTCAGGCCGTCGAATGTCCGTGTCATTCAAGGGGGTTACCGTCCAAGGGTGGGCATAGTGGGCCCGCCCCGGGGGAGAACGGAGAGAGATTTCCCGGGGCGGGAGTCGATGGGGCCGGTCCCCCGGTTGTATGTCAGAACGCCCAGGGGGACCGGCGTGCAACCCGGGGAGCAACCCCGGGCGTTCAGGGGTGGCCCCGCCCGCCCACGACGGGGGACGCGCGGACAGGCGGGACCGTTTTCCCGTACCGGTGTCTCCGCCCACTTACCGACTTCCCCGGTGCGGGGTACGGGAGTTGGAACCCATCCCCAGCGGGCGTCTGCCATGACAGCGCGCTCGGGACGGGGGCCTGAAGGGGTTACCTGGAGGGCGGCTGCTCGACACGGCGGAGTTCCCCGT
The DNA here is from genome assembly GCF_044741445.1 of Kitasatospora sp. NPDC088160. Lineage (NCBI taxonomy): Bacteria > Bacillati > Actinomycetota > Actinomycetes > Kitasatosporales > Streptomycetaceae > Kitasatospora > Kitasatospora sp. NPDC088160. Next base: position 1,387 of record NZ_JBIUSS010000056.1, on the reverse strand, counting down.
CGGGGTCCGTGATGACGAGTACGAGCGGCACGTCGTCGGGGATGAACAGTTCCGCGCGGACACACTCCGCAACGACGGCATCATGGTGCTTGTCGACGTCTTCCGACGAGACGAACGGGATGGACAGTGCCCCCTCGATCTCCAGCTCGTAGCCGTCGGCGGGCACGATCTCCACGTTCACTTCACGCGGCGTCGGGGTCACCATCTGCGTTCGTTCCTCAGGGGTCTTCGTAGTGGTCGGGAGTCGACGGCAGTCCCAGCCGGCGCCGGTCAAGCTCCGCTCGAAGCTCCACATGCCAGGGCTTCAGCGGCTGTGCGCGTTCGTCGCGGATGATCTGTCGTCGCCTCGGGCTGAACATCGTTACGGGCCAAGCGAATTGAAGGCTCAAGCCCCAGAGTATCTGAGCCGTGACCACCGGATGTATGGCCCGGTGGAGCCACAGTCGCCCCTGGGAACGAGTCTTCATACGGCGACCGTCGGAACGGGCGTGGTCCGCTGAAACCGCTTCCGGCCGCAGACCTGAACACGCGCGTCGTCCGGGTGCGTCGCCACGTAGTCCGGCGGCAGCAGGTAGCCAAACCTGCGGCAGACACACGCCCAGGTGGTGAAGCCCTCCGGATCCGGCGGCTCAGGGCGAATCAGCTCACCGCACGGGCACCTCTCCTCCGCGTCTTGCATGTGTGCTCCCTCGGAACAGGGCTGGTCACCGATCAACCGACGGCCAGTCAGCGAACTAGTCCAGCATGAAGAGTGGCCTAGTTCAGCCGCTACGGTTCCGAGTGAACTAGTCTGCTCAAGCGGGGGGATCGTCCGCCGAGTGGAAGCGAGCGAACGTGCCGAGCAAGACACCGAAGACGTGGTCTGTGATCGCGGATCACTACCGCCAGCGAATCCTCTCGGGAGAGCTGGAACCGGGCGCAAAACTGCCCAGCAACAAAGAGATCGCCGGCCGCTGGAACGTTGCCGTGGCCACGGTCAGCCGTGCACTCCAGCACCTCCAAGTAGAGGGCTATCTGCGCACGTCACCACGTGGAACGTTCGTCGCGGACGACCCACGCGTGAGTGCCAGCAGCCGGGATCGTCTTGCCCGGGTGCAGAGGGTGAAGTCCAGTCTCATGGACGGCGAAACCAGCCGTGTGACGGCTGCCGAACTCGTCATCCCGCCGCTCTACGTAGCAGATCTCTTCGACCTGGAACACGGCGCACAACTTGTACGTCGCGAGTACATCGCTGGACGCGGCAAGTCACGCACCCTCTTTGCGGTGTCCTGGTATCCCGCGCACTTCGCTGCACTACTGAAGTTGAATTCGTGATGTCGCTCGGATGGGTGAAGCAGTAGCGTTCGCCTGCCGTTGGAGGGTTGGTCCCGGTAGTCGTGTGCTGTGA
>NZ_JBIUSS010000055.1:0-3161 GCF_044741445.1 Kitasatospora sp. NPDC088160 | reverse complement strand
AAGCCGCCTGCCGCATCATCATCCTCGAAGACCAACTCGAAGAAGCCCTGCGCCTCAACGAACAACTCCGCCGCACCCCGCGCGGCCAGGAACCCGCAACCGACACCTGACCGGCCTCCGGCAACCCGGCCCACAGCTCCGCCCAACCGTACGGCCCACGCACAGGGCCGTACGGGGGCGGACGACCTCACCCTGCACGCTCTGGTCGCCCCGGAGATGGGCGACACCACTACGGCGCGCCTCACGCGAGAGCGGCGAACGAGACCGCGCCGGCCTTCATCCAGGGCCCGCACCGACGCGTGGTGCGTTAACGCCAGCCCTTTGAGGTGAGCGCGGCGAGGACGGCGGCCTGGGCGGCGGCCAACTGCTGCCACGCGGTGTCGAGTTCGCCAGTAACGTCCGCATCGTCCGGCTCGTCCGTGGTGATGTCGGTGGGGCGCTTCATCGGCTGCGGCGCGCAGGTACGAGGGTGCCGGTGTCCAGGTGGGGGGTGGTGTCGTCGCCGGGCGCGGCCTCGTCCGGTCCCAGGGTGGTCTGGAGCTGGGTGAGTTGACGTTCGACGCCGGTCAAGCTGGCCGCGCGATCCACGGTGACGACGCCGTCCACGACGCGGCGCAGCGGGTCGGCGAGCAGCCCAGCGCGGCGTTCGGCCAGGACTTCGGTCGCGACGGCGCGGGCAGCGCCGAGACGGTTGTACCGGTTGGTGAGGTCGTCGGCGGGGGTGGCGGTGCCGAGTGGTGCCGAGTTGGGATTGTAGCCAGGCGAGGACGGGCGGTTCCATGCGCTTCCGCTCGTACTTCAGCCTCGCGGCCTCAGCCTCAGCCGCGCGGGACCGCATCCTGCCCACAGGCTCACCAGCCTTGCGCCCGGCGCGGCGGACCGCTGCCTCGTACGCCGGGCCGAGATCCGCTCGATCGGCGCCCCGGGGCCTACCCGAGGCCGCGAGAGGCACCACTGGGGTGGCAGGCATCTCGGGCCCGCCACCCCTGAAGCCGTACTGCTACGAACGCTGTCAGCCGACTCGCCATTTCTGGCCGGCGTTGTTGGAGTTGCAGGCCCACACGCCCAGCCCGTCGCCCTCCCGGTCAGCGGTGAGGCAGCCACCTGCCGCGTTCACGAGCTGGTTCCAGCCGTCGCCCACACCCTGGAACGACCAGAGCTGGTTGTTGTTGCCGTCCTGGGCGTGGGCGAGATGGGTCCGGTGCGTATCCGGGTTGTGGTCGATGACCATGCCGCCACCGTAGGCCGTCTCGATCTGCCACATCCCGTTGCCCTTGTCCCAGAAGACCCATTCGTTGTTGGGATTCTCCGCTTCGCCTCGGGCGGCCTGGACCTCGGGACCCGGGGCGGTGCTGCCGCCTTCGAGATCGGCTTCGAATCCGTTGTTCGCCGACATGAGTTCCTCATGGACGCCGCTGGACGGCAACTCGCTGCCGGAATCCCGGACCGAGGGCGAGAATTGGACTGCGGCCTCCCCGCCGGACGTCTGGTACTCAATGGGTGCCTCGAGCAGGCCCGACGCGTCCGCGATGTCGACGAACTTCAGGACGCTCCCGCAGAACCGGCCGCCCCCTTCGGGGCAGGAGACCGGCTGGTCACCTGCCGAAATGATCCCGACCGCCGTGACGCCCTCAGGCGCGGGGACGAACACCGGCCCGCCGCTGTCTCCCCTTCCGGCCGCCGGGCCGTTCGACTGCTGCTTGGCGCTCCACGCAGGCCCGAACAGCTTGCTGTTGCCATTGCCGTCCTGGGCCTCGTACTGGAGAACCTTGCGCTTGACCTGGATCCCCCCCCAGCTCGCCGGAACTGGCCCCGGAGGTGATCACGATGTTGCCCACCACCGGACTGTCGGCGCCAACCACCGCGGACTTCGTCTGTCCTTGGGAGCCGCTACTGTTTGTACTGGCGCCCCGCCACACAGTCGGCTTGAAGAAGTCGGTGTTGCCGGCCTTCACGAGCGCCACGTCCACCGTGGTGTTCCGGTGGCTGACCTCAGCCGAGTCCAGGTTCGCGAACCACCCGCCCCGACCGTCGTATACGTCTTTCCTGTTCTCATCGGGGAAGCAGTGGCGCGCTGTGAACGCCCTCCCGTTGGTAGCCGTACGCTGGTCGTCCACGTGGCGCCGACGGGGCGGACCCCACCATCCGGTGCGGGAGCACGAACAGCGGGCCGTCCCGTCGCTGTCTGTCGTCAAGTCACCCGTTCATCAGCCTGGTACGGCGATCGAACGGACGGAGCCTGCGGGCCTGGCTGATGCGGCACCGTCGTGGAAGGTGCCAGCCGTGCTTCACGTGGTGCGGATCGCTGCGCCGGAAGCCCTGGTCGGCACCCGGTCGTACGCGGCGGTCGGACAGTTGTGCCGCGTTCGCACCCCAGGTCGGCGAGCCGCTCGGACTCCCTACCGGCCGTCGCACACCCCGCCTGACGCCGGCTCGACGCGTTCGGTGGCCGGCCTCGGCTGACGCCGGTCCACGTGGGCGTTGATCGTTTGTTTACCGCCTTCGCGCATGATCCTTCCTGCACAGGGCGCCCCACGCGTTCACGGGCGCGAACAGACGAGAGAGGCACACGGGGAAATGAAGACAACGAAGACGCTGCGGCACATGGCCCTCGGGATGGCGGCCGGCATGCTGGCACTGGTCGGGACGGTGGCGTCGGCAGGGACCGCGCAAGCCTACGACCTGCCGACCGCGGACATGGACGAGCCCGGCATCCTCTACCGCGGCGGCCACATCGAAGCGGGAGACACCCAGCTGATCCTGCAGAACGACGGCAACCTCGTCCTCTACCGGGCCTACCAGGAGGCAAGTCTCGTCCACCCCGTGTGGCAGGCCAACACCTGGGGCTGCGGCTACAAGGCGATCATGCAAGGCGACGGGAACTTCGTCGTCTACGACGCCAACAGCCGCCTCTGCTGGTCCGCCAACACCTTCAAGTCCAGCTCCTTGCAGAAGGCCAGCCTTCAGGTCTCCGCCCTCGGCGGCCTCAAGGTCGTCTTCGTCAACCCCAGCGGCGGCCGGAGCATCAGCTGGGCGACGATCCGCAGCTCGGACCTGTACTAGCTACAATGCCGGTGACTTTAGGTTGCTCCTGGCTGGGTGATGGTGACTGTCGCCGGTTCTGGTTGCGGCCAGTTGCGGTGTTGGGAGCGTTTGAGGGG
>NZ_JBIUSS010000054.1:0-9766 GCF_044741445.1 Kitasatospora sp. NPDC088160 | reverse complement strand
CTCCTCCCCAAACACACCATCCCCAACCAACACACCAAAGCCACCCACAACGCCCTCACCAACCTCAACCACCAACTCACACACAACACAAACACCACAGACGCAGACAGGAGCACCTCGTGACCACCACCACTGACATCACCATCACCGACCTCACCACCACCACCCCCGACGGCGCCCGCCTCACCGTCGCCATCCACCACCCCGCCCACATCGACCCCCACGACACCACCCCCACCAGCACGCCCCTGATCGTCCTCGCCCACGGCTGGGGCGCCACCCACACCGTCTGGCACGCCACGGCCCGACTGCTGGCCGCCCAGGGCCACACCGTCGTCGCCTACGACCAGCGCGGCCACGGCACCAGCACCCTTGGCGACAAGGCCCTCACCATCCAGCAACTCGGGCACGACCTCGCCACCGTCGCCGACGCCCTCGCCCCTCACCGTCCCGTCGTCATCGCCGGCCACTCAGGCGGCGGTTACGCCGCGCTCGCCTACGCCACCCAGCTCTACGCCGACGCCCCCCGCACCGCGCCCCAGCGCCTCGTCGGCCTCCTCCTCGCCGCCAGCGCCGCCGACGACCAGCAGACCCCTCCGGGCGAACTCCGCATCATGAAGACGAAGGCCTTCCAGCGCGCCCTCAAGAGCCCCCGGCTCGGCCGCCAGCTCCTCAAGAAGACCCTCCACCCCAACACCCCCGCTCACACCCAGGAGACCAACCGCCGTCTCTTCGCCAACACCAACCCCCACACCCGTCTCACCACCTTCGCCTCCACCAGCACCATGGACCACACCCCCCACCTCCGGAACATCACCACCCCCACCACGATCCTTCGTGGCACCCACGACACCTCTGTCGGCCAGACCCACATCCGCACCCTCCAAACCCACCTCCCCAACACCACCGTCGACACCCTCGACGACGCCGGCCACATCCTCCCGCTCGAAGCCCCTCACCAAATCGCCCGCCAGATCCACCAGCTCACACTCACGTCGCAGCGGTGACCACCACCTCCCTGACCACCGAGCTGGGCAGGCTCCTGCCACCAACTGTCCACTGCACCGAGGCCTTCGGGCCGCCGCCCCAGGGCGCGCTCCTTCCTGCGGAGCGCGCCCACATCAGTGGCCGATCGCCCCGCAGGCAGCGGCAGTTCACCGCCGCTCGTACGCTCGCCCGTCGTGCTCTCGCCCAGCTCGGCCACCCTCCGGTCCCGCTGCTCCCGGGGCCGGGCGGGGCCCCCGAGTGGCCGTCGGGGACCGTCGGGAGCATCACCCACTGCGACGGTTACACCGCTTGCGCTGCGGCGCACGCGGCCGATGTCATCTCGCTCGGGATCGACGCCGAGCCTGCTCTGCCGCTCCCCGACGGGGTCCTCGCCCTCACCGCCTCCGAGGACGAGCGTCACCGGATCGGCTGGCTACCTCACGGCCAAGTCCCTTGGGACCGACTGCTCTTCAGCGCCAAGGAGGCCACCTACAAGGCCTGCTACCCGCTCACCCGACGCTGGACCGGGCTGGCCGGCATCTCCGTGCGCCTCCACCCCGACCGCACCTTCACCGCCCACCACCCCCACCTGCCCGGCCGCTGCCACGGCCGCTGGACCAGCACCGATGCCGTCCTCCTCACCGCCCTCACCATCCCGCACGGGACCACGACCGGCTGAGCGCGCAGCACCGCGGCACCGCAGCACCGCAGCACCGCAGCACCGCAGCACCGAGGGGACAGTCGACGGATCGGTCAGAGGGACCACCCGACCGGCAAGGAGCCCGGCCCATGGCACTGGCCCACACGCTCACGCTCATCGCCGACGCCGCCGTCTGCCCCGTCTGCCCCACCTGGGCCTTCGTCCTCAACGCGCAGGGCTGTCCAGGCCGTTGTCGCCGGTGCGCACCGCTTCGATGAAGCCGGTGGTGCTCGGGCCCGAGCCGGGCGGGAAGGGGCGGCCGTACGCGGCGGCGACCTCGTCGAGCAGGGTGAGCCGGGTGTTCCAGCCGTGGGCGTCGAGCCACTCGTGGGTGTGGGGGCCGAGGCCGCCCTGCCACAGGTCGGTGATGTGGGCGAGGGCCGGGTCCTGCGGGGTACTGGTCACGTCCCGGCCCTTTTCGAGCAGCAGTCGGCTGCCCGGGGCGGAGAGGGTGCCGACGGCGGTGAGCAGGCCGGCCGCCTGGTCGGCGGTGAGGTAGACCAGCAGTCCTTCGGCCAGCCAGACGGTGGGCCGCTCCGGGTCGAGGCCGGCTTCGACGAGGCGGCGCGGCCAGTCCGGGTCCAGCAGGTCGCCGGGCAGCGTGGTGCGTTCGCCGGCCGGGTCGGCGCCGAGTTCGTCCAGGACCTGCTGCTTGAAGGTCAGGACGGGCGCGAGGTCGAGTTCGAAGAGGCGGGTGCCGGCCGGCCAGTCGAGCCGGTAGGCGCGGGCGTCCAGGCCTGCCGCGAGCAGGACGACCTGGTCCGCGCCGGCGGCGAGCAGGCGGTCGTCGTAGAAGCGGGTGCGCAGGATGCCGTGGACCACCAGGCCTTTGGCGAGGCCGCTCGCCGGTCCCGAGGTGGGCATCGGCATGCCGGAGGCGGTGACGAAGGCGGCGGCGTAGGGGTCGGTGAAGAGCGGTTCGGGGCGGGAGCTCTCGTAGGCGCGCACCAGCGCGACGGACAGGGCGGTACGGGAGACCGGGCTCAGCGGGTCGGTGGTCGTCATGCCCGGGAATCTACCCCGGCGCCGAGTCGGCCGGGCCGGCACTCCCCCTCGCCGGACCAGGCCGGGCCGGACGGGCACCTGGCCTGCGGGGACAGCGAGTTGACGCAACGCCACGAGGTCGCGCCACGAGGTCACGTCAGGAGGTGACGCCAGCGGTCGGCGGACTCCATCATGTCCCGGATGACGCGTTCCAGGAACGTCCCGCCCCTGGCCAGCCGCTGCCCCACGGGGCTGTCGGGCCCGAACTCCGCCGCGGCCGTCATCGCGATCCGCGCCGTCCCGAGCGTCTCCCGCGAGCCGATCATGATCGAGTGGTACCAGGCCTCGTCGTCGACCACGTAGATGTCGCGACGCCGCTGCGGATCGCGTTCGCGCCGGACGTACCCGTGCTGGACCAGGTAGTTCACGGCCACGGAGACGGAGGCCGCACTGACGTTCAGCCTGCGGGTCAGCTCGGCCGCGGTGCGCCTGCCGTCCTCGGACAGCAGCAGGTCGATGTGCACGCGCGCCGTCATCCTCGGCAGCCCCGTCCTGACCGCCATCTCGATGATCTCCTCTCCCGTCGGGCTGTCCGAGGGCCCGTCCGCGGGCGGCGGCGCCGGGGTGCCGCGCCGCGCGCGCTGGACCGTCGCCCGGTGCGCCTGTTCGGGCCGGTAGCCGCTGGGGCCGCCATTGCGCCCGATCTCCCGGCTGATCGTCGACGTCGGCCGAGCGAGCCGCCTGGCGATCTCGGCGTAGGAGAGCCCGTCGGCGAGTCCGGCCGCGATGCGCTGGCGGTCCTGCTGGGTCAGTCGTCCTCCTGGCATGCCGCCAGTATTGCCTTCGCATTCATCCATTGCAATGCGGCATTGCATTCGACCTCAGCGTCATTGCATCAATTTACCGCTGTTCACCTGGGATAACTGCTTCGACCAATTGCGACCATGCTGAATGCAACGTAGCTTTCGAAGAGTCCCGAAGACGCATTTCCGCGAGATGAGGAACGGTCATGGGTGAATCCGTCCACACCGTCACCACGCTGCCGACGGCGCGCCCGCCCGGCTGCCCCTTCGACCCGCCGGCCGAGCTGACCGACGCCCGACGGCACGGCCCCCTCAGCCGCTACACCCACCCCGGTGGGGCGGCCGGCTGGCTGATCACCGGGTACGAGCTGGTCAGGTCGGTCCTGGCCGACCCGCGGTTCAGCTCGCGCAAGGAGCTCATCAACGTGGGCGACTTCGAGATTCCTCCGGCTCCGCCCGGCGAGTTCCTCCTCATGGACGACCCGCAGCACGGGCGCTACCGGAAGCCGCTGGTGGGCAAGTTCACCGTGCGGCGGATGCGGCTGCTCGCCGAGCGCGTCGAGCAGATCACCGCCGAGTGCCTGGACGCCATGGAGGCGGCCGGGCCGTCGGCGGACCTGGTGACCGCGTTCGCCAAGCCCATCCCCGCCATCGTGATCTGCGAGCTGCTGGGGGTGCCGTACGAGGACCGCGGCTCCTTCCAGGAGCAGATCGACTCGTTCGTGAACGGGGAGACGAGCGACGAGGAGCTGATCGCGGCCTACACGGCGACCCAGCAGTACCTCGCGGAGCTGGTGGCCGCCAAGCGTGCGAACCCCACCGACGACGTGCTCAGCGACCTCATGGACAGCGACCTCACCGATGAGGAGCTGAGGGGCGTCAGCCTGATCCTGCTGGCGGCCGGGCTCGACACCACCGCGAACATGCTGGCGCTGGGCACCTTCGCGCTGCTGCAGAACCCGGCGCAGCTGGCCGACCTGCGCGCCGACCCGACGCTCACCGGCCGGGCCGTCGAGGAACTGCTGCGGTACCTGAGCGTCGCCAAGTCGTTCATGAGGACGGCGCTGGAGGACGTCGAGTTGGGAGGCCAGACCATCAAGGCCGGCACGACGGTCATCCTGTCGTACAACACCGCCAACCGTGACCCAGAGCGCTTCGCCGATCCCCACGTGCTCGACTTCCGGCGGCAGTACGCCGGGCATCTGGCCTTCGGCCACGGCGTCCACCAGTGCCTGGGGCAGCAGCTGGCCCGCGTCGAGCTGAGCGTCGCGATCACCGCGCTCGTCAAGCGCTTCCCCACGCTGCGCCTGGCCGTACCGGCGGAGGAGGTCGGCCTGCGGCCGGAGGCCGCGGACATCTACGGGGTGAAGAGCCTCCCGGTCACCTGGGACGCGTGACCGGGAACCGGCCCGGGAGAGGTCGGGGCCAGGGTCGGGGTCCGGGTCGGGATCGGGGGACCCGCCCGGGCGGAGGGGCCGAGGGGTTGTCCGCCCGTGCCCGGAACGACCGAAAACACGCGGTCACCGGCGTACCTCCCGCACCCCCGGCATGGCACAAGTCCGTTACAGCGGTGCCGGGTTCCTCCCGCCCCGCACGCGTCCCTGGCATCATCCAAGTCCGTGCCGCCCCCGGAGCGGCCCACGGCGTGCCGGGGCGTCGGCCCGCATGGCGACCGACGTCCAGACGAGGGGGAGTCCGATGACGCTGTTCGGCAAGCCGCCGGGCCCGCAGGACGCCCGGCCGCGCGGGCGGGCCACCGCGCTGACGCCGCGGGTCGTGGCGCAGGCCCTGCTCATGCTGCTCGGACTGTCCGCGGTCGGCCTCGGGTTCGCGCGGTTCGTCGGCGCGTACCACGAGGGGTGGGCGTACCGCGGCGCCCCGGTCTGCGGCGCTCCGGCGATCGGGCCCGGGGTGGACTGCACGCTGCGGGAGAGCGGGCGGGTGACGAAGAGGGCGGCGGAGCGGGACGGCGACTCGACCTCGTACACCCTGACCGTGGCCCGCGAGAAGGCTCCGACCGACACCTACGACGTCGGGGAGGCGTTCTACGACGACGTGCGGATCGACACGGTCGTGAACCTGACGGTCTGGAGGGGCCAGGTGGTCGAGGTCGACCACCAGGGGCACCGGGCGCGCAATCCGCACACCCTGTGGCTGGCCATCCTGAAGCTGGCGCTGCTGATCGGCGCGGGCACGGCCCTGATCACGGGCGGCCTGCTCGGGCCGAACGTGCGCTCCTGGTGGATCTCGGCCGGGATGTCCGTACCCGTGGCGGTCACCACGCTGGTGGGTGCCGCCATGCTCCTCCTGATGGACTGGCCGCTGCCCGTGACCGTGACCCTGGCCGTCCTGGCCTGGCTGCTCGCGGTCTCCGTCATCAGCGGGATGTCCGCGGAGTAGCGGCCCGGAGCGGATCCGGAATGCCCCTCACAGGTTGTCAGGTTCTCAACATGGGAAATAGGCTGCCACCTCCCGCTCACGCCACCACCGGGGAGGCCACCCATGCCCAGCAGTACCAGGAGCCGCAGGACCAGAACCGCCGCAACCCTCCTCACCGCCGCCCTGGCCGCGGCCCTCCTCGGCGGCGCCCCCGCGCTCGCCGCACCCGGAGCCCCGCCCGGACCCACGACGGGCGCCGTCCCCATAGCCGCTCCGGCGGACGGCCGGCACCCGGTCGAGGTGTTCGGCGAGGACGGCGGCATCTCCCGGGCCCTCGTCCCCGGCGGCTCCCCGTACACGGCCGGCTCCCGCGCCCAGGGCGTGGCCCCGCTCCAGGACGACGGCGACGTCACCGCGCTGGTGCGCAACGGCGATCCGGCCGCCAAGCTCGACGTGGTGGTCATCGGCGACGGCTACGCGACGCAGGAACAGGAGAAGTTCCGCAGCGACGCGGCCGAGAAGTGGCGCGAGATCACCGCCGTCGAGCCGTACGCCACCTACCGCAACCTGTTCAACGTCTGGGCGGTGTCGGCCGTTTCGCCCGAGTCGGGCGTCTCCGGGGATCCGGACCAGACGACCGTCCGGCACACCGCGCTGGGCTCGTACTTCTGGTGCGACGGGGTGGAGCGGCTGCTCTGCGTGGACGAGAAGGCGGTCGAGCGCTACGCGGCCAAGGCCCCGCAGGCGGACCTGGTGATCGTGGTGGCCAACAGCACCAAGTACGGCGGCGCGGGCTACAACGACGTGAAGTCCCCGCTCGGTTACGAGGGCATCGCCACCGTGGCGGGCGGCAACGCGAAGTCCGGGCAGATCGCGGTGCACGAGACCGGGCACTCGCTGGGCAAGCTCGCCGACGAGTACGCGTACGACGGCCAGGGCACCTACCAGGGCGCGGAGCCGGCCGAGGCCAACATCAGTACGCTGACCGCCGACCGGATGCGCGCCCAGGGCACCAAGTGGTCCCGCTGGCTCGGCCGGACGTCACCCGACGGCGGGACGGTCGGCGCGTACGAGGGCGGCGGCTACTACCCGACAGGGCTGTACCGGCCGACCGAGAACTCGATCATGCGCTCGCTCGGGCGGGAGTTCAACCTGCCCGGACGGGAGGCGATGATCGCCGGCTTCTACCGTCACGCGACCCCGCTGACGAGTCCCGTCTCCACCGCCACCCGGCTCACCTCCGCCAGCCGCCTCACCGTCGACCTGCCCGTCCCGGGCACCCGGCTGCGCTGGTTCCTGGACGGACGCGAGCTGCCCGGACAGCGCGGGCGTACCGCGCCCGACCTCGCCGCCCTCCACCCGGGCGGACCCCGCTCCCGGCCGCACCTGCTCACGGCCGTCGCCACCGACCCCACCCCGGCGGTGGCCGACCCGGCGCTGCGCGAGCACCTGACCGGGAGCCTGTCCTGGCTGGTGACGCTCTGACGCGCGTCCACCACGGCGACGGCCCCGGGCCCGGCAGCGCGGCGCTGCCGGGCCCGGGGCCGGCCGTCCCTACCGCCCGCCCTCTCCCGGCCTGCGAGGGGGGTTGCGCCGCAGCGGGGCCAGTTCCCGGGCCAGCGTCCGCACGTCCACGGCTATCCGCGCCGCGAGTTCGCCCGGCCCCGCGTCGCCCGGCAGGCGCCGGGACCAGGAACGCGCCTTGGCCGGACCGTCCTGGACCATGTCGAAGTTCAGCCGCACCGCCCCCGCCACGTCGGCCAGGGTCACCAGGATCCGGGTGTCCACGAGGTCGATCGTGACCTCGTTCCCGATGCACGAACACGCCACCAGACCCTCGATGTCCTCCTCCGCCAGATATCTGGCCAGGGGAACCGCTCTCCCCCGGATCAGGTACGGACGTATCACCGCCACCACAGACCCCGCCCCCTCTCCAGCTCACCGGACACGCCGACCACCGTACGGCCCGGCAACGGCGCAAGCGCACCGCAACGACCGGGCCCGCCCATGCTCCACCCATAGCCCCCGGATCGCCAAGTCCAGGACGTCCCAGGTGACTTGACCGACAGCACTGGCCCGGCGCACCGGCGCACGCCCCGGCGCACTCGGGCGCCCCGCCATCGAGCCCGGGGGCAGCAGGCCCGCCGCACCCGAAACGCACGAACGCCCGCCCGCACGAGGCGGACGGGCATCCCCGCGGCCGCGCAGCCCTGCGGCGCGCGGCCGGGCCGCTCAGCGGCCCAGGCGGCTGAACCGGCCATGCAGGACCAACGAGCGGCTCAGGGCCGCCAGGCCCGCCGTGCAGAGCAGTGTGCGGAGCATGTTGGCGGCCACCCAGGTGCCCTCGAACTTGGCGCGCACGCCGGCGAAGTCGTGGATCTGGGACGGGTCGCCGGCCGCCGCCAGCTCGTTGTTGAGCGGGATGTTGACGCCCATCGTGACCATCAGCGCCACCACGTACAGCACCGTCGCCCCGGCCGCCCACAGCGCCGCCTGGCGCCGGCCGGCCTTGTGCTGGAGCCAGGCCGCCACGCCGGTGGCGGCGAAGGCTCCGACGAAGACCAGGCCGAACATCCCGTTCTCGATCGACGAGTTGATGTGCTGCATCGCCGTCACGTACGTCCGGTCGTCCCCGGCCGCGAGGCCGGGCATCACCGACACGTCGAAGGCGAAGAACAGGCCCGCCATCAGGCCCATCGCGATGGTGGCGCCCGCCAGGACGGGCCCGGCGGCGCGGCCCTGCCCGGCGGTTCCGCCGTACGGTGAACTCCCCGGCCGCACACCGCCGATGGCCGACGGGACCGCGTACGACACCGGTGCCGACCTCTGATCCGAACGCATCACAGGACCCCTTTTCACTCTCCCGGCCCCGCAGGACGCGGCGCCGGCGAACAGCGGAACGAACGACACCACCCACCGTGCGGTGCCGCCCGCAACGGAACCGCGACAACCGGAACCCCGCTACGCGCGACGACACTTGCGGCACCGGAGAGTGCCGGGTGCCGCGACGAGTGCCGGGAGGAGTCCAGGGGAGTTGGAAAGGGGCCGGCGGTCACAGAACCGGGTTCAGGGTGCGCCGGTACCGGCGCTCCAGCACCGTACGGCCGATCAGCCGCACCGGGCCCGGGATGGTGGCCGACACGGCCCGCACGGACGCCGCGTCCGCGCCGTCGAACATCCACGGCTGCAGGTACGTCATGACCTGCCCCGGCGCGCTCTGGATGATCCGCCGCTCCACCCGCAGGTACTCGTCCACCGGCAGGCCCGCGATCGCCGGGAACACCACCGGCTCCTCGTGCCCCAGGTGCTCGCGGATCAGGTTCTCGAACCCCGCCGCGGCCTCGGGCAGTTCGGCGATCCGGCGGGCGGAGAGCACGTCCGCGACCCGGCGCATCGTCCGGTCGAGCGCTTCGTGGTCCTGCTCCAGGATGCCGCCGCCGTCGAAGCCGGCCAGCCGCTCGCGCAGGAAGGGCCAGAGGATCTCGTCCTCGCTGTGGTGGTGCCAGTCGATGACGGCCCGCAGCCGGCCGAACCAGTCCGCCAGGGCCGCCGCGGGGCCCCAGCCGCCCGCGGACGAACCCCGGGCGGCGGCCGCGCTCAGCCGCGCGGCGTCCCGGCGCATCGCCACGTGCATCAGCCCGAAGCCCCGGATGTGCCCGGGCAGCGAGCCCACGCCCTGCTCACTCGACCAGACCTGCTTGCCGTCCGACATGGCCAAACCTCCACTGTTATGTCCGGATACACGACCGACGCCCGCCCGGTGGCGGCCTGTTCGGGCCGCCACCGGCGAGCCGGATCACACGTTCCACACGCCCGAAGCGGCGGCCTCGCGGGCGAAGTCGGCGAAGTCCCGCGGCTCACGCCCCAACGCCCGCCGCACCCCGTCCCCCAACGAAGCGTTACGACCGTCCAG
>NZ_JBIUSS010000053.1:0-9820 GCF_044741445.1 Kitasatospora sp. NPDC088160 | reverse complement strand
GGGCGCCGCAACTCGTCGGCGAGCAGACGCCCCAGGACCCCCGAGACGTAGAGCGCACGAGCGGACACACAGCCTCCAGAGACAGGGCGGCCACGCACGGGCCGATACCGGGAACAGCGCGTCGAGCAAGGAGAGAGCCGCGTTGCCCCGGCTTTCCCCCCGGTTGCCCGGTGCCGTTTCGTCTGTCTCTTGTCCGGTGTCCTACGTGGTCCGGCCGGTCGGGAGGCCGTCGCGGACGGCGGCGGACAACAGTTCCGCTGCGCCCGCTGTCGGCCCGGGCACGAGTGTGGCGAGGAGTGCCTGGACGAGGACCTGGTAGGTGCACTCGCCGCCGCTGCTGTCCCGGGCCCGGAACCGGAGACCGCTGCGCACGTCGTCGGCCAGCTCGGCCAGGGAGACCGGCCGGTAGGTGAGCGCGTCCACCAGCAGCCCGTTCTCTGCCCGGACCAGCTGGCGTTCCACCTCCGCGTCGGTCGGCGGGCCGGACACACCGGCACTGCCGACCCCGTTGTGGTTCTTCGGGTCAGTCATGTGTCGGCGAAGCCTTGGACAGGCGGGCGAGCTCTTCCCGCAGGGCGGCCAGTTCCGCCCGCAGGCCCGCCAGCTCCGCCCCTTCGTCTCTCTCGCCCCCGCCACCCGCAGGGCGACGAGGGGTGTCATCGGAGGGCTTGCCCCCCGTGTTCTCCTTCAACGGGTCGTTCTCCTCCAGCAGGTCGATGATGGCGTCACGGAGGTTGCACTCCAGCTCCGCCGCGCGCTCGATGAGTTCGTCGGCGATCTCTTTGGCGTCGTCGACGATGGTGCGCAGGGACTGGATGATGCCGCGTCGCGGCCGGGACTCACTCATGAGGGGGTGTTCCTCACTGCTGGGGTGTGAGCACGCGAGAAGGCCTGATCGCCCGCGATCCTCCGGGTCGGTGGCCGAAGGTTCGGACGGAAAGCGTTCAGTTCTCTGAGTGCACGCCAGTACGCACCTCGGTGGCAACCCCGCGTGCGGGGGGCTCGGGAGGCAACGAGTTCCGGCCGCCGGTGCCGCGCGCGCCGTACACGCGCCCGCTGCCCCGGCCGTGACCGTTTCCCGCCGCCCCGACACCCGCGGGAAGTCCGCGGGATCGGGTGGTAGCGCGAAGACGGGAACGGGGCCGCCGGGTCGGCCGCGCGACGGTCGACACGGGGACCGTGCCGGACCCAGGCGCGCGCCGTCGGCCCCAAATGCCTTCCCCATCAGGGATGTTCATGGAGGGGATGGCCCGTCGCATGGTTCCGGCGGCCACCGACCTGCGGTGCGACGGGTGTAGGAGTGGAGGCCGGGACGAGGGCGCGAGCCGGAGCCGGCCGTGCTCCGATGTCCGGGCCGCACGCCGTACCGGGACAGCTGTGGATCTGTTGGCATAGAGACCATCGCGCTGAACGTTTACGAAAGCGGTCGGCAAGGACCCGTCGTGCCCGGCCGGACCCGCCACCTCCCGCCCGATCCTGACGCACTGCCACCCGAAGGCGAGGCCCGGTGTCCGACGAACCCCGTGACTGCGAACGCATCCTGGCACACAGCGCGGACACCGTCAGGCCGTTGATCCGCACCCAGGTCAACCGCCTGCCCGCGCACATCCGTCACCTCGCCGGACTGCACTTCGGCTGGTGGACCGACGACCGCGTCCACCTCGACCACCCGACCGACGGCAAGGCCCTGCGCCCGGCCCTCACCCTCCTGGCCTGCCGGGCCGTCGGCGGCGACCCGGCAGCGGCCCGTCCCGGGGCCGTGGCCGTGGAACTCGTCCACAACGCCAGCCTGCTGCACGACGACATCATCGACCACGACCGGATGCGCCGCCACCGACCCGCCCTGTGGGCGGCCAAGGGGATCCCGGCGGCGATCCTCGCCGGCGACGCCCTGTTCTTCGCCGCCGTCCGGGCCCTGGCCGAGGCCCCCCGCGCGGAACAGACGATCCCCGTCCTCCTGGAGAGCGTCCAACTGCTGATCGAGGGCGAGTACCTCGACATCCTCCTGGAGACCGGTACCGACGTCAGCGAGGACCGGGCCCTGGCGGTGGCGGCGGGCAAGACCGGCGAACTCTTCGCCGCCGCCTGCGCGCTGGGCGCCATCGCCGGCGGCGCCGACCCGCAGCGCGCCGCCCACCTGCGGGCCTTCGGCCGACACCTGGGCATCGCCTTCCAGTGCATCGACGACCTGCTCGGCATCTGGGGCGACGAGCAGGCCACCGGCAAACCCGCGCTGTCCGACCTGCGACGGCGCAAGGTCTCCCTGCCGGTGGCTGCCGCCATGGCCGGACACACCCCGCAGGCCGAAGCCCTGCGCGGCCTCTACCGCCAGAGCACCCCGCCAGGCGACGAGGAGTGCCGCCACGCGGCCAAGCTGATCGAGCAGACCGGCGCCAGGGACTGGACCCTGTACCGGGCCCGCCGCCACAGCGCCGACGCCCACGAGCACCTCGCCCTGGCCCGGCCCACGCCCGCGGCGGCCGCCGAGCTCGCCACCCTGGCCGAGATGATCAGCCGCCGCGACCACTGACCCGCGAACTCCCCGCCCCACCGGCCGGAACACCCCGAGCACCACCAAGGCCGCCCCCGACTCCCTCGCCGGCACCACCCTCCCGAGCCCGCAGGAGCGACCATGGCCTCGACCGATCTGGGGCTTCCCCAACCGCCCCGCGCACCCCAACACGCCGCCACTGCCGGAAGATCCACGTCGGCACCGTCCCCGTGGGCGGCGACGCACCCATCTCCGTCCAGACCATGACCACCACCCCGACCGCCGACGTCGACGCCACGCTCCGGCAGATCGCCGAGATCACCGCCGCCGGCTGCGCCGCGGTGCGCGTCAACCCCGGCAACATCCGCAAGTTCGACGACAAGGTCCGCGAGATCGCCCACGCCGCCCAGGCAGTGAACGTGCCGATCCGCACCGTCCCCGAGAACCGGATCGTCGAAGCCCTCCTCGACGAGGCCCTCAGCCTGACCGGGGGAAGCCGGCGACCGACCCACTGAACCCCTCGGGCCGGCCCCTCACCACCGCCACCGTCCGCACGTTCCGCATGTTCCGCAGCAAAGGGGTACCCATGACCGGGACATCCGCGCACAGTTCCTCCGCGGCGTTCAGGCTGCCGCCGCTCTACTGTCCGCTGGAGCCGTCCTCGCACCCGGAAGCCGACGTGATCGACAAGCGGGCGGCGCAGTGGATGAACCACTGCCCCATCCCGCAGGACCCGGCCGAGCGGGCCGCGGCCTTCGTGGCCAACAGCAGTCCCCAGGGACACGCCGAACGCCTGGAAGCCACCGGCCGCTGGTACTTCTACGCCTTCGCCCTGGACGACTGGTTCGAAGCCTGCCCGTCCCTGCACGACGTCATCGACGTGTGCGGCGCGATGCAGCGGGCGTTGGAGGCTCCGGACACGGCCCTGCTGGACACCCCGTTCATGCCCGCCTACCTCGACATCGTCCGCACCTTCCGGGACTTCGCCACACCGCTGCAGTACAACCGTCTCACCGCCGGTTACCGCATCTACCACCAGTGCATCCCCTGGGAGGCGAGCTACCGGCTGCGGGACCACCTGCCCGACCTCAACACCCAACTGGTCCTGCGCCTGGGCGTGTCCGGGTTCGAGGCCTTCTTCGCCATGATCGAGGTCTGCAACGCCCAGGAGATGCCCGCACGGGAGTACGACGACCCCGCCCTGCGGGCCCTGCGGGAGATCGTCGGCCTGCTCCTGCTGTGGATCAACGACCTCTCCTCCTTCGCCAAGGACGCCCGCGCCGTGGACGGACAGAACAACCTCGTCATCGGCCTCATGAACGAACTGGGCTGCACCCAGGCCCAGGCCGTCGTCCAGGCCATCACCATCTGGAACCGCAGCATGGCCCTCTTCCTCGGGCTGCGCGACCAACTGGCCGCCCACGCAAGCCCGCAGCTGCGGCACTTCCTCACCGACCTCGGCAACATGGTCGCCAACGTCGTCCACTGGCACCGCGACAACCCGCGCTACGCGATGGCCGCCCCCGCCCTGGAGGTCACCGCCAGCCCGCCGCCCGGACTCGACCCCGCCCCGCTGAGCTACCCCTCCATCGCCTGGTGGTGGCAGCACCTCACCCCGTGAACCCCGTCGCCCCACACCCAGGACACCTCGCACGGTGCCGGGCCGCTCCCGCTCGCCACGCCTGCTCCTCTAGGAGTCCCGCATGAACCCGGAACCCTCCCGCCAGACACCGCCTCCGCAGGGCGGTGGACCCCGCAGTCTGACGCAGGTGCCCACGCTGCCCGGGCGCGTACCCCTGATCGGCCATCTGCTGCAGCTGTGGCTCGATCCGCTGGCGTTCCTGCAGTCGGTGGAGCACGCCGGGGACATCGTGCGGGTCGACCTGGGCTGCCTGCCCGTGTACTTCCTCACCACCCCGGACCTCGTCCACCAGGCCCTGGTGACCCACGCCCGGGTGTTCGGCAAGGGCAGGTTCTTCGAGCGGGCCCGCGCTGCCCTCGGCGACGGGCTGGCGACGACCGACAGCGAGGTGAACGCCCGCCAGCGGCGACTGGTGCAACCCGCGCTTCACCGCACGCGCATCACGGCGGTCTACGCCCAGGTCATGGAACGGCGTGCGCGGTCCTTGGCGATGTCCTGGCAGCCGGACGAGATCGTCAGGGTGGACCGGGCGATGCACGAGCTGACCGCGGGGATCGTGGCCGAGTCGCTCTTCTCCTCCGGGCTCAGCCAGGCCGCGCTCGATGAGGTGTGGCGGTCCCTGCAAGTCCTGTCACGGGGTGTGGTCGTGCGGGCGGTCGCCCCCGCGGTCCTCGACCGGCTTCCGATCCCGCTCAACAGCGGGTTCAGCGACGCAGGCGTCCGCCTGCGCCGGATCATCGACGAGGTGATCCGGCACGCGCGTACCGACGGGGCCGGCCGTGACGACCTGCTGACGAAGCTGCTGGAGGCCCGGGACACCGAGACGGGCGAAGCCATGACCGATGCGGAGATCCGCGACCAGCTCATCACACTGCTGCTCGCGGGAACCGAGACCACGGCCACCACGCTGGCGTGGGTCTTCCACGAACTGGCCCGGCACCCCGACATCGAAGCGCGCGTCCAGGCCGAAGTGGACGAAGTGGTCGGTACCGGGCCGGTCAACGTCGCCGACCTGCATCGCCTCGAGTACCTGGACCGGGTGCTGCAGGAGGTCACCCGCCTGTACGCGCTCGTACTGATCACCCGAAAGGCCACCTCGACGGTCACGCTCGGCGGCGTCACGTTCCCCGCCGGAACCGAGGTCGCGTACAGCCAGTACGCCCTGCACCGCGATCCGCGGACGTACCCGGACCCGGAGCGGTTCGATCCCGACCGATGGCTCCCCGGCCGATCGCGGCAGGGAACGCCCTTCCCCTTCGGCAAGGGGAAGTACAAATGCCCGGGCGAAGCGTTCGCATGGGCCGAGATGCTCATCTCGGTGGCGACGGTCACCGCCCGTTGGCGGCTCGTTCCGGCACCGGGCTCCACGGTCAAGCCGGTCCTGGCCGAAATGTCCCGGCCGAACGCACTGCCGATGATCGCCGTCCCCCGGCTGACCGTTCCGCGGACGCCACAACCCGGGACGGGTGAACCTACGGCCCGTGAGCAATCCGACCGGCCGTGATCGTCCGCGAACCGGCCTCCGTGGCGCTGGCGCCCCACCGCCGTCCCGCCCCGCTCAGCGGTCTGATCGAGAAAGGCCCCCGATGACGATGCGCGGGTCCTCGCAACCGACAGCCTCCGACTCGGTACACCGCCCAGGTCCTGCCGGGGGCCCTGCGGCGGGGTGGGGGCCAGCTGGTCGATGTCGGGGACGGCGGATGTCACCGGGGGTTCCCCTTTCCCGGGAGCGGTAGGCCGTAGTCGGGTCGGCGTCGGGGAACACCATCGGATCGGCCGCTGACCTGTCGAGGGGGTTCCGGTACGGCTTGGCATGATGGACGTGTCGTCAGTCTGGCCAGTTTCTTCCCTGGTCAGGCTTCGGCAGGGTCGGGGTTGAGCTCCGGGACGGGGATGTCGACGGGGCCGGTCGGGGTGTCGTAGCGTCCGGTTTCCAGCTGCCAGGCCAGGCCACCGCCGATGCAGTGGTACGCCGCTTCCAGCCAGCGCCAGGCAATGCCCTGCTCGGACCGGGACAGCTGGAGTTCGTCCATGATGGCCGGGAGCCGGTGCTGGACGGCGAGGGCGTCCCGGCACACGGCTTGGTACAGGGCGTGGGTCCGGTCCACCGCCTCCTGCATGTCGTGGGTCTCATGCCAGTAGAAGACGTAGACCAGGTTGTTCACCGGGTGGAATTGGGTTTCCATGGCCAGCGAGTTCATTTCGTTGGACCACGCGATGATGTTGCTCAGGTCGGTGGTGAGCTGATCGATCTCCTTGTGCCTGATGAACCGCTCGGGCGGCGTGGCCCGGACCGCGTACTCGACGAGGTCGACGGTCATCTTCATGCCGGAGGTCCACAGCCGATTGGACGTGAACTCCGCGAGGCCGGGGATGCGGTCCTCGATGCGCAGGCCGGTCTCCCACAGGTAGCCGTGGAGCCAGAGATCGCAGTGCTCGATGAAGCTGTCGCACCAGGGTGCCGGCATTGCGGCGAAGAGCTCGCCACGCAGGTGGTAGAGCGTCCAGTTGCGCAGGTCCGAGTGCTCAGGCCGGCGTCCCCGGAAGACTTCGCGGGTGGCCTCGATGGTGCGTCGGGTGCCGGGCAGGTCATGGCCGAGCGGGCCGTTGAACTGGTCGTCGTAGTAGAAGTACCACCACATCCAGCGGTTGAGGTGCTCGCAGTCCTCCAGGCCTGAGGCGGGGTACTCCAGTGAGGTGAGACGGCCGCTGTTGAGACCGTGATGGTAGGACTCGATGGTGGAGTCGTCGATTCCCATCTGCCTCGCCCAGGGCTCCTCGCTTCGGATCACCATGTGCTCGAAGGGGGCCGGGCGAACCGGCAGGGGTATCTCGTAGGTCGGAAGAGTGACGGTGACTCGTTGCTTCCACATGGTGCGGCTTCACTCCTGTCGCGGATCGTGGTGTGGTGCGTGGGTCGATGGGCGGAGGCCGCTGTGCGCCGGCCCCGCGCTCGCGGCGAGCCGGCCCTTCTCTGCGCCGGTTCGGTGCGTGGCCCTCGCCGTGGCCTGGCGGCTTCGGTACGGGTGTGCCCGGGCCAGGCGGGTTTCCTCGTCACGGCCCGTGCGGGTTCGCGCACCCGACGGGCCGGGCGCGGCCGTCGTGTGTCCGGTAAGCCCCGGCGAACTCCCTCGATGGCACCTTTCTTCGCCGCGAGGCTGTTGAATCCCAGCTCAGCGGGTGGTGATGTGCGCGCCCGGGGCGGGGCCGCTGACGGTGCGGACGCGGCGGACGGCCTTGGAGGTGGCGAGGGCGCGGGCCACGGACTTTGCCGTGTGGGCGTCCGCGGCCAGGAAGGCACAGGTGGGGCCGGAGCCGGAGACGATCGAACCCAGGGCGCCTGCGGTCCTTCCGGTGTGGAGGGTGGCGGCCAGCGCGGGGTGGAGGGAGAGGGCTGCTGGTTGGAGGTCGTTGACGAGCGCTGCGCCGAGTGCGGTGGCATCGCCGGTCTTCAACGCGGCGAGCAGGGCCGGATCGGCGGGAGGTTGCGGGCTGGGGTGGGCGTCGGCGTGGCGCAGGGTGTGGAGGCGGTCGTGTTCCGCGTAGACGGCCGGGGTGGCGAGTTCTCCGTGGGCGAGGGCGAGGACCCAGTGGAGGGGGCCGGTGACGGGCAGGTCGGTGAGGATCTCGCCGCGGCCCCGGCCGAGGGCGGCGTGGCCCAGGAGGGCGAAGGGTACGTCGCTGCCCAGTTCGGTGGCGAGGGCGTGGAGTTGGGCAGGGGTAGCCCGGGTGTTCCACAGGGCGTTGCAGGCGAGGAGGGTGGCGGCGGCGTCGGCGCTGCCGCCGGCCATGCCTCCGGCGACGGGGATCCGCTTGGTGACGTGCAGGGCCACTCCGGCGTCGGTCCCGTGGTGTTCGCGGAGGAGCTGTGCGGCGCGTACGGCGAGGTTGGTGGCGTCCGTCGGCACCCGTTGTGCGTCGGTGCCAATGACGGTGACGGTGGTTCGCCCGGTGGCGGCGAGTGTGGCCGTGACGGTGTCGTGGAGTGCGACGGCGAGGAACACGGTGGTGAGTGCGTGGTAGCCGTCAGGGCGGCGGGCGCCTACGGAGAGCTGGACGTTGATCTTCCCCGGCGCCGTCGCGGTGACGCTACGGGGCGTTGGAGGCGTGGCCGTGTTCATGTGGTCGACAGCTCTCTGGCCTGAGTGCGGGCCCAGGTCTCGGCCTTGCGGACGTCCGCCAGGGTGAGGGCGGCGCTGGGGACGGGGCGGGAGGTGGCGTGCAGGACGCGGCGGACGGTGTCCACGATCGCGGTGAACGGGATGCGGCCGGTCAGGAAGAGACGGACGCATTCCTCGTTCGCGGCGTTGAGGACGGCCGGGGCGAGGCCGCCTTCGTCGCCTGCCTGACGGGCGAGGGAGACGGCGGGGAAGGTCTCGGTGTCCAGCGGGAAGAACTCCCAGGTGGCAGCGGTGGACCAGTCGCAGGCGGGTGCGGCGTCGCGGATCCGGTCGGGCCAGCCCAGGCCGAGCGCGAGCGGGATGCGCATGTCGGGCGGGCTGGCCTGGGCCAGGGTGGAGCCGTCGGCGTACTCGACCATGGAGTGCACGACGGACTGCGGGTGGACGACGACGGCGATGCGCGACAGCGGCACGTCGAAGAGGAGGTGGGCCTCGATGACTTCGAGGCCCTTGTTCATGAGGGTCGCGGAGTTGACGGTGACCAGCGGGCCCATGTTCCAGGTGGGGTGGGCGAGGGCCTGGTCGACCGTCACCCGGTCGAGTCGGCTCCGGGTGTAGCCGCGGAAGGGACCGCCGCTGGCGGTCAGGATGAGTCGGCGCACCTCGCGGCGCTGGCCGCCGCGCAGGCACTGGAGCAGTGCGGAGTGCTCGGAGTCCACGGGGATCACCTGGCCGGGTCGGGCGAGTCTTCGGACGAGGGGGCCGCCGGCGATCAGGGACTCCTTGTTGGCCAGGACGAGTCGTGCCCCGGATTCCAGGGCGGCCAGGGTGGGGGCGAGTCCGATCGAGCCGCTGATGCCGTTCAGGACGCGGTGGCAGCCGATGGCCGCGACCTGGGTGGCGGCCTCCGGTCCGGCCAGGACGCGGGGCAGCCGCCGTCCGTTCGCCTGGGACTTCAGGGCCAGGCGCAGGGCCGGTGCGGCCTCGCGCCGGGAGGTGGCCACGGTCTCGACACCGAGGTCGAGGGCCTGTTGGGCCAGCAGTGGCAGGTTGCGCGTGCCCGCGGCCAGTGCCACGGCGCGTAGGCGGTCGGGATTGCGGCGGATCACGTCGACGGCCTGGGTGCCGATCGATCCGGTGGATCCCAGGACGGCTACGTCCCGTCGCCCCAGCGGCGGATCACCGGGGAGGTGGATGTCGGCGATGGCCATGGGGGCGTGGGTCCCGGGAACTGCCATGGATCTTCGTCCTGTCTGTTCGTACTGTGCCGGGGTGATCGGGTGTGCTTGCTCTTCAGGCGACGGTCCAGGAATCGGTTCCGGTGAGCAGCGTGGTGAGGCAGCCAGTGCCCATCTGCTGTGAAGCAATGGCAAGTTGACCTGCCATCAGCTCGTCGTAGACGGGTCGGTGGACGTCGCGCAGGACGCCGATCGGGGTGTGGTGGAGGGTGTCGGCGTCGGCGATCCGGGAGAGCGCGAAGGCGGTGGCCGGGTTGGCCGCGTGGGCGTCGTGGACCAGGACCCGCGCCTCGTTGTCCGCGGTCACCGGCGCGGTGAACAGCTCGCC
>NZ_JBIUSS010000052.1:0-10146 GCF_044741445.1 Kitasatospora sp. NPDC088160 | reverse complement strand
TGAGACCGGAATCGGTTGTTGGCCCCTGACCCGTCGATCGGTGCTGGTGGAGGATCCCGCAGGAATCGATGGTTGGCCCAGTTCGGAACTGATAGTTGGCCTGAGCGAGGCGCTCAAAGTCACGGAGAGTAGTCACCGGGTTGGCGATCTGCACTGCCGATCAGGGCCCGGACCCGGTCGTCGAGGACCGCCCGTAGCCTGCGGTCTGTGGCGTGATGGATGTGGTGCAGAATCCGGAGCGCGGGCGTCCCGGGCCCGACTCGGCGGTTGAAGGCGGACAGCGGCGCTCGGAATGAGGGTGAGAGCTGCCATTCGCTGCCGGTGACGGCGGCCCAGACGTAGGCGGAGGCGCACTCCCGGAGTAGCTCGTCGGCGCCTGTCTGCGGGCCTTGAACGAACATCCGGCCCAGCTGTTGGGTGATGGTGTCCCAGTCGGAGTGTCGAAGGTGCCAGAAGGCGAGGTTCTGGCGGCGCTGGTAGTAGTTGACGGGTTCTCGGGCGATGTGCTGGGTGAGGGCCTCGAATGCCTCGGCGATCTCCGGGCTCAACAGCGGATGGGCGCTGTTCTGGCTCGGATGGAGGCTCTGACGCATGAGCGCGCCGGGACCTGAGCGATTCCAGCTCTGGGGGATGCCCAGCAGCTCGGCTGCTGCGTCGACGGAACAGCCCGCAGCGGCCTGGACCAGTTGGACTGCCACGACTCGGCGGAACTGGATGGGCTTTCGCAGGTGCTGTGGAGGTGCCCCGTTCTCTGCCAGGACGGTGAGCCAACTGCCCGGGGGACGCTGAGGGATGTGCTCGGGCAGGTAGCCGCGTTCGCGCACCGGGATGACTAGCGGGCCGGTGTGCGAGATGTGCGTAGGCACGAAGATCCCTTGGCAGCACTGCTCGACGTCGTGTCTGAAGAGCGGTGAACACCTGGTCTTCAGGATGTCCCAGGTCTGGCTCCAGGCGGATGCGTCGTAGCGCGGGGCGCGTCCTGTGAGGTTGTGGATTTCGGCCCGGAACGCAGTTCTCGGCAGACGGACGAGCCGGTCGGCGAGGCTGAGCACTTCTGCGGAGGCCGTGCTGGCGGTGGGCAGAGCACCCCAGCATGGCTGTGTCTGTCCGGGCCAGGACCCGTGGACACCGCGTCTGTACTCGTCCATGAGCTGCGAGATGGCGCCGCTGGATTGCCCGGCAGGGTCTGGCGACTGCCGGGCCGCGGTGATGAGAGCGACAGCGACTCGAAGGTCCGAGAAGCGCGAGATAGCCGTCGAGGGGTAGTGGCCGGGTTCCAGCATCTTCTGGAGCCTGCGTTGGAGGTCAGCGAGGTCCGGAGCGAGCTGTGTTGCGGGGATGGCCGCGAGATCGTCCAGCGGGTGGCCGCAGACCGTGCCCTGAGGCCCGGCTGAGACCCGGTTGCGGCAGCGCGTGGGGTGAAGATGTCCGAGGCCCGGGAGGGGAACGAGCTGGGGGCTCGTTGTCCATGATCCGGCCTGGGCCGGCCGCCGACAGCGTGGGCAGGTGTCGACGAGCATGCGGTTGT
Organism: Kitasatospora sp. NPDC088160; assembly: GCF_044741445.1. NCBI lineage: Bacteria > Bacillati > Actinomycetota > Actinomycetes > Kitasatosporales > Streptomycetaceae > Kitasatospora > Kitasatospora sp. NPDC088160. Next base: position 8,618 of record NZ_JBIUSS010000052.1, on the reverse strand, counting down.
GTTCCAGACAGGCGAAGATCACAGGCAGGCGCCAGGACAGTTTCCAGGGTCCGCCGTGCAGTTGCTGGATCCGGCTCCCGTCGCCGGCGAGACACTCCGGGCAGTAGCGGCTGGACGACAGCAGCATCCAGTCGGTAGTCACCTTCCGCGGCCGCAGGGCTTCGCCGGGCTGGCCCAGGACGTCGGCGAGGGGCGGGTAGTGGCTGCTCCAGGGGCGGAGGGTCAGCTGGTCGGCCTCGTCCTCGGTCAGCCGGGTCGAGCGGGCGAACGCTGCCCGGATGCTGGCTTCGAGCATGAACAGGTGCCGGAGCCGGGCCTGGCCCCGGTCCTCGAATGCGAGCCCCGTTCGCCTGACCACCTGGGTCGGGGTCAGGTCGAGGTGATGGGCGAGTCTCAGGACGAATCCGGGCAAGCCCTCGCCGGGCAGCGGGGCCAGGCTTCTTGGCAGCGGAGGGTGTGCGTCACGGCCAGGAACCATCGGCTCAGGCCCCGTCCGCGGCTGCCCTGGGGCCGACGTCGTCGAAGACGGTGTTGCGCGGGCGCTTCTGCCGTCGGGCCGGAGGCTTCTTCGCGTTGGAGGAGGAGAGGTCCGGAACGATGGGGATTTCCCCGGCCCCGGGATCGCGGCCCAGTGCGTCGAGGCTGATGGTGATCGTGTCGAGAAGCTCCTCGTCGAGGTACTCCTTCCCGCTGGCCATGGCCTCCATGGCGCCGTCCTCGATCAGGCGCGCGAGCAGGCCGATGACGCCGTTGGTGCGGCGCCGCAGGTATTCGGGCATGCCGCCGCCGGTGAGCATTCCTGGCCAGGCGTTGAACAGCCGCAGGCCGTCCTCCAGACCGGCCAGGTGGTCCAGGAAGGCCTCGGTGCCTTCCGGGGTGGTGCATTCGAAGGTCCCGAGTTCGACGAGGTCGAAACGGCGCTCGGTCTGGGTCACCTCCAGCCCGTGGACGCGGGTGCTCGCCGAGGGCGGGAACACCCACTGGCGGGTCCGGGAGTCCCACTTCGCCTTCCGCAGCAGGCCAGAACCTGGGATGTCGGCACCGATCAGGACGAGGGTGACGTTCATGCTCATGAACGCCCGGATCAGGTCGAGAACGTCCTGATCGTCGGCCCGGTGCATGCGCAGTCTCGTAATGTCGTCGAGAATCAACGCGCGGACCCCATGGCCGTCGAGCGAGGCCGCGACCTGCTGGACGAGCTGGGGAAGGGTCAGGCCCTTCGTGTGGGCGCCGAAGAAGTCGAGGATCGCCTGGCAGGTGCTCTTCGGCGTCGCGGTCACCGGCGTCTGGACATAGACGACCGGGGCGTGAAGCGCTCGCGTTCCGGGCATCGCATACGGATTGATCTGGTCGCCCGCTTCCCGGAAGGTGACCTCGAACTCGGCGGCGATGTCGCAGACGGTCTCAGTCTTTCCCTGGTAGCCAAGGCCGAAGACCATCACCCCGGGCCAGGTCGCGGACGTGAGCCGCATGGCGTTGCCCCGGATGCGCCGGTCGACGAGAGAGGCGACCCTCTTCGCCATCGGTGTCTCCTGCAGCGGCATGTTGACGTGCGTCGCCGTGCGGTGCAGGTTGTGGAGCGCCTTGTCGCGATCGCTCATCGCCTGCCACTGGTCCAGGGACAGTCGGGGCGCCGGGACGAAGGACCGGCGGGACCGGCAGTAGTACTGCCAGCCCTCGTAGGTGTCCCGACGGGGAGGCTTGCCGCCGAGGATCCCGGCGAGCGGGTGGGTCGGTGCGGCATCGGTCATGCATGGTCCTCAAGCGGTGCGGGGGCGTCGTCGGGCGGAATGAGGAAGAGGTTGCGCCGGCGCAGGCTGTCGCCCAGCCGCGGCGGCGGGACCGGGCGACGGACCGACGACACCTCGCGTAGCCGGCGTCGTTCCGCATCGACCGCCTTCGCGATGCCAGCGGCCTCGACGGGCCAGGCGACCACTTCGGCCGCCGGGCCCTCTGACGTGGAGGGCTGGTCGGCTGCGGCTTGCGCGGCGTCGGCGGCCCGGCGCGAGCGGGCGGTCTTCTCCCGCTTGCCCATCTGGGAGGGCCACTGGCTGACCGGAATCGCCGAGCCGAGGATGTCCAGGAGCACTGGCAGCAGTTCCTCGTCCGAGCGCGGTTTCAGCCCGGCCCGGCGGACCTCGCCGAGCAGGGCGTCGACGTTGATGTCCGAGAACGCCGGGACCTCGCCCTCGGGAGGCAGGCCGGTCCAGCGCAGGACGTGCCAGCGTTCGGGATCGTCGGGGTCCTGGAAGAACACGGTGCGGCGGTCGCGGCGGTCGGAGCGGATGACCCACTTGCCCTTGTGCCGGCCTCCCCGTGACGACCGGCCGTGGAAGCGGTCCTCGTCCAGGACGTCGGCGTAGTAGAAGAGCCCGAGGATCTTCACCCCGCGGCCCGCGTGGATCTTCACGTGGTGGGGACGCAGGAGCTTGTAGTAGAGCTCCGGGCCCGGGATCTCCAGGTCCAGGCCGCCCTGCCGTGTCGATGCCGCGAACAGCGAGTTCGGGCTGTGGGGGCCGTCCGGTGCCCAGGCCGGCGCGTACTCGCCCAACTCGCGGTTCTGCCAGACCTTCACCACCCAGGTGGCGACCGCGTGTTCGACCTGGGCCAGCGTCAGCACCGCGTCCGCCTCGGGGTCGGCGCCCCGGTCGGCGACATCGGTGCCGGTGAAGCCCAGCAGGTGCTCCAGCAGCAGCGTCTTGATCGAGGAGAACGCCCGCTCGACAGCGAACTTGTCGTGGGCCCGAAGCGTCCTCGCCGGAAGGATCGTGCAGCCCAACGCCCGCTCGGCGGCGACGATCTGGTGGCTCTTGTAGGGGCCGCCGTGGTCGGTGGTGACCGTCTCCGGCGCGAAGAACGGCAGCGCGGCGACCCTGTGCCCGGCGAACTGGGCGACCAGCGTGGCCGGAGCGCCGGGGTAGGGCCACTCCATGTCCTCGCCCCAGCCCTCGCGCATCGGCAGCGGCATCACCACGTCCCGCAGCAGCATCGCGATGTCCACCGAGGTGTCCGACACCAGCGTGAGCCGGAACGCCACGATCGAGTGCGTGTAGAGGTCCAGCGCCAGCGACATCACCGCCGACACCGGCTCGCCGAACACCTGCTCGCGGACCTTCACCGGCAACGGTGTCGAGTCCAGTGCGACCACCTGCCCGGGCCGGTGGACCACCACCCGCCGCCCCGCCTGCGCGACCTCGGCCGTGCGAACGTAGCGCTGACGTGACCCGTCCGGGCCGAACCACTCCCGCCAGACCGCCGCCATCGTCTTGCAGCACGGAACGTCCTCGGCGGGAAAGTCCGGGAACACCTCCCGGACGTACTGGTGCAGCAGCCGGTGCCGGGCGGCCATCGTCATCCGCGAGCGCCGCAGGGACTCCTCCCGGACGGCGTAGATCCCTTCACGGATCTCCGGGGTGATGCTCGGCCGGCCTCCGCCCGCGCGGAGCCAGCGGCCGTCCGCGCAGGCCAGAACCAGGTCTTCGCCCTCGCTGCGGGCCAGGCGCTTGAGCGTCCGCTCGCTCATGAATCGCAGCCCCAGCGCCTCCGCCTCGACGGCCGGCATCGCCTTCAGCTCGGCGGCCTTGGCCCGGCGGCGCTCGCCAAGGGTGGTCGTCGCCGGGTCGAACCCCGGTCTCGGCTCGCCCGGCAGGGCCCGCTCCGGGCGCCCGGCCCGAAAGCCGCTCTGGGTCTCCAACACGTGCTCGGCCCGGATCCGAGCCCGCCGCACCTGGTCGGGGGTCAGGTCGGACAGAACCACTCCCCGCCGGTCGCCGCCCGCTGGGGCCAGACGGCCGGGAGCGGCCAGTGCACGGATGCCGGGGTGGTTCGCCAGCCAGCGCAACGACCGCCGGCTCCGCTCTCCGCTGGCATCGGCCAGGACCACCCGGCCCAGGTGCGGTTCCAGTTCCTCAACCGCGTAACGGACGCCGCTGAGCTCCAGTCGGACCCCGGGTGCCAGGACCAGGACGCCGCGGCTCACGACCGTCGCCCCATCGCAGCGGGGCCGGGCTGCTGCCCGGCGGGCCAGACCGGGGACCGGTCGCCGAGCGGCTCACTCAGATCGATACTGAGCCGGCGGTGCCAGAGCAGATGGATCGCCTCCGTTCGAGCGAGCTCGGGCCACTGCGTGGCCTCCACCAGTTCCCCGAACCGCAACGGTCCGTCAGCCACGGCGGCCAGGAGCTGCCCCTGCAGACCGAGCGGGTCTGTGCGTGTCCGGCGCCGGGCCGACAACGCGTCCAGCACCGACTGGACGTGCGGACGCCAGCCGCCGACCACGGTGTAGTGCCAGCCCGCCGCCGTCGCGACCTCCCGTGCTGCGGCGAACTTCAGCGCGTCCTCGTCGCGGACCAGCGCGGCCGGGCGCACGTCGAACAGCCAGTTGCCGTCAGGCATCAGCGCCAGGAAGTCCGGGATGTGCGCCGCGCGGCCGCCGGTGTGCTCGAAGTCCAGGCGGAACGGCTGCGGCAGCACCTCCCTGACCCGCACGAAGTCCAGCGCCCGCAGCAGGTCCCGCTCCTCCAGCGACTCGAACCCGTGCTGCCGGCCGGTGGAGGCCATGAACTCCAGTCCGGGTCGGTGCCGCTGCCGGGCCCGCCAGGTGAACCGGCGAACCGGTTGCGAGTCGAGCACCGGCACCGAGCCCAGGTCCCGCACCGGCCAGACGACCTGGCCCCCTTCGAACAGCCAGGTCGTCGACCACCGTCGCGGCCAGGAACCGTCCAGCACCAGGTCCCGGCGGAAGACGGGGTCACCCGTGAACGGTGTGATCAGCGCTGCCAGGTCACACACATCCGAACGAATCACCGGACCGGTTCGTGTACTCACCCGAGAACCACACCACCCAATGCCACCGCCCACGAGCGAAATCCCCGAAAGAGGACACCCCCCGGGCGGCAATCACCCGCGAGAGTGGCGCAACCCGGCCCGCAGACACGGCCGGCTCCGGAGAACGCCGACACCGAGCCCGGCGGGCTCCCGGAAAGAGCGCCAGGGGGCCACGCAGGACCGGGCGGTGGAGTTCGGCGGCACCGGCGCCACCGCCCGCCGGCACTACACCGCGTTCTCCAGAACTGCCCCCAGGAGCGCGACCTGCGCGTCGCCCGGAAGGGTCTCCAGAACCTGAAGCGGCGTTTCCTCGGCCCCCTTCTTCCTCTCGGTCACCACGGTCCTCACCCTCACCCCGGCCTTCGCGGACAGGGACCCGGTCGCACGCCCGATCAACTCCGTGCCGTCGAGCCGGTACCGAGGACTGTCCGCCGCGCTCTTGCCCTCCAGGTCAAAGCCGTAGTAGGCCTTCTTCTCGTCGGTTCCCAGGTCCAGATAGGAGATGAAGACGCCGATCTCGTACTCCTTGCCATCATCAAAGTGCAGGTAGAGGTGGGCACGCCCCTCGAAGCCGACCGTGAGCTCCCCTTCGTCCACGAAGACCACCGCCGTGACCCCCGTGTGCGGGGGAACCCTGACCGGAGTGTCGACCCCCCAGGTCTCGGTGACACTCTTCTCCTCGGAACTCGTACTGCTCTGCCCCTCCTTGAAGCCGATCTTCCCTCCCATACTCCCGAAGCCCTCCAGCTTGACCTCCATCGAGATCTCCTGGTCCGCCTCGAACGTCTTCGTCTTGCTCACCGTCACCGACCGGGTGACATCCTTCGAGATCTTGAGGGTCTGCGACTGCTCCACGGACGTGTCGTTCGTGTAGTCAATCGAGTAGATCTGCTGGCTGTCCGGCAGGGGTTTGATCGAAGGGGAGGACAGCGTCGCGTCGCCGAGCACCTCCGCACGCGTGTGTGCCAACGCAGCCCGAACCGCCGCCGGGATGTCTTTGATGAAGGGGGTGCCCTTCGTGAGGGCATCCGTGAAGATGCGCTCCAGGTAGTTCGTCATCGTTGTCTCCTGAACTCATGGACTGCGTCGCTTGCCCGGGCTGCGGCCGTCGATCCACATCCGCCCCGCGGGTAGCGGGCGGCTGCGACGTCGAACACCTCGCGCACGAACGCGTCGCGACCCTGATGGGTGGCGACCATGGTCATTCGTACCGAAACCACGGGCCGCCATGCGGTGCGATCGACGCCGACGACCAGCCAAACCGCCCCTTCGAGTGGAACCGCGCTCCAGGGGATGACGAGAGCAAGGGCGAGCACGCCCGCGCACCCGCAGCATGCCCTTGAGGATGATGTGGGGGCGTTCTACCGACACAAACCCGCCCGCCCGCGAGGCTCGGAGACCACCCACTCAGCCTCCGTCCAGCGAGGCATCACACCCTCGCGGTCACAACCGGCGCCGCCGCACGTCCCTCCGGCCCACGGCGAGCCCGGGGAAGAGGAAGTCGCAGCTGCCGCCGACCTGTTCGATCGATGCGGGGGGCGTGAGTGGACCATCGCCCAGAACCTCGAGCACCCAGTAGAGCCGTCTCCAGCACGAAGTCCCCCCGCGCCCGGCTGCCACGGCGACTTTCCAATGCCGACTGTCAAGCGGCTCCGGCGAGGGCTGGAGTGACGCGGCACTTCGCGGCGTGCCAGTCGGGTTCCCGGTCCACCGCTGAGGATAATCCTGCGTGATCATCTATACGCAAGGAGTGACTATGCGTCGCCTGTGCACCACCCTCGGCACCCTGGCCGCAGGCGCCCTGCTGGCGGTGGGCCTTACCGGATCGGCCTATGCCGCGACCGGCACCTTCGACTTCACCACCTCCGAAGGGACGGAAGAGGCCATCCAGAACCCGCAGGACAACATCTGCTACGGCGTCGACATCAGCGGACGGACAGTCAACGGGACCAATCGCGACGCCATCGTCTTCTCGGGCGAGCGGTGCAGGGGCTCCCACGTCGTCCTGACCCCGGGCCAGGAGGACTCGCAGCTGCGCGGGCAGAGCGTGAGGTTCATCCGCTGACACATTGACAGCGAGAGCCGCCGCACCGCGCACAAGCGGGCCCAGTCGCCTGTCGGCAACCGGTGCGGCGGCCGGCGGGCCACCACGTCAAGCTGCTCGGGCGGGGGCCGGGGCGGTCTGGAAGGGTGCGTCATCGCGGATCATGGCCCATATGACGTTGACGCGTCGGCGAGCGAGGGCAATGACGGCCTGCTCGTGCCCTTTGCCCTCCTTCCTCTTCCGGTCGTAGTACGCCTTCGAGACCGGGCACCAGAACACGCTGACCTGAGCGGACAGGAAGAGGGCGCGTTGGAGGCCGCGGTGGTATCGGCGGGGCCTGCGCAGGTTGCCGCTGACTTTCCCGGAGTCCCAGGGGACCGGGGCCAGGCCGGCGAACCCGGCCACGCGGTCCGGGCCGGCGAGGCGGTCAGATCCCCGCCGGTCGCGGCGATGAACTCGGCACCGAGGGTGGGGCCCATGCCAGGCAGGGTGAGGATCACCTCGGCGTCCCGGTGCTGGCGGAAGCGGGCTTCGATCCGGGTGTCGAGTTCGGCCACTTCGTCGCTGTGCGCGACCACTGAACGGGCGAGGCGGGCGACGAGTTCGGCGCCCAGTTCCTCGCCGCGCAGGGCGGTCATCTGGGCCTGGGCGGCTTCTACGGCTCGGGCCGCGAGCGGGCCGGCGGAGTGGACCTTGCGGTTGCGGAGCCAGGTCTCCAGCCGTCGGACGCCCATGCGGCGGATCGCGGCCGGGGTCTGGTAGGCGGTCAGTAGGAGGACGGGGCCCTTCTTCGTTAGGTCGAGGGCCCGTTCCAGGGCGGGGAAGAACTCCAGGAGCTGGGCCCGGAGACGGTTGATCTGGCGGGTCCGGTCGTGGACCACGTCCAGGCGCCGGGCGGTCAGGAGGCGCAGGTCGAGGGCGATGTCGTCGCCGGGGCGGAGCATGCTCACGTCGCGGCGGACGCGGGCCTGGTCGGCGATGATGAAGGCGTCGCGGGCGTCGGTCTTGCCTTCGCCCCGGTAGGTGGTGGACGCCTGGTGGATGGTCCGGCCGGTGAGGTAGGCGACGGGTTGTCCGTGGTTGAGGAGGAGGCCGGTCGCCAGGGCGGCGATGCCGGTGTTGATGTCCACGGCCCACAGCACGTCGCCGGATATCTCCAGGACATCGGCGATGAGCTGGAGCAGCTCGGTCTCGTCGTTCAGGACGCGGCGGGACAGCAGCCGCTTGCCGCCGCCGTTGATCACTACCGCGTGGTGGTGCTTCTTGCCGATGTCCAGTCCGGCCCAGATTTCGGGCACGATTCCCTCCGCCAGTTCGTCGTCACGTTCGGTCCCGCAGACGGCCTCGCCGACGTTGTCTTACGGAGCGATCGAGTCGCGATTCCCAATTGGTGGTCGAGCCGTCGCGGGGCTCCGGGCGGCCAAGTTGCCTAAGCCATGCCGACCGCAACGGGCAATGAGCCATACCCAGAGCCCCTGGGCTCCGCCGATCTTACGAATGACCAGTTCGAACCCACGAAGAAGGTAAGACGGGCAACGGCGCCCTTGGCCTTCACCGGCGCCCGGCGGCCAGCTAGGTCGAGGGCCTCGGAGTGCAGGCGAGCTGCCCAGAATCCACCGTCGCCGAGGGCTACCGATGCCGTACCGACGCGACAGTTAGCGTGCTTCGTCACAGTCACCCGCTGTAGCCAAGCGGGACTGTTAGGCCAACTATCGATTCCATGGGCCAACTACAGATTCCGGCCTCA
>NZ_JBIUSS010000051.1:0-11394 GCF_044741445.1 Kitasatospora sp. NPDC088160 | reverse complement strand
AGGGGGGACCCTGTGGGAGAGTAGGACGCCGCCGAACAATCATTCACAGAGAACCCCCATCCGGGAAACCGGATGGGGGTTCTCTGCATTTCCGGGGCATTGGGTCCCCCCAGCCTGCCGCATCCGCTGCCGGGGCGGTCCGGCAGGATGGCCGCCATGCCCACGACGCCGGAGTACACCCAGCTGTCGCTCGCCCAGCGGCTGACCGAACACGCCCGCACCGCCTGGCCGCAACTGACGGACCTGCACATCCGCCATCGCGGGCAGTTCGCCTACGTGGAAGGCGAACTGCCCGACGGCGAACGGGTCAAGCTGATGCGCCTGCGCTACAGCGGTACCGCCAGCCGATGGGGCTTCGCCCTCTACTACGCCGGCAGCGACCGCCACGAAGACCCCCTGCTACCCACCGGCGGCTTCGCCGGCACCCCCGAGGACGCCCTCGACTGCGCCTGCCAGCTCCACCTCGCCGCCCCCGCTACGAGTGTGGCGAGCCGAAGCGAACCGATCGACTGGCAGGCACTGGCCCACAGTATCGGCGCTGGTCCGGAATCCAGCGGTGACCGCATCGCTCGGCGGGCCATCGCCTTTCTGCTGGGTGATGAGGCGATTCGTGGGGCGGTGGATTGGTACGTCGAAGGTCTCCCGGCCTCCGAGCACGCGCGTTCGGTCTTGTGGCTGCTGCAGCCCGACGCTGCTCGATCTCGCTGCCTGGAGATCTATCGCACCGACCCGGATCCGGAACGTCGGCACCTCGCGGTCGAGTTGCTGCGCGTCGTCGCCACGGCTGATGACCTCCCGTTGGTCGGTGAGTTCCTCGTTGACGCTGATCCGGCCATCCAGATCTGGGGTATCGGCGTCCTCGACCAGCTTCTGTTCCGCGGCCAGGTCGACGCCGACGACGCGGAGCCCTTTCTGCAGGCCGCGGAGCATCACCCGAACCCCCAGGTCCGCGAAAAGCACACCTACCTTCGCGATTTCCTGGCATCCCAGGGGTGTCGCGACTGAATACTGGCGCAGTCCTGGCAGGTTCTCCTGATGATCGGCGGTGTGCCGGTCGAGCCTCACCAGCAGATCGTCCACATCCGGCACGCATCTCACCGGCCGCAGGGTCAACCCCCGAAGGACTTGGAGCGTCGACGCTGGAGCTGGCCGGAATGCCCGGGCCGCCGCGCTCGCCGATCTGAAGAGAGCACTGGAGCAGCCACCCATGGACAACAACGCCTTCGTCTACACGACGTACATCAACACCACACCTGAGCGGCTCTGGCAGGCGCTCACCGACCCCGCCTTCACCGAGCGCTACTGGGGCGTGCGCTTTGAGACCGACTGGGTCGAGGGCTCACCTGTCGTCTGGGCCGAGCGCGGCGCACGGACCGTCGACCCGGAGCAGGTCGTACTCGTCCACGAGCCGTACCGGCGGCTCTCCTACACCTGGCACACCTTCACTCCGCAGTGGGCCCAGACGGCCGGTGCCGGCGAGGAACTGCGCGCCGAACTGGCCGCGGAACGCCGGTCGAAGGTCACTTTCGAGCTGGTGCCGCACGGCAACCAGGTGAAGCTGACCGTCACCCACGACGACTTCGGCCCCGGAGGGACCCTGCGCTCGATGTGCAGCCAGGGCTGGCCTGCCATCCTCTCCAGCCTCAAGACACTGCTGGAGACGGGCGAAGCCCTGCCCAGCGCCGGGCAGCCGGTCCACGAAGGCTGACCGCCGACGGACTCGGCCGCACCACCGCGCACGCAGCGCAGCCGTTCGGATGGGCGTCGCGGTTCGGACGGGCGTCACGGCGACGCCCATCCGAACCGGCCGCTGCACTGGTCAGCGTCGGCGGCCGAGCAGTTCGGCGGTCTCGGCGCGCCGGTTCCAGGCGATGACGGCCAGCGGCACCATGAAGATGAACGGGGTCCCGGCGTTCTCGCCGTGCATCGCGGTGAGCTGGGTGACGAACGCGAACACCAGGAAGACGATCAGCGCCGTGGCTGCCGGCCCGGCCAGCCGGCGGACCAGCAGCCCGACCGCTCCGGCCAGTTCCACCAGCCCGGTCAGGTACATGAACCAGTGGCCCACACCCATGGCGTCGAAGACGGTCGTGGCGGCGGGGACTGCGAGCAGCTTGGGCAGCGCGCTGGCCACGGCGAAGAAGAGCGCCAGCAGGATCCGCAGCGTCCAGACCACCCGGACCACGGCCTTGCCGGACTTCGTGGCGACGGCGGTAGCGGCGGTGGGGTTGGTAGCGGCGGTAGCAGTGGCGGTGGCGGTGCTGGACATCTCAGGTCTCCCCGGTCGGCTGTCGTTGCTTTCCCAGGTATGACCGCCGCCACCGCCCGAACTCATCGGTCCCGGGAGAGAAAGTTTTCCGACAACCTGGCCCCAGCCCCAGCCCCAGCCCCAGCCCCAGCGCCGACAGCTCGCCGACGGCCTGCCGTCCGCGGACCAGCCCTTCGGCTGCTGCGGTGCGCGGGTGCTGGTGCCCGGTGGTGGTCACCGGTGAGGACGAGCAGCGGCCGACCGATCGTCGGTCGGGGTGCGGGCGGACACAGGACGGTACTCGTGGTCGATCTCGACTGGACGGACAGGACGCCGCTGGACGCCCGGGGTGCGCGGCTGGGAGCGGCCGGGGAGCACCCCGGTCTCGCGGACGGCGCCTACGTGCGGCGGAGAGCCGAACCGTCACATCTTCCCGTCTCATGGCGATTGCGATAGACCGGAGCCGTCCCACGTCTGCAAGGAAGGCGACACCGATGACCCTGAGCGAGAGCCCCGTCGTGACCATCGAGTCGGGCAGCGTCCGAGGCACCGTCGAGGACGGCGTCGCCGCGTTCCGCGGCATCCCCTACGCTGCTTCGCCCGTGGGCGAGCGGCGCTTCGCCGCCCCCGTGCCGCACCCCGCCTGGTCGGGCGTCCGGGACGCCGACCGCCCGGGCCCGTCCGTCCCACAGAGCCCCTCCCGGCTCGAAGCCGTCATGGGGCCACGCACCCCCGACTGGGACGAGGACGGTTGCCTCACGCTGAACGTGTGGACCCCTCGTCCGCCTGCGGACGGGTCCGCCCCGGGTGCCCTGCCCGTCCTGGTGTGGTTCCACGGCGGCGGGTTCACCAGCGGGTCCGGAGGCTGGGACTGGTACGACGGCCGGCACCTGGCCGCCGCCGGCCGGGCCGTCGTCGTCACCGCCAACTACCGCCTCGGCCCGCTCGGCTACCTCTACCTGCCGGACCTCGGCATCGAGAACCTCGGCGTGCAGGACCAGGCCGCCGTCCTCGCCTGGGTGCGGCGCAACATCGCGGCCTTCGGCGGCGACCCCGGCAGCCTCACCGTCGGCGGCCAGTCCGCCGGGGCGTTCTCCGCCCTCTACCTCGCCGTCTCCCCGACCACCGGCCCGCTCGTCAACCGGGTCATCGCCCAGAGCGGTCCCTTCGGGCTCGCCCCGCAGGACCCCGAGGAGGCGAGCGACCACGCGCGGCGCTTCCTCGGCTTCCTCGGCATCCTCGGCCCGGGCGGCACCCGGGACCGGGGTGCCGCGCTGCGCGCCGTCCCGGCCGACCGGCTCCTGGCCGCCTACCAGCAGCTCTCCCGGGAGGCCGCCCGCCCGGGCAACGTCGCCCCGCCCATGTACCCCGTCCTCGGCGCCTCCGGGATCCCCGCGACGTGGCAGCAGGCGCTGGTCGACGGACGCCTCGACGGCAAAGGCCTGCTGACCGGCACCACCAGGAACGAGATGGCATCCTTCTTCGCCCTCGCCCCCCGCATCCGGGAGATCACCGCCGACCGGGCCCGCTCGATCGCGGCCGGCCAGGCCGACGGCGGCGACGAGCGGTATGACCGCATCGCGGCCCGGCGGCCGAACGCGACCCCGGCCGACATCCTCACCGAGTTCGAGACCGGGCTCGTCTTCCGTGACGACACCCTCGCCATCGCCGACCGCCACGCCGCGGCCGGAAACCCGACCTACGTCTACCGGTTCGACCACGTCCCGGTGCCCGACCCCGCAGGCCTGGGCGCCGCGCACTGCGTCGAACTCCCCTTCTTCTTCGACACCTTCGACGCCTACCCCGACAGCCCCATGCTCGGCGAGGCCACCGCCGCCGTCCGCTCGCTCGGCGGCACCTTCTCCCGCGCGATCGCCGCCTTCGTCGCCACCGGCCGTCCCGCCGCGGACCAGTGGCACCCCTACGAACCCGCCGATCCGGCGACCGTCCGGCACTTCGGCTGACACCGGCCGCGCCCGTGCCGAGGGTGGGGAACAGCCGCAGGCCGCAGGCCCTACCGCCCGGGCCCCGGCGCCGGCTGCGTTCTGTTGGACAAGGTGACGTGTTGAGTGCGGAGTGGCGAGGCGTTTGAACCGCGCATGCCCGGTCCAGGATCTTCCTGTCCCAGCCGGACCGACGCGGGCACCGTGCAGGCCCCCATCGGCGTGGTCACCGCGGCCACGCAGTAGCGGACTCCGAGCCCCACGCGGCTGACCACCCCGGCCAGTACGTGATCGCCCGAGTCGTCGTTCCAGCCGACCCCGGCCGGACGAGCCGGTCAGGCCAGGAAGTGGTCGTGCCGGCGGTAGAGTTCCGCCCATTCCGCCTCGCTCATCGGGCGCTTTTCGGCCGCGATCTCCGAGATTTCCTCGAAGAACGATTCGCGTGGCACGCCCGGCACGAAGAGCATCAGCATCGAGGCCGGCTCGTTGGACTCGTTGCGGAAGCCGTGCACAGCGCCCTCCGGCACGTGCAGGAAGTCACCCGCCTCGGCGTCGATCCATCGTTCACCGTCGTACAGGCGCATGATCCCGGACAGGACGAAGAAGGACTCGGACATGGTCCGGTGGAAATGTGGAGCAGGGCCTGTCGGCCGGGGCCCCATGTCCAATCGGTACAGGCCGAACGTCTTGTTCGCGGAGGGCGTGTCGACCAGGTAGTGGACTCTTGTGCCCCCCGCGCCGATCAACACGTCCGGCGTGGTGGCGCCGGAACGGAGCGTCGCCGTATTCTCGCCCGATTCACCCCAGTAGTGAGCCATTGGGTAGGACATGGCGGATTTCCCCTTCGAGGTGTTCGCGTGACTGGTCGGTGGTGGTCCGTCCCCTCGGTGACGAAAACGACGTGGGCCCGGCCGACTGCCGACGTTGACGGGCAGGGCGGCGGCGCTCGGCCCGGGGCGCCGAGCACGTCCGAAGCGCCCTGCGGGGCGGGCCCTGGCGGCTCCACCGGCTCTTCGCACCCCAAGATCGCCCAGGCGTCCGCAGCCCCGGCGGCCCGATGAGGGCCATGGATCCACGGTGCGCCGAGGCGGCCGTCGGCGCACCCGCAGCGGCCTGGCCCCGGCGCGACGCTGCCTGCGGAGGGTCGGCGACGAGCTACGAGTTCCGGGGGCGAACGGTGGCCGAGGCGGCTGGTCGGGGTGGTCGTCGACCTGGCTGCCCTGCCGGCGGACAGTCCCGGCGGCGGGCTCTTCGCCGCGGACGGGCCGTCGTCGCGGCGGTCACCCACGGCTCCGGGCTCTTCACCGCAGATGGGCCGTCGCCGTGGTGGTCACCCACGGCTCCGGGTCGGCGCCGTCGACCCGTTCGATCGAGGCGATCTGCCGGGACACCGCCGACTGGGTGTACCCCGGCGACTCCGCTGCCGCCGTGAAGGTCCCCTGCTCGGCCGCCGTGCGGAACACCCGCAGCGCCGTCAGTGACACATCGGTGACCAGGGCCTCGGCCGGGTCCTCACCGAGGGGCCGGCAGCCCGCATGGGAGCGGATGACCTGGTCCTGCTCCCCGGCCGCAACCGGCAACGCGTCACCGCCGCGCCGCCGCGCCGCCGCGTCACCGTCGCGCCGCCGCGTCGTCGTCCTCGCGGGTCGGCTCAGGAGCGCAGCGTCTTCATGGCGGCCGACCAGGCCTCCAGCTGTTCGAACAGCCTGGTGGCCGAGGCGTCATGGTGCTCGCCGGGTTTGAAGAGGGAGAGCTGTTCGAAGTCGGAGAACAGCGAGAAGGAAAGCTGTTGGTTGACATGGGCGAGTTGGAGCGCGCTCGCGATGCTGCGCAGGTGCTCGACGGCGCGGACGCCGCCGACGGTGCCGTAGGAGACGAAAGCGGCGGCCTTGTTGTTCCACTCCGCGTAGGCGAAGTCGAGGGCGTTCTTCAGTACGCCGGGGATCGAGTGGTTGTACTCCGGGGTGACGAAGACGTAGCCGTCGAACTCGGCGACCTTGGCGGCCCACGCCCTGGTGTGCTCGCCTTGGTACTGGCCCATGGACGGCGGCAGCGGCTCGTCCATGAAGGGCAGGGGCCAGTCGGCGAGGTCGACGGGCTCGTACTCGACGCCGGCGCGGGCTCCCGCGCGGTCGATGACCCAGTCGGCGACCGCTTTGCCGTTGCGGCCGGGGCGCGTGCTGCCGAGGATCACGGCGATCTTGAGGGTGCTCACGGTGGGCGCTCCTTCCGTGTCAGTCCTGCTGGGCAGGCTGGCGGTGGTGCGGCGGGCTCCGTCGGGCGCGGCCAGGTGCAGGTACAGGTGCAGGTGCCGACGTTCCCGCTTGAGCCTCCATGTCGGATTCTAGACCCGACGACTTGAAGGCTCAAGCGGTGGTGGAACTCAGGCCAGGCCGAGCTGGGTGGCGATGACGGAACCTTCCGCGTAGCAGTCGAAGCGCTTGATCTTTCCGCCGACCAGCTCGAACACGTCGCAGCACGGGGCGTCCATGCGCCTGCCGGTAGGCGGGACGGTGCCGGACGGCAGCTCCAGCGGGCCGAGGTGGGTGCCTTGCAAGCGTAGTTGCACGATCACCACGTCGCCGGTGACGTAGAACCGTTCGAGTTCCCGGTGCATGTCGGGGAACGCCCGCGCGTAGGTCTCGACCGTCTTGCCCAGCTGGTCCGCGCCGCGGTAGGTGAACGGGACCGACATGTCGGTGAAGGTTCCGTCCTCGGTGAACGCCGCGATCCAGCCGGCGACGTCCTGCTCCTCGGCGACCCGGTAGGCGTTGCGAATGATCTTCTCGTTCTCCAGCGACATCTCAGCTCCCTGATCCGTGCCGCGCGGAGGTGGCGCGGCGGCGCCGGGATCGACGCCCTCGTGTATTTACTTTAACCTTCAAGTCAATCTGCCGAAAGGTCGCGGCGCTTCGCTGTTGTGGTGGGTCGAGAGGCCCTGTGGCCGCAGCTATGACTTGAGTGATCAAGCCCTGGACTCAGCGCGCAGGCGAGTCGATGCGCTGGAGGATGCGTTCCGCGTCCTGCCCGAGCCTGCGCAGGCGCTCGCCGGACAGGTTGTCCACGACGAGGCGGCGGACCTGGGCGACATGTCCGGGGGCGGCCGCCTCCAGTTTGCCCATGCCGGCAGGCAGGAGGATGGCGTTGGTGAACCGTCCGTCGGCCGGATCCGGCTCCCGCCGGACGTAGCCGCGGCTCTCCAGCCGCTTCACCATGTGCGACAGGCGCGACAGCGACGTACTGGTGTGCTCGGCCAGGACACTCATGCGCAAGGTCCGCTCGGGCGCCTCGGACAGCATGGCGAGGGTCATGTACTCGACCATGCTCAGCTCGGCGTCGCGCTGGAGCTGGGCGTCGACCGCCCAGGGGAGCCGGGTGATCAGGCGGACCACCGACATCCAGGAGGCCAGCTCGGTCGGCGTGAGCCACAGGTCCGCATGCTCGTCCGGCGCCTCGGGCGTTCCCTCCTGGTTCGTCATCTTGTGAGCGTATCACTTGAACAGTCATGCCAATCGGGCCGTGCCGGACGGCACCTTCCCGCGCGTCGTCGGTCGGCGACCACGCCTTGCCGGGCCGGCCGGCGGAGCACGACCTGGGCCAAGCCCCTTCAGCTGATGAGCCCCGGCCTCCGGGCCGGTTCTCGTCGAGGAGGCTGGTCGGTTCCGCCGACGGCTCACTGCTACTGTGGCTCCAGATTCAACGGAATGCGCGAAAAATCGCTCCTGAATGGTGTTTCTGAGCGGCGCCCTCGCGGTGTTTGTTCCCTTCGCGGAACCCCAGTGCTTCCTTCGTGACCACAACGAAGGCAGAAGACTGTGCACCAGCACCGTGTCATCATCGCCGGCGCCGGACTCGGCGGCCTCACCCTCGCCCACGGGCTGCGCGCCCGCGGCTTCGACGTCGCCGTGTACGAGCGGGACCTCCACCCGGACGCGAGGCCGCAGGGCTACCGCGTCCAGCTCGACGAACCCGGGCTCGCGGGCCTGGAACGCTGCCTGCCGGAGCACCTCTTCCGGCTGGGCCTGGCGACCGCGGCCTCGCCGCCCGCCCGGGTCTCCGTCCGTGACCGCCACCTGGGCACGCTCGCGGACCGGCCCACCGCGCCCGACCCCGATCCCGCCGACGGCACCGCTCGCCCGTACCGCTCGTACGCGTTCAACCGGCCGACGCTGCGTCAGATCCTGCTCTCCGGCCTGGCGGACACCGTGCGCTACGGCGCGGAACTGCTGAGCTGGGAGAGGGAGCAGGACGGAACGGTCACCGTGCGGTTCGCCGACGGCCGCAGCGCGAGCGCCGACCTCCTGGTCGGCGCGGACGGGGTCGGATCGGCGGTACGCCGACAGCTGCTGCCGCACGCCCGGGTCGAGGACGCCGGACTGCGGCTGATCTACGGCAGGATCCCGCTGGACGCGCCGGAAACCGGGGTTGGAGAGGCGGGAGAGGCCGGAGAGTCGGAGACGGGCGCAGCGGCCGCCGCGGCCGCGGCCGCACTGCCGCCGTGGGTGTTCGACAGCATCTTCACCGTGGTGACCGGTGGGCCGGGAAGTCCGCACGTCGGCTTCGGGCCCGTGCGGTTCGCCCGCCCTCCCGGTGCCGCCGGCCCGGCACACACGCCGCCCGTCCCCCTCACCCCCGTCGGCGACTACGTCGCCTGCCTGGTGGGAGCGCCGGCGGACCACCCCGCCATGCCCTCGTTCGAAGCGCTGCGCGGTCTCGACGGCCCCGCCCTGCGCGAGCTGGCCGGACGCCTGGTGGGCGACGACTGGCACCCCGATGTGCACCGCCTCCTGGACCGCTGGGAGACCGACTCGCTGTTCCCGCTGCGCATCTCCACGGCGAGCCCCGTACCGCCGTGGGAGCCGGGCCCCGTCACCCTGCTCGGGGACGCGATCCACGCCATGAGCCCGGTGCTGGCGATGGGCGCGAACACCGCGATCCGCGACGCCGCCGAGCTGACGCGGACCCTGGCCGAGGCCGCGGCCTCCGGCGTGCCGCTCGTGGACGGCGTACGTGCCTACGAGCTCCGGATGCGGGAGTACGCCTTCTCCGTCGTGGCCGCCTCCCGGCGAACCGGCCGGCAGCGGGTCGGCCAGAGGTAGACGTTCGGGGCGGGGGTGGGGCCTGGTACTGGACTGCGGTCCACCCGTGGTGACGGATCGTCAGGAGCATCGGCTGCCGAGCCGGTCACCCGGGTGGTCGCCGGGGCAGGTCGAGGCGGACGAGGTGCCGGTCGGTGCCGCCGTCGGGCCGGTGCACGGTGCGGTAGGCGTATGGGACGGGGCTGGCGGGGAAGGTGACGATGCCTTCCTCCACGACGGGCCGCTGGTCGGCGATGGCCCGCAGCCGGGCATCGGTGTCGGCCGGCAGCTGCGGCTCGGGCGGGCGGCGGTGGCGGCCGGCCATCCTCAGCCGGTCGGTTCCGACGGGGCCGGGCGGCCCGACCGGCTGGTTTCGCTGCGCCGGGGCTGGTTCACGAGGTCCTCCTCGCGGGCCGGTCGGCGCTTTCGGCCAGCAGGGGCAGGTAGTGCTGGAGGTAGGGCGGGACCTTGAGGTCGAGCACCTCGGCCAGGGGGACCATGCGGACGGCCAGGCCCTCGTCGCCGAGCCGGAGGTCCGTCTCCGGGCCGTCCCAGGCGGCGTGCAGGACGCGGGTGAGCGGGGAGACCAGTTCGTGGTGCGGGCCGGGCAGGATCCGGAGCCCCGTGATCTCGATGCCGGCTTCCTCGCGGACCTCGCGCGCCGCGTTCTCCTGCGGGGTCTCGTCGCCCTCGCGCCAGCCGCCGATGGGGGTCCAGTAGCCCGGCCAGGCGATGCCCGGCTTGTCGTCGCGGTGGTGCATCAGCAGGCGGCCGTGCCGGTCGGTGACGAGGACCATGATTCCTTCGAACTCGTCCTCCGGGGAAGGGCGTTCCAGGTACAGCGGGGTGCCGCAGCGGTGGGCGCGCAGTACCTGGAGGAGTCGCTGGTAGCGGTCCGGTGGCATCAGGGCGTCCCAGTCGTGGGCGGTCTCGAAGCGCCACTCGGTGTGCTCGGCCGGGTCGAGCCGGATGCGGGCCTGCTGCTCCCGGGTCAGGACGCCGCCGTCGAAGACGTATCCGCACACCGGCACCGGGTACTCCGTGCCGACCTGCTCGTGGACGACCGCGACCAGGCGCCGCCGGGCGATCACCTCGGGGTTCTCCGCGGCGAGGTCGAGGCCGAGTTCCTCCTGGGCCTCGCGCAGTGCCGTGTCGAACGGGGTCTCGCCGTGTTCGACGTTGCCGCCGGGGAGGTTCCACACGGTCGGGTTGATGGTCGAGCGCATCCCGAGGACGCGGCCGTCCGGGTCGGTGACCAGGAAGCACCCGTAGACCGTGGGCCGCGCGATGGTGGTGAGGTAGCCGCCGACCGGTCGCCAGCCCGGGATCGCCAGGCGACGGGTGAGCCACCTGATCACCTCGCGCTCTCCGTCGCCGGTCTGCGGCAGCTGGTCGGGACGGGCCCATTGCTGGTCGTCGTGCTCGGCCGACAGCGTGACCGGGGTGCCGTCGGGCACGACGGTGGTGAACACGAACTGCCGTACCCGCCGGCCGTTCCGGTCGGTGAGGTCCAGGCTCCGCGCGTACTCCAGCGGCAGCCCGGCGAGCCCGGTCTGCTCGGCCAGTTCCCGGGCCGCGCCCGCCTCGATCCCCTCGCCGTCCTCCCGGCCGCCGCCCGGGTACTCCCACGGGCCGGGAAGGGGGTCGTGCGCGGCCCGGCGGATCAGCAGGATCCGGCCGGAGGCGTCGCGGAGCACCACGCCGACGCCGATCCGCTCGATGCCCTCGTGGGCGGCCAGTGCGGTCAGCACCTCGAAATCGATCACTGCGCGGACTCCTCGTTCACTCGGGCCGACGGGGCTGTTGAGCGGGGGCGACGGGACGCTCCTCCTGCCGACGCGCCGGGGCAGTCCAAACCGGCCTCAGGGAAGCTGAGTTGGGGTGGCCTTGTGGTCGGCAGGGGACAGATGATGGCGCTGTTCGAACGCGGGGTTCAAGCAGGTCATCTCCGGGCGCGCCCGGGTCGAACGGGGAGTTTTCGAGCACCGCGCCGCCGCGGCGGGTACGCCCTCCGGCCGGTCGCGAACGGCTGAGGCCGGAATCTGTAGTTGGCCCATGGAATCGATAGTTGGCCTAACAGTCCCGCTTGGCTACAGCGGGTGACTGTGACGAAGCACGCTAACTG
>NZ_JBIUSS010000050.1:0-26653 GCF_044741445.1 Kitasatospora sp. NPDC088160 | reverse complement strand
TCCCGACGGAAGTCGCTCTCGTCCCGCATGGCGTCGAAGAGCACGCCGAGCATGGCCGGCACGTCGACGACCGCGGTGAAGCGGGGCGCTGCCCGAACGACCAGACGCGCCGCGCGGCGCAGAACGGCCATGTCCTGGGCCATGACCTGAGCGACACCGGGGCGCTGAATCTTCACCGCCGCCGCCGTGCCGTCCGCCAGATCGGCGCGGTAGACCTGGGCCAGCGACGCTGCGCCGAGCGGCGTTTCGGTGTCGATGTCGCGGAACAGGCGCGGCCAGCGGGGGCCGAACTCGGCGGCCAGGACGGGCTCGAAGACGTCGAAGGGGAGCGGGGTGACCTGGTCGTGGAGCAGGCGGAGTTCCTCGATCATCGCCTCGGGCACGAAGTCGGGGCGGGTGGAGAGGATCTGGCCGACCTTGATGTAGAACGGGCCCAGCGACTGCAAGGCCTCCCGCACCGCCCGCGCCCGCCCGCTCTCCTCCTCGTGCTTCCCGCTGCCCTTGCGCCCGGGGCGCCGCAACTCGTCGGCGAGCAGACGCCCCAGGACCCCCGAGACGTAGAGCGCACGAGCGGACACACAGCCTCCAGAGACAGGGCGGCCACGTACGGGCCGATACCGGGAACAGCGCGTCGAGCAAAAGGGGGGAGGGCCGGGCCGGTCCTGCCCGGCTACCGAACTCCGCTTCGCTCGCCCCCTGTCCGTGTCCCACGTCGTTCGGCCAGCGGGTAGAGCTGCCGCGGGCCGCGGCGGACAGCAGCCCCGCAACCCCCGGCAGCGCGCCCGCCTCCGGCCCGGACGCGAGCGTGGCCAGGAGGACCTGGACCAGGACCTGGTAGGTGCACTCTCCGCCGCCGCCGCCGTCCTGGGCCCGGCGGCCCGCTGCATACATCGTCGGCCAGCTCCGCCAAGGCGACCTGCCGACCGGTGAGCGAGTCCGCCAGAATCCCGTCCTGCGCCCGGATCAGGCGATGCTCCACGTCCGGCGACGGACCGGACACACCGTCACCGTCGTCGGCTTCGCGGTTCTCCGGGTCAGTCACGTACCCGGCGACGTCCTGGTCAGGCGGGTGAGCTCTTCCCGCAGGGTGGCCAGTTCCGCCCGAAGGCCGGCCAGTTCCGCCCGAAGGCCGGCCAGTTCCGCCGTCTCGTCCACGGGGCGAGCGGGGGTGTCACCGGTGGGCCCGCTCCCCGTGTTCTCCTTCAGCAGGTCGATGACGGCATCCCGGAGGTTGCACTCCAGCTCCGCCGCGCGTTCGATAAGTCCGTCGACGATCTCCTTGACGTCGTCGACGATGGTACGCAGAGACCGGATGATGCCGCGCAGTTGCCGGGGCTCACTCATGAGGGGGTGTTCCTCCCTGCTGGGGTGCGAGCATGCGAGAAGGCCTGATCGCCCGTCATCCTGCGTCCCGGTGGCCGACGTTCGGGCGGGAAGCGTTCAGCCCCTTGAGTGCACGCCAGTCCGTACGTCGGCGGCAACCCCGAGTGCGGGGGCTCGGGAGGCAACGAGCCCCGGACGCCCGCGCCGATGGCGCCGTACACACGCCCGTTCTGCCGGTCGAGACACGTCTTCCGCCGCCCCGGCACCCGCAGGAAGTCCGCGACATGGTGTGGTGGCGCGAAGGCGGCGAGTGGTGTCACCTGGCCGCCTGCACCGTGGGGCGATGCGAGGGCCGTCCCCTGTCCCGGTGGTCGCCACCGGCTCCGCAGGCCCGGCAGCGGCCCGCCAGGGCGCTTCAGGGGCGGCCCGGCCCGCCGAATGGTCCCTGTAGCCGCCGACCTGCGGCGTCACGGAGGCAGGCGTGAGGGGGGAGGGGCGAGGGCGTGAACCGGAGCGGGCCGTGCTCCGACGCGAGGGCCGCACGCCGTTCCGGGACGGTCCTTCATCTGTTGGTGTAGAAACCGTCACCGGCCGCCTTCCCGGGCGGTCGACAGGGACCTGACGTGCCCGGCCCGGCAACCGCCGAGTCGAACCGGTGCCGCGACCCAGGTAGGGCCCGCACCGCCACCGCGACACCGGATGGCCCCGCGCATCGCCCAGGTCCGGCCCGGACAGCCTCACCCCAGAGGAGCCCGCCACCACAACGACGAACGAGGTGCGTTGTGACCCCTTGGAACCCGTCACCGCGGACGGCGCAGGCGACTGTGCCCCGTCTTCCCTACCCCGATGGCTGGTTCGCCCTGGCCGCCAGTCACGAACTGAAAGCGGGCAAGGTCCTCACCCGCCGTCTGATGGGTGAGGACGTCGTGCTCTACCGCACCGCCGGCGGCACGATGCGTGCGGTACGGCCGTACTGCCCTCACCTGGGGGCTCATCTGGGCCACGGGGCAACGGTGCAGGGGGACAACCTGCGCTGCCCCTTCCACCACTTCCAGTTCGGCCTCGACGGGGCGTGCGTGAAGACCGGATACGAAACGCCGCCCCCGCTGAAGACCCGGCTCTCGGTTCTGGAGCACCGGGAGATCGACGGGTTCATCTTCGTATGGCGCCATGCCCTGGGCCAGGCGCCGTCCTGGGAGATCGAGCCTCTGCCGCCGGCGGACTTCCCCACTCCGTACTGCGTGGTCCGGGACCTGGAGGACCATCCCCAGGAGGTGCTGGAAAACGCTTTCGACCTCGGGCACTTCCGTCCGGTGCACGGGGTGCCCGTGACCTACCTCCACGAACCACTCTTCGACGGGACCCGCGCAGTCGTGTCAATGACCGTACAGAGAAGCGGCGTTGACCCCCGGCCCGGGGCGTTCTCGTTGCTCTCGCCCACGGGTCGGATCATCGCCCAGGGCCTCGGCGTCATCCAGAGCGAGGTCGAGATCGTCAGGCTCGGACTTCACTTCCGCTTCTGGGTCTTCTCCACGCCCGTCGACCCCGGGCGGCTCACCTTCACCATGGCGGCGTCGATGCGGCTCGTACGCCATGGGCTCGCGGGGCCCGCCAACGCGCTGGCCAGCGCAGGCATCGCTCACCTGTTCGCCTGGGATGCCAGCAGGGACTTCGACATCTGGCAGAACAAGATCCCTCTGAGTCATCCGCGGCTCGCGAAAGGGGACGGCCCGATCATGCAGTTCCGGCGCTGGGCCCAGCAGTTCTACTCCCCGCAGGACGGAGTCGAAGAGCCCCGGAACTAGACGCCCCGGGTTCGAGCGCGAGCGGGGGCTTCTCCGCCTGGGTGCTGTCACGTGAGCCCCTGAGGGATGGCGGTCGTACGAACTTGCAGAAGGCCCCAGGGGCACAAGCCCCAAAGGACCGACCGCGCCCCCCCGGACCCCGTGCGCCGCTCGGCCCAGGGCCTTTCCTCAAGGCAGCCGGAGTTCAGGCCCGGCCCGCCGCCTCTCGCCCGATCCTGACGCACTGCCACCCGAAGGCGAGGCCCGGTGTCCGACGAACCCCGCGACTGCGAAGACATCCTGGCGTACAGCGCACACACCGTCAGGCCGTTGATCCGCACCCAGGTCAACCGCCTGCCCGCGCACATCCGTCACCTCGCCGGGCTGCACTTCGGCTGGTGGACCGACGACCGAACCCACCTCGACCACCAGGGCGACGGCAAGGCCCTGCGCCCCGCCCTCACCCTCCTGGCCTGCCGGGCCGTCGGCGGCGACCCGGAGGCCGCCCGTCCCGCGGCCGTGGCCGTGGAACTGATCCACAACGCCAGCCTGTTGCACGACGACGTCATCGACCGCGACCGGATGCGCCGCCACCGACCCGCCCTGTGGGCGGCCAAGGGGATCCCGGCGGCGATCCTCGCCGGCGACGCCCTGTTCTTCGCCGCCGTGCAGACCCTCACCCAGGCCCCCCGCGCCGAGCTCACGATTCCCGTACTCCTGGAAAGCGTCCAGCTCCTGATCGAGGGCGAGTACCTCGACACGCTCCTGGAGACCGGCACCGACGTCAGCGAGGACCACGCGCTCGCGGTGGCGGTGGGCAAGACCGGCGAACTCCTCGCCGCCGCTTGCGCGCTGGGCGCCATCGCCGGTGGCGCCGACCCGCAGCGCACGGAGCATCTGCGGGCCTTCGGCCGACACCTGGGCATCGCCTTCCAGTGCGCCGACGACCTGCTCGGCATCTGGGGCGACGAACAGACCACCGGCAAACCCGCCCTCTCGGACCTGCGACGGCGCAAGGTCTCCCTGCCGGTGGCCGCCGCCATGGCCGGCCACACCCCGGAAGCCGAGGCCCTGCGCGCCCTCTACCGCGCAACACAGGCCCCCAGCGAGGAGGAATGCCGCCACGCGGCCAAGCTGATCGAACAGAGCGGTGCCAGGGACTGGACCCTGCACCGCGCCCGACGCCACAGCGCCGACGCCCTCCACCGCCTCGCCCTCGCCGACCCCGCGCCCCTGCCCGCCGCCGAACTCACCGCCCTCGCCCACCTGGTCACCCACCGCGAACACTGACACGACCGCGGCCCCTGCCGCACCACCGGCCCGGGGAGGGGAGGGGCCGTGTGCCCACGGCTCCGGACCCGGGCGAGACACGGGCGGCGAACACGCCCCGCTCCTCGACGTCGCACCCGGACACGGCCGGACGGCGCGTACGTCGGATGCCGCCGTCGACGGGAGCCCGCGGTGCGGGAACGCGTCGACGGCAGGCGGTTCAGGGGCTCCGCTTCCCGAAACCGCCGTCCGCACCGCACAGGCGACCGCTAACCCGTCACCTGCGAACAACTCCCTCCCGGGCCCGGAAAGGCTCACGGTTCCGTTACCCACCGAAAGGCGGCCCTCGACATGTCCGTTGACACCTCGGTGTCCGACCCGCAGCCGGAGGCGCCCGCCCTCTACTGCCCGTTCCCGGTTTCACTCCACCCCCGAGCCCGGGAGATCGACGAGAGCGCCACCCGGTGGATGGAAAGCTGCCCGATCCCGACGAACCCCGACACCCGCAACGCGCTCCTCCGATCCCGAAGCGCCGCTTACGTCGCCTGCTCCAGCCCCGACGGAATCGAGGAACGCCTGGAGCTCGGCGGAAAGTGGTACCTGCTCGCCTTCGCCGTGGACGACTGGCTGGAGGAACTCACCACGCTGGAAGAGGTCATCGAGGCATGCTGCACCATGCAGCGCGTCGTGGACGATCCGAGCGCACCGCCCCTGACCGACCTCCCCTTCATGCGACACTTCGCGGAGCTGATCAAAGACTTCCGCGACAGTGCCACCGACGTGCAGTACGCCCGCTTCGCCGCCGGCTACACCTCGTATCACATGGCCATCCCGTGGGAGACCTGCCACCGTCTCGCCGGCCGACAGGTAACGCCCGCGGTCCTTCCCGTGATGCGCCTGTGGCTCACCGCGTTCGCCGCCTACATCACGGCATCGGAGATCTACAACGGGATGGAGATCCCGGCCCACGAGTTCGAGGCCCCCGCCACCCGCGCATGGCTCGAGTCCGCCGGAATCCTCCTCGCCTGGTGCAACGACATCTACTCCATCGAAAAGGACCTGCGGGGCGGCGACGCGCACAAGAACATCGTCATGACGCTGATGCGGCATCAAGATCTCGACGTCACGCACGCCACCCGGAAGGCCATCGAGTTCTGGAA
The DNA here is from genome assembly GCF_044741445.1 of Kitasatospora sp. NPDC088160. Lineage (NCBI taxonomy): Bacteria > Bacillati > Actinomycetota > Actinomycetes > Kitasatosporales > Streptomycetaceae > Kitasatospora > Kitasatospora sp. NPDC088160. The sequence continues at coordinate 21,117 of NZ_JBIUSS010000050.1, read as the reverse complement.
CCGCGTCATGGTGGTCCACCTGCGCCTTCGGGACCGCATCGCCATCGGGTCCAGCCCCGCTTTGACCCGGTTCCTGCGAGACACCGGAACCATGATCACCAACGTGATCCACTGGCACGCGGGAAACCCCCGATACGGCGGCGACCTCGCACTCCTCAGCATCGTCAGCCAGGAACCTCCCGGACTGGAATCCAGCCCCCTGCCCATTCCCTCCATCGCCTGGTGGTGGAACCACTGAACCCGGCACCGCCGCCCTCCGGCACCGCCCGCCCGAGCCCGCAGGAGCGACCATGGCCTCGACCGATCTGGGGCTTCCCCAACCGTCGCCGCGCACCCCAACACGCCGCCACTGCCGGAAGATCCACGTCGGCACCGTCCCCGTGGGCGGCGACGCACCCATCTCCGTCCAGACCATGACCACCACCCCGACCGCCGACGTCGACGCCACACTCCGGCAGATCGCCGAGATCACCGCCGCCGGCTGCGACCTCGTGCGCGTCGCCGTCCCCTCCCAGGACGACGCCGACGCCCTGCCCGCCATCGTCGCCAAGTCGAAGCTGCCCGTCATCGCCGACATCCACTTCCAGCCCCGCTACGTCTTCGCCGCCATCGACGCCGGCTGCGCCGCCGTGCGCGTCAACCCCGGCAACATCCGAAAGTTCGACGACAAGGTCCGCGAGATCGCCCACGCCGCCCAGGCAGCGAACGTGCCGATCCGGATCGGCGTCAACGCCGGCTCCCTCGACCCGCGCCTGCTCGCCAAGCACGGCTCCGCCACCCCCGCGGCGCTCGCGGAATCCGCCCTGTGGGAGTGCTCGCTCTTCGAGGAGCACGGCTTCACCGACATCAAGATCGCCGTCAAGCACCACGACCCGCTCACCGTCATCGCCGCCTACCGCCTCCTCGCAGCGGCCTGCGACTACCCCCTCCACCTCGGCGTCACCGAAGCCGGCACCGCCCTCCAGGGCTCCATCAAGTCCGCCGTCGCCTTCGGAGTCCTCCTCACCGAGGGCATCGGCGACACCATCCGCGTCTCCCTCTCCGCCCCACCCGTCGACCAGGTCAAGGCCGGAGCGCACATCCTGCAGTCCCTGGGACTGCGCCCCCGCAAGCTGGAGATCGTCTCCTGCCCCGGCTGCGGCCGCCTCCAGGTCGACATCCACACCCTGGCCCAGCGCGTCGAAGCCGCCTTCGACGACTTCCCCCACCCCCTGCGCGTCGCCGCCATGGGCTGCGTCGTCAACGGCCCGGCGAAGCCCGCGAAGCCGACCCCGGCGTCTCCTGCGGCAACGCGACAAAGGCCAGTCCTCGTCGAAGGCCACGCCATCCGGACCGTCCCCGAACACCGGATCGTCGACGCCCTGATCGAAGAAGCCCCGCGCCTGACCGAAGGCTCAGACGAATCCCACCGGGGAACCAGAACAGCGGCTCAGCGCCGTCGGGGCGCCGCCCGTAGGGGCGGACACGGCGAACACGATCCGCCGCGGGTAAGCAGTGCCCCCGCCGTCAGTCTGATGGAGAAAGGCCCGAGATGGACATCGACGAATCCTCGAACCCGGTACACCAGCCCCGGCTGCCCTACCCGGACGGGTGGTTCGCCATCGCCTTCAGCGATGAACTGCCTCGTGGAAAGGTCATCCGACGGAAGTTCATGGGCGAGGAACTGGTGGCCTATCGTACGCGTTCAGGCGCCGTGCAAGTGGTGGACGCGCACTGCCCTCACCTTGGCGCCCATCTCGGCTTCGGGGGTTCGGTGGACGGCGAGAACATCGTCTGCCCCTTCCACCATTTCGCCTATGACTTGACGGGGAGATGTGTCCGGACCGGCGACGGGTCGACCCCGCCTCGGGCGTCCCTGAAACCTTGGGTTTCCTGTGAGGTCAACGGATTCATCTCGGTATGGCGCCATGCAGGGGGCTCCGCCCCGACCTGGCAGGTCCCGACCCTCCCGGTGGATGAGTTCCCGCCACCGACGCGGCGGGCGTTCACCCTGGTCGACCATCCGCAAGATGTATTCGAGAACACCGTCGACCTTGCGCACTTCGCGCCCATCCACGGGTTCCAGAACGCGATGATCGCAAATCCACTGCAAGCGGATGGACCCCACCTCGGCATCCCGGTCACCTTCGAAAGGGCATTCCCTCTCCTAGTAGTGCTTGGTCAGGTTTGTGCGGTAGTGGCGTGTCTGTTGGTGGGTTGTGTCGTTGGTGGTGTGTGACACCTGAGGAGATGGCCGGGGTCCGGGAGGACCTGGCGGCGTTCACGGCGGAGATGTTCGAGGCGTTCACGCGCGCGGATCAGCATCGCTGGGGGCAGGCGTATGTGCGGGGACTGCTGTTGGACGGGCGGCGCAAGTCGGTGGAGCCGATGGCCGCGCGGCTCGGTGAGGACGGCAACCGGCAGGCGCTGGCACACTTCGTGACCACCAGCCCGTGGGACCCGGCGCATGTGCGGGCCCGGCTGGCCTGGAGGATGCAAGCCGAGCTGAAGCCGACGGCGCTGATCATCGACGACACGGGGTTCCTCAAGGACGGGGACGCCTCCGCGTGCGTGTCGAGGCAGTACACCGCAACCGCGGGCAAGGTGACCAACTGCCAGGTGGGCGTCTCGCTGCACCTGGCCACCGACCAAGCCTCCTCCGCCGTCGACTGGCGGCTGTTCCTCCCCAGGTCCTGGGATCCTGCCTCCGACAAGGCCGATCCGCTCAAGGTGGCCCGCCGCCAGCAGTGCGGCATCCCGGTGGACCTGGGGCATGTGGAGAAGTGGCAGCTCGCCCTGGACATGATCGACGAGACCCGTTCCTGGGGCGTGCATGTCCCGCTGGCCGTCGCGGACGCCGGCTACGGCGACACGGCCGCGTTCCGGCTGGGCGTGAACGAGCGCGGGATGAACTACGTTGTGGGCATCTCCACCACCCTCAGCGCCCAGCCGGGCTCCGCCCGGCCCCTCACCCCGCCCTACAGCGGGACCGGACGGCCGCCGGTGGCCCGGTATCCCGATCCGGCGAAGAGCGTGAAGGCGCTGGTCATCGAGGCGGGACGCGGTGCGGCCAGGCCGGTGTCCTGGCGCGAGGGCTCACGCCCGGGCAGGGGCCGCACGGGGTGCAAGCGCATGTACTCGCGGTTCGTCGCGCTGCGGGTGCGACCCGCCGGACGGGAGATCCGCGACCGGGCCGACGGTGCGGAACTGCCCGAGTGCTGGCTGCTGGCCGAGTGGCCCGCCAAGGAGCCCGAGCCGGTGCAGTTCTGGCTCTGCGACCTGCCCGCCGACACCCCGCTGACCACCCTGGTCCGCCTGGCCAAACTCCGCTGGCGCATCGAGCACGACTACCGGGAGATGAAACAGGCCCTGGGACTCGCCCACTTCGAGGGCCGCACCTTCAACGGCTGGCACCACCATGTCACCCTCGTCGCCCTCGCCCACGCCTTCTGCACCCTGCGGAGGCTGGCCCGTGCCCCAAAAGAAACGGCACCGGCCTGAGTCTCTACCAGGTCGTCCGCGAAATGCAGTTCCTCCTCGCAACCTGGGCCGGCGCCTGCCCCACCTGCCACCGCGACATACCCACATCCATACAAACCTGACCAAGCCCTACTAGGGTCGGTGCAAACAAAAATCGTGGCGGTGGTACACGGCCTCGGGTGCCAACACCTCACAGGGCGCCTCGATCGCTTTGGCGCCGACTTCCTGGGCCAGGCCATGGCCACCCCGATCGACCCTATTCGTGTTCAAACGTACTTCACGCTGTCCGTCCGCTCATCCGGGTTCTCCGCCTGTCCCGATTGGGCAGCCAGAACCCTGTCCCAGATCCTGACCCAGGCGGTAGCGCCGTTCTACCTCACGGACGTCACAAAGGACTTCCACATCTGGAGCAACAAGAAGTACGTAGAACACCCCAGACTCAGCCGGGGAGACGGCCCGATCATGGAGTACCGCCGCTGGGCCCGCCAGTTCTACAGCGCGCCGCCCCTACCGGGACAGGGTGCTACGCCGAAACCTGAACCTTCCTGACAGTCCACGCCCCCAGCCCACCGCACACAGACGACCGCGGTACTTCGGGGCCACGTCGGCACCACCGGCACCACGTGACAGCCATCCACCGCCGCCCACGGCGCCTCGCTCGCCCGACGCTCCCTTCCCCGCGCGCCGCGCCGCGCCGTCGTCCAGGTCCAGGGCCGCCCGGCCCGCCCGCCTCGCGGCGCGCCTCAACCCGGACGCGAAAGCAGTCCGTACCTTGAATCAGCAACATCGGTGCCTACACGCGCCGATTGCCGGTTCGGGCAAAACGTGCGGAATAAAGAAAAGGGCCCGTGGGGACGTGGGATGCTCCGAGCATGCCCCGGAGCAACAACGGCCAAGTGCCCGTCGCATACGTAGACACTGGTCAAGGGGCCGCGGGTCCACACCCCGTCGTTCCGGGACGGCGGGGGCCCGCGACGTCGGCTGCGTCGCGGGCCCGGCACGGTCGTGGGATCAGGCCTTGTTCGGGTACATGGTCCAGCGCTGGTTGGCGTTGCCGAGGATGCACGACCAGACGCCCAGCGCCGTCCCGTTGCCGTCGGCCCAGTTGGGGAGTTCGAGGCAGCGGTCGGCGGGTCGGCGGGTCGGCGGGTCGGCGGGTCGGCGGTCGGGTTGTGGAGGGTGCCGTCGGCGCGGAGCGTCCAGACCTGGCCGGTCGCGCCGACGCAGTCGCTGATGACCACCTGGGTGCCGAGGTTGGTGGCGTTGTCCTTGATGCCGACGCAGCGCCCACCGGTGCCGGTGGGCAGGGTGCCGGCGGTGTCGGTGGTGATCAGGTCCGGGTTCCCGTCACCGTTGATGTCGCCGGGCGAGTCGACCACGGGGAACGCGGCCATTCCGGACCCGCCGCCACCAGCTCGCCCTACCAGGTGTTCATGGAACAGCCGGTCATGCAGGCTCTCGCCGCCTGGCGGCAGTCCGACCTGAACGCGCCCACCTGGACGAAGAAGAAGCGCCGCAGTCCTCAGCGGCCGCAAGCGCAGCTGCGGCGAGTCCGCAGGACTGGGTCTGTGCCCGCGTGCTGGTGGGTACGGAGGACATCGACGGGGGAGCGGGTCGCGAGTGGCGAGAGGTCGGAGCTGGGGCGTGAGTGGTGAACTGCGGTATGACGATCTGGTGCGGCCGCTGCCGGAGTTGTTGAAGAGGCACGCCGAGCGGTCGGCGGACCGGGTCGCGTTCCACGACTTCTCGCGCGGCGTCAGCTACGCCGAGTTGGAGCGGCGGACCGGGCGGCTGGCCGGGTCGCTCGCGCGGGCGGGGGTCCGGCGCGGCGATCGGGTGGCGCTCTGCCTGGGCAACTGCGTGGAGCTGGTGGAGGGTTGCCTCGCCGTGCTGCGGGCGGGGGCGGTCGGTGTCCTGCTCAATCCCCGGTCCTCCGACGACGAACTCGACTACTACCTGCGGGACAGTGGTGCCTCGGCCGTCATCACCGACCCCGCGCACCTCACACAGCTCCACCGCCTCGGCGCCGCGTACCGTGGCCTGCACACCGTGCTCACCGGGGCGGGCCCGATCCCCTCGACCGCCCCCGACGGCACCGTCCTCTTCGAGGCCGAGGCCGCAGCCTCGACCGGGAGCGACGGGCCCGCGGCCCCCGACGACCTGGGGCTCGACGATCCGGCCTGGCTGCTCTACACCTCCGGGACCACCCACCGCCCCAAGGGCGTGCTCTCCACGCAGCGCGGCGCACTGTGGTCGGTGGCGGCCTGCTACGTGCCGGTCTTCGGGCTCTCCCCCGAGGACCGGCTGCTGTGGCCGCTGCCGCTGTTCCACAGCTTCGGGCACTCCCTCGCGATCCTGGGCACCACAGCCGTCGGCGCGAGCACCGCGATCGCCGGCGAACTGCCGACGTCCGGCGAGGTCCTGACGCCCGGCGACCTGTGGCGCACGCTGCGCACCCCGAGCGCCGCCCTCGGCAGGCCGTTCACCCTCCTGGCAGGCGTCCCCACGACGTACCACCGGTTGATGGCCTCGGCGAGGGACACCCCGCTCCCCGCGCCGCGGCCCGGGCTGCGGCTCTGCGTCACGGCGGGCGCGCCGTGTCCGCCCGAGCTGCGCGGGGTGGTGGAGGAGACGCTCGGCGCGCCGCTGCTCGACGTCTACGGCAGCACCGAGACCTGCGGCGCGATCGCGGTGACCCGCCCGAACGGCCCCCGGATCGACGGGTCCTGCGGACTGCCGGTACCCGGCGTCGAGGTCCGCGTCGTCGATCCGGACAGCGGCGCCGACGTCCTCGCGGGCGGCGAGGGCGAGATCTGGGTCAGCGGTCCGAATCTCATGACGGGCTACCACGACCAGCCGGAAGCGACGGCCGCCGCGCTGCGCGAGGGCTGGTACCGGACCGGGGACCTCGGCCGGCGCGCCGAACACGGCCACCTCGTCCTCACCGGCCGGGTCAGCGAACTGATCATCCGGGGCGGCGAGAACATCCACCCCACGGAGGTCGAGCACGTCCTGCGGGGCTGTCCCGGGGTGCGGGATGCCGTGGTCCTCGGCCTGCCGCACGCCGTCCTCGGGGAGGTCCCGGTCGCCTTCGTGGTGCCCGGCCCGGAGGGCCTGGACCCGCGGCTGGTGCTCGACGTCTGCCGCTCGCAGCTCGCGGACCACAAGGTCCCCGTCGAGGTCCGCGAGATCGCGGCCGTCCCGCGCACGCCGTCGGGCAAGATCGTCCGCCATGCGGTGCTCAGCGACCCGGTTGCGGCACCGGCGCCGGCCGGCGGCTCCCTGGACCGCGGGCTGCTGTCGCTGCCCCGGGAGGAGCAGGAACGCGCGCTGTGCGCGAGGGTGTGCGCCGAGACGGTCCGGGTCCGAGGCCGCGCGCCGGAGAGCGGGCTCGACGCGGGCGGCTCGTTTGCGGACCACTCGTTCGCGGACAGTTCCTTCGCGGACCTCGGGCTGACCTCGCTCGGCGCCATCGAGCTGATCGACCGGCTCGAGGCGTCGACCGGGCTGAGCCTGCCGACGACGCTGGTCTTCGACCACCCCACCCCGGCCGCCGTCGCCCGCCACCTGCACACGGAACTGTTCGCCGCCGTACCCGCCGCACCTGTTGTACCCGCGCCCGCCGCACCCGTACCCGCGCCCGCACCGCGGACCGCCGAGCCGGAGGAGCCGTACGACCGGGACCCGGTGGTGATCGTCGCCATGGCCTGCCGCTACCCCGGCGACGTGGAATCCCCCGAAGGGCTCTGGGAGTTGGTGTCTCAGGGCAGGGACGCGATCTCGGACCTGCCGACCGACCGGGGCTGGGACCTGGCCGCCCTCTACGATCCCGACCCGGACCGGATCGGCACCTGCTACACGCGCAGTGGCGGATTCCTGCACAGCGCCGCGGAGTTCGACGCGGGCCTGTTCGGCATCTCGCCGCGCGAGGCGCTCGCCATGGACCCGCAGCAGCGGCTGCTGCTGGAAGTCACCTGGGAGGCGTGGGAGCGGGCCGGGATCGACCCGGCGTCCGTCCGGGACAGCGACACGGGCGTCTTCCTCGGCGTGATGTACGGCGATTACGCCTCCCGCTTCACCGAGCACGAACTGGAGGCCCACCTCGCCCTGGGCTCGGCCGGCAGCGTGGCCTCCGGCCGGCTCTCCTACGTGTTCGGCCTGCGCGGGCCCGCGATCACCGTCGACACGGCGTGCTCGTCCTCGCTGGTCGCCGTGCACCAGGCGGCCCAGGCGCTGCGCTCGGGCGCGTGCTCGCTGGCGCTGGCCGGCGGCGTCACGGTGATGGCGACGCCCAACCCGCTGGTCGCGTTCAGCCGCCAGCGCGCCCTGGCGCCCGACGGCCGGTGCAAGTCGTTCTCGGCGACGGCGGACGGCACCGCCTGGGCAGAGGGCGCCGGGGTGCTGCTGCTGGAGAAACTGTCCGACGCGCGCCGCAACGGACACCCGGTGCTGGCCGTGGTGCGCGGCAGCGCCGTCAACTCCGACGGCGCGTCCAACGGCCTGACCGCGCCCAACGGCCGCGCCCAGCAGCGCCTGATCCAGCTGGCGCTGGCGGACGCCGGGCTGCGCGCGCACGAGGTGGACGCCGTGGAGGCGCACGGGACGGGCACCGCGCTCGGTGATCCCGTCGAGGCGCGGGCGCTGCTCGCCGGCTACGGCCGGGGCCGGGGGCCGGGGGATCCCCCGCTGTGGCTGGGCAGCGTCAAGTCCAACCTCGGACACACCCAGGCCGCCGCCGGAGTCGCCGGGATCATCAAGATGGCCCAGGCCATGCGGCACGGCGAGTTGCCCAGGACCCTGCACGTGGCAGCCCCCACCCCGCACGTCGACTGGTCCGCGGGCCGGGTCGAGCTGCTGACCGCCGCCCGGCCGTGGCCCGCGCCCGCCGGCCGGCCGCGCCGCGCCGGTGTGTCGGCCTTCGGGATCGGCGGCACCAACGCGCACGTGATCATCGAGGAGCCGGCCGCCGCCGACCGCGCCCCGAGCCAGCAACCCGCGCCGCCGCCGGGGCCGGTGTCGCCAGCGGCAGTGCCGTGGCTGGTCGGCGGGGCTGGCGAGGCGGCCCTGCGGGCCCAGGCGCGACGGCTGGCCGACCACGTCGCGGCCCGGCCGGGCCTCTCGCCGGCGGACGTGGGCTTCTCGCTGGCGGTGTCGCGGTCGGCGCTCACGCACCGGGCGATGGTGCCGGCCGGGGACCGCGAGCGCATGCTGGCCGGACTCCGGGCGATCGCCGACGGCACGCCCGCCGACGGCACGTCCGGCAACGGCACGCCCGGCGCCGGGTCGTTGATGCGCCTGGCCGACCCGCGTACCCGCACCGCCTTCCTGTTCACCGGGCAGGGCGCGCAGCGCACGCGGATGGGCGAGGCGCTGCGGGAGGCGTTCCCCGTGTTCGCCGCGGCCTTCGACGAGGTCTGCCACGCGCTGGACGGCGAACTCGACCGGCCGCTGCGCACGGTGATCCGCGCCGAGCCGGGCTCGCCGGACGCCTTGCTCGACCGCACGGACTTCACCCAGGCCGCCCTGTTCGCCTACGAGGTGGCGCTCTTCCGGCTGGTGGAGTCCTGGGGCGTGCGGGCCGACTTCCTGGCCGGGCACTCCGTGGGCGAGTTGGCGGCCGCGCACGTCGCCGGAGTGCTGGACCTCGCCGACGCCGTCCGTCTGGTCGCGGCCCGCGGGCGGCTGATGCGGGCGCTGCCCGACGGCGGGGCGATGGTGGCCCTCGACGCGGCGGAGCACGAGGTCCTGCCCGAACTCGCGGACGTGGCCGACCGCGTGGCGATCGCCGCGGTCAACGGACCGCGCGCGGTGGTGCTCTCCGGCGCGCGGGACGAGGTACTCGCCGTCGCGGCGCGGTTCGAGGCCCGCGGCCGCCGCAGCACGCGGCTCAAGGTCGGCCACGGTTTCCACTCGCCGCTCGTGGACCCGGTGCTCGACGAGTTCCGCCGCGTCGCCGAGACGCTGGAGTTCCGGCCGCCGCGGATCCCGGTGGTCTCCACCGTGACGGGATCTCGGGCGGCGCCAGAGGAACTGGGCTCCGCGGACTACTGGGTGCGGCACGCGCGGCTTCCCGTGCGGTTCGCCGAGGCCGTGGAGTGGCTGGGCGCCAACGGTGTCGGGGGCTTCCTGGAACTCGGCCCGCAGCCAGTGCTCACCGCGTACGCGCAGGAGTGCCCGGCCGTCCAGGACGGCGGCCCGGCCCCGCAGAGCGGCGGCGGCCCGGTGTTCGCCTTCGCGGCCCGCCACGGCGAGCGGGAGCCGGACACGCTGCTGGCGGCCGTGGCCCGGCTCCACGTGCGCGGCGTCGGCGTCGACTGGCCCGCGGTGTTCGCGGAGCGCGGGCTGCGACGCGGGCTGCGGCGCGTGGAGCTGCCGACCTACGCCTTCCAACGCCGGAGGTACTGGCTGGACCCGCCGCGCCCGGCCGGGGCGGGGGCCCGCCCGGGCCCCGGCGAGCATCCGCTGCTCGGCCCGCCGTTCGAGGTGCCGGGCACCGGGCACACGGTGCTCTCCGGCCTGCTGTCGGCGAGCGCCCAGCCGTGGCTCGCCGACCACGTCGTCGGTGGGGCGCCGCTCGTGCCGGGGACGGCGTTCGTCGAGATGGCCGTGCGCGCGGGCGACGCGGCCGACTGCGGCACGCTGGAGGAGCTCGTGATCCTGCGGCCGCTGGCCCTGCCCGCCTCGGGGGTGCGGGTCCAGGTCGTGGTGGGGGCGGTGGACGACTCCGGCCGGCGGTCCGTCGAGATCCACGCGCGACCGGTGGAACCCGCCGAGGCCGCCTGGACGCCGCACGCCACCGGCCTGCTCGCCCGCACGCCCGAGCCGGGGACGGCACCGGAGGGGCACGGCCTGACGCAGTGGCCGCCGCCCGGCGCCGCGGAGATCGATCCCGCCGGCGCCTACGAAGCCGCGGCGGAGCGCGGTCTGGCCTACGGGCCCGCGTTCCGCGGCGTGCGCGCGCTGTGGCGGCGGGGTGCGGAGGTGTTCGCGGAGGTCCGGTTGCCCGAGCCGTGGACGGCCGAGGCGGACCGGTACGGCATCCACCCCGCGCTCCTGGACGCCGCCGCGCACGCCTCGATGCTCGCCGCGTCCACCCAGGGAGCCGGCCCGGACGGGGGCGCGGGCGCGGGCGGCGCCCGGGTGCCGTTCCAGTGGAGCGGCGTGTGCCTGCACGCCGCCGCGGCGTCGACGGTGCGGGTGCGGATCGCGCCGGTCGGCGAGGCAGGCCCCGCCTCGGAAGGCGGCGCGTTCTCGATCACGCTCGCCGACCCAGCGGGCCGTCTGGTGGCCCGCGTCAACTCCCTCTCCACCAGGGAACTTCCGGCCGGGGACCGCGATCCCGGGCAGGACATCGCCCAGCACGCCCTGCTGCGCCCCGACTGGGTCCCCGTCGCACTGCCCGGCCGGGCACCGCAGTCGGCGGGCTGGACGGTCCTCGGGCCGGACCAGCTGAACCTCGGCGCCTTCGTCCCCCTCGCCGCCGGCCCGTCCTCACCCACGAACGGCCCCTCCTCACCCACGAACGGCCCCTCCTCACCCACGGACGGCGCGGCCCCGCCCCGCCACCTGGCGGTCACCGCCGTCGGCTCGGAATCGGAAACGGACCGCGACCCGCTCGCCGACGTCCACCTGCTGACCACGCGGGTGCTCAAGGTCCTCCAGGACTGGCAGGACGATCCGGCCACCGCGGGCTCGCGGCTCGTGGTGGTGACGCGGAACGCCACCGCACCCACGCCGGACCTGGCGGGAGCTGCGGTCTGGGGGCTGGTGCGCACCGCGCAGTCGGAGCTGCCGGGGTGCGTGGTCCTGATCGACGTGGACGAGGATCCCGCCTCCCTGCGCCTGCTGCCCGCGGCGGCCGCCAGCGGCGAGCCCCAACTCTCCCTGCGCGCTGGGCGGGCGACGGTGCCACGGCTGGTCGGTGCCCCGGCGGCGGCCCACCTGCCCGAGCCCTGGCCGGCCGAGAGCGCCCCGCCCCGCCGCTCCGGCGCCTTCGACCCGGACGGCACGGTGCTGATCACCGGCGGCACCGGAGCGCTGGGCGCGGACCTGGCCGGGCACCTGGTCGACGCCTACGGGGTCCGCCACCTGCTGCTGACCGGGCGGCGCGGCCCGCACGCACCGGGCGCCGACGCCCTGCGCGCGAGCCTGGCGGAGCGGGGCGCGCAGGTCAGGATCGTCGCGTGCGACGCGGCCGACCGGGCCCGGCTCGCCGAGCTGATCGAGCAGTGCGATCCCCCGCTGACCGCCGTCGTGCACGCCGCCGGGGTCCTCGACGACGGAGCGCTGGCCGCGCTGTCCCCCGAGCGGCTGGCGGCGGTCCTGCGGCCGAAGGCGGACGCGGCCTGGCACCTGCACGAGTTGACCCGCGACCGGGACTTGTCGGCCTTCGTCCTGTTCTCCTCGGTCTCGGGCGTGCTGGGCCGGGCGGGCCAGGGCAACTACGCCGCGGCGAACTCGTTCCTGGACGCGCTCGCCCAGCACCGGGCCGCCGCCGGTCTGCCCGCCGTCTCGCTGGCGTGGGGCTTGTGGGGCCACGACGCGGGCATGGCAGCCCAGTTGACCGAGGGTGCGGGGCGCGCGAGGTCCGACGACGTGGTCCGGGCGTTCACCCCCGCCCAAGGCCTGGCCCTGTTCGACGCGGCACTGCGGACAGGAGCCCCCGTACTCGCGCCGGTCCTGCTGGACCGGGCCGCGCTGCGCGCCGCCGCAGGGCAACTACCGCCCCCGCTGCGCGACCTGGCGCGCCACGGCCGGCCCGCCGCCGAGGCGCAGAGCGGCGCGACCGAACCTCCCCCGGGCGCCCGGGAAGGCTCCGAGCCCGGAGCGTGGCGCACGCTGCTGGCCGGGCTGCCCGCCGAGGAGCGCGGGGCCGCGCTCACGGAACTGCTGCGTGGCGACGTGGCCGCGGTGCTCGGCTACTCCGGCGCGCAGGACCTCCCCGCCGGCAGGACCCTGGCCGAGCTCGGCTTCGACTCCCTGACGGCCGTCCAGTTCCGCAGCCGGCTGAGCACGGCCCTGCGCCTGCGGCTGCCCGCGGCCGTCGTGTTCGAGCACCCGGCGATCGAGGACCTCGCCCGTCACGTACTCGACCTGCTCGACGACCTGCCCGATGGCCTGCTCAAGGACCTGCCCGACGGCACACCGCGTGTGCGGCCCGGCATCCGGCCCGCACCGCCCGCCGGCCGTCCCGCGCAGACGCTCGCGGCGCTGTACCGCGCGCTCTGCGAGCAGGGCCGGCCGGCGGCCGCGATGCACCTGGTGGTCGCGGCGTCCTCGGCCGCCGCGACGTTCGGCGCCGACGACGCCGCGGAGCACGCCGTGCCGCCGCTGTGCCGGGCCCGGGGCCGCGCCGGCTCCCCGGTCGTGGTCTTCTTCCCCGACCACCGCCCGCTCCCCGCCCTCCCGGGCGGCGGGTTCGCGGCCCTGCACGCCTGCTTCGAGGGGGAGTTGGAGGTCCTGGAGTTCCCGCACCCGGGCATCGGCGCGGGGCACGCCGTTCCGGCCGACCGGGAGACGCTCGCCCGCCTCCACGCCGAGACGGTGCTGCGGCACGCCGGCAACCGGCCCGTCGTCCTGGTCGGTGCTTCCGCCGGGGGCGCCGTCGCGCACGCCGTGACCCGACGCCTCGAACTCAGGGGATCCGCTCCCCTGGGACAGGTGCTGATCGACACGTATCTCGTCCACCAGGGCAACCACTCCACGGACTGGCTGACCGCCCTGGCCGCGCCGCCGGCCCCGCACCTCGGCGTGGACGTGTGCGCGGACGGGTCCACCGGCGACGAGGACGCCGCCGTCGCGGCCATGGGCGCCTACACCGGGCTCTTCCTGGACTGGCGCCCGGAGCCCGTGGACACCCCGACCCTCCTCGTCGGCGCCGCGCGGCCGACCCCGCTGATGGCGGCGCGCGCGGACGGCGACTCCTGGCGCACGTCCTGGCCGCTGCCGCACGAGCGCGTCGAGGTGCCCGGCGACCACCTCTCCCTGGCGCGGGAGGACGCCGCCACCACGGTGGCCGCGATCCGCGCCTGGATCGACTCCCTCGCCCGCACCGGTTAAGTCCTGCCTTTCGGATCAGCGTGTGCAGCCGGGGGAGCGGGAAGTCGGCCCGTCCGACTTCCCACTCCCCCGGCACCGGTCGCCGGGTGCGCGGGCGAACCCCGTTCGAGTGAAGCGCCGGACGGCCCGGTGGAGGCAGTGCCGGGGCGGGGTAACGGGTGATCGGGAGTCACGGGAAGCCGCGCGACGCGGGGTTCCCGGGCTCCCGTCGATGCCCTGACGAACCCAGCACGGGAGTCCCCTCATGCACCTGCGTTCCAGCCCGCGCGCAGCGGTCGTGGTCACCGCCGGCGTCCTCGCCCTGTCCCTGGTCAGCCCCTCCACGGCCTCGGCGGCCCCCGGCGTCGTGATCATGGATCGCGGGGGTGTACGGGAGGAGGTCACGGACCCGGTGCCCGGCCAGTGCCACCGCGGCCTCGGCCCCGACACCACGATCGTGAACTTCACCAGCGGCCCCATCCGGCTGTTCACCGACCGCAACTGCCGGTCGAGGATCTCTTCCCTGCTGGACCCGGACGGGGCCCGGGAGGACGTGAACGTCGGCAGTTTCATGGCCATCACCTGACCACCGCCCCACCCGTTCACCTGCCGCCGGACCGGCTGCAAGGCGGTCCGGCGGCCGTACCCGAGTCCCCCGCGCCGGCGGCCCCCACGGTGCCGTGCAGATGCGACAACGAGGCTTTTCCGCCCACCCCGAGTGGTCGCGCCACCAGGGCATCCCAGGTGTCATCATCCAGAGGGCCGGCCAAGCCAGTACCAGCCGGCTGCGGAAGTTGTCCCAGATCCTCGGGACCTCTCCGACCGTCCGACTCGCCTGGCCCTCGGGAGAACACCTTGCGTGGCCTGATCCTCGACTTCGCGGGAGTGATGACCACTCCCATCGGCCAGTCGTCCCGGGCGTGGTGTGCCCGGGAGGGCCTGCCGGCTGACACCTGGCGCAGCACCCTGGAGGACGATCCGGCCGGCCGTGCGCTCTACGTGGAGCTGGAGCTCGGCCGGATGTCCCAGGAGGAGTGGAACCGGGGCACGGCGGCGATCATGGGCGTGGGGCCCGACAACCTGATGGGACGCGCGCATGCGGAGGTCCGCGCGGTTCCCGCCATGGCCGAACTCGCCCGTGCCGCCAGGGACGCCGGGATCGTGGTGGCGCTGCTGTCGAACTCCTACGGCCTCGCTCCGTACAACCCTTACGTGGAGACCGGGGTGTGGGATCTGTTCGACGTGCGGGTGATCAGTGGAGATGAGGGCATAGCCAAGCCGGAACCGGCGATCTATCAGCGCGCCCTCGACCGCATGGGTCTGGCCGGCCCCGAGTGCATCTTCGTGGACGACCACCGTAGGAACCTCCCGCCGGCCGAGGCGCTCGGCATCACCACGGTCCACGCGAACGGCCCGGAGACGGCCTCGCGGGTCGCTCGCCTTCTGGAGCTGGAGACACCTCGGTCCACCGATCTGTCACCGGACGAGGCAACCACCGGCGCCTGGTTGACGACGGATTGAAGAACTCGTACACGCCATGCGAGTACTGCCCTGTACGACTTCCGGAAGTCGTACAGGGCGCAGGTTCACCGACCGTCGCCGTTCCACGACAGTGGTCGCATGCCTTCCGACACACCTCTGGAACCGCGCCGGAATACCCACGGCAGACCAAGCGCTCCTCGCCCGTGGGGCCCGCAGCCACATCCTCGGCGCCCCCCGCGCACATCCCGCCCGACCCCACCCATGGACCAGCCGAGCAGCCGTTCCCAGCACAAGTGAGCCGATGAACACTGCGCGCAGGGCAGGGGGATCGGCTATCGAACTCCCGTCCCGGGCTGTTGATTGAGGTCCATCCCGTCCGGGGCGGGGTACTACCCCTGCCGCACGGCAGGTACTTGCTGCGCCCTCGGGTGCAGCGGGAAACAGCACCGGCCTTACAAGCCGAACCGAGAAGGGACGCTGACCATGGGAGACGAGAACAAGGGTGGACCGAACGACGGTAGGGGCGGCGGGCACGCCAAGCCCGGCTCGCCGGCCATCGGCCCGAACCCCTCGAAGGACGGCCAGCAACCGACCCCGGCACCGAAGCACAAGAAGAGTTGACCCCCGAACAGCAGCGGGCCGCACTGGTGGCGGCGCTCACCGACGCCGGTTCCCTGCCCACCGAATGGGCTCCGGCCGTGGCGGCCGTGCCACGACACGCGTTCCTCCCCGACACCATCTGGGCGGACGAGGACGGCGGCGACACCGAGTGCAGCCGGACCAAGGAACCCGAGCGGTGGATGCGGCTCGCCTACAGCGACCTGCCGATCGTCACGCAGTGGGACGACGGTGCCGGGGACGGCGACCACCGTACTCCCACATCGTCGGCATCCATGCCCACCATGGTGGCCGAGATGCTGTCCGACCTGGACGCGGTCCCCGGGCATCGGGTGCTCGAAATCGGGACGGGCACCGGCTACAACGCGGCCTTGTTGGCGCATCGCCTGGGCGCCGAAACGGTGTCCACCGTCGAGGTGGACGCGCAGGTCACCGCGCAAGCCCGCACCGCACTTCGCAGGACCGGCTACACCCCCGAAGTCGTCTGCGGGGACGGTGCGCTCGGGTGGGGCGTACGCGCCCCGTACGACCGGATCATCTCCACCGTGTCACTGCGGGACATCCCGCCCGCCTGGGTAGCACAAACCCGGCCGGGCGGGGTGATCGTCAGCCCCGTCTCACCGTTGCTGGGCGGCGGGGCGGTTGCGCGGCTCACGGTGGACGGCGACGGGACGGCAAGCGGTCCGTTCACCCGATCGGCGGCGTTCATGATGCTGCGGCAGCAGCGCTACCAGGGCGCTCCGGTGGACGACTACCTGCCCGGTGAATGGCCGGGCGACTCCGGGCAGTCCTGGACAAGCCTCGACCCCGAAGCCATCGGGGGCGACTGGCTCGCGCAATTCGCCTGCGCCCTCGCCCTGCCGGACGTGTACTACCGGCGGAACGAGTTCGGTGACGGCGGCTGGACGTGGTGGCTGTTTGACACGGCCGTCACGTCCTGGGCAACGGTCGACTCCGTGCCCGGGGAATCCCGGTTCGAGGTCCGCCAGTCCGGGCCCCGGCAACTGTGGGACGAGACGGAGGCCGCCTACACCCGGTGGACGGCCGCCGGACGCCCCGGCTACGAGCGGTACGGGCTCACGGTGTCACCTGCCGGACAGGCTGCATGGTTGGACGAGCCCGGCAATCCCCTCCCGGGGCACCGCAAGTAGAGCGGTAGCTGGGGGCGTGGGGTTCCAAGCGATTGGCACCGCTTGTCTCCCCGCGCCCCCGCTCGCACAGAGCGGGGATCGGCTCGGGGCCGGGTCAGCAGTTCGGAACGGGGTCGGTCTCGCTGGCGGCCTCCGCCGGGCCCCGCGAAGGATTGGCCGGCGAGGGCGGCCCTGCGGAAGTGGCTGCCGGGAAACCGATTAGGTGATCGCCGTCTGGTGCCGTACGGTCGGTACTACCGACGCGGGGTGGAGCAGCTCGGTAGCTCGCTGGGCTCATAACCCAGAGGTCGCAGGTTCAAATCCTGTCCCCGCTACCACGAACGCCGAAGGGGCGGACGCGCACTGCGCGTCCGCCCCTTCGGCGTTCTTTGCATCGCCGACTCGGCCGCCCACCAACGGCGAAGTCGGTCCGCGGGCGGTGGTGTCCGGCCGGCGTCGGGTCAGCGGCCGATCAGGGACTCGGGGCGGATGGGCAGTTCGCGGACCCGGATGCCGGTGGCGTGGTGCACGGCGTTGCTGATCGCCGCCGCCGTGCCCACGATGCCCAGTTCGCCGATCCCCTTGGAGCCCATCGGGTTGAGGTGGGGGTCGGGGTCGTCGATCCAGTGCGCGTCGACGGCGGTGACGTCGGCGTGCGCGGCGACGTGGTAGGCGGCCAGGTCGCGCTCGACGTGCCCGCCGAAGGACGGATCGGTGGTGCTGTGCTCCAGCAGGGCCATCGACAGCCCCATGATCATCGCGCCGGTCAGCTGGCTCCGCGCGGCCAGCGGGTTGATGACGCGTCCGGCCGCGAACACCCCGAGCAGGCGGCGCACCCGCACCTCGGCGGTGTCCTGATCGACCTGGACCTCGGCGAACTGCGCGCCGAAGGCGTGCCGCGCGTACTCCTGGCCGGTGCTCCCCACCTCCTCGGCGGTGTCGGCGTGTCGGGTCAGCCCGTCGGAGGGTGGCCGCCCGCCGTGCTCGGCCAGTGCCGTGCGCAGTTCCTCGCAGGCCCGGTGCACGGCCCATCCCCAGGAGGCGGTGCCGGAGGAGCCGCCCGCCAGCGGCGCCTTCGGCAGGTCGCTGCGGCCGATCCGCAGCTCGACGCGCCCGGGTGCGACCCGCAGGGCGTCGGCGGCGATCCGCACCAGCGCGGTGCGCGCCCCGGTGCCGATGTCGGTGGCATTGACCCGCAGCAGGAAGCTTCCGTCGGGGCGGGCGTGCGCCTCCGCGGTCGCGGGACCGACCAGCACGGGGTAGGTCGAGGCCGCCACACCCGTGCCGAGCAGCAGCCGACCGTCCCGGCGGACACCGGGGCGGGGGTCGCGGTCGGCCCAGCCGAAGCGCCGGGCGCCCTCGCGCAGACACTCGACCAGGCGGCGGCTGCTGAACGGCTTCCCGCTGTCCGGATCGAACGCGGGTTCGTTGCGGATCCGCAGCTCGACGGGGTCGAGGTCGCAGGCCAGGGCCAGTTCGTCCATGGCGGACTCGAGCGCGAACATGCCGGGGCACTCACCGGGCGCCCGCATCCAGGAGGGGGTGGGCACGTCGAGCCGGGCGACCCGGTGGACGGTGCGGCTGTGCGGTGCGGCGTACATCATCCGGGCGGGGACGGCGGCCTGCTCGACGAATTCGCGCAGCGTGGAGCTGCGGGTGGCCACCTCGTGGGCGAGCGCCGAGATCCGGCCGGTGGTGTCGGCGCCGATCCGGACCCGTTGGACGGTGGGGGAGCGGTGCCCGACCAGGTCGGCGAGCTGGGCGCGGGCCAGGCAGAGCTGGACCGGCCGCCCGACCGCGCGGGCGGCCAGCGCGGCCAGCACCGTGGGCGCCCGGGTGGTGCCCTTGGAACCGAAGCCGCCGCCGACGTGCTCACTGACCACCAGGATCTCCTCGGCGCGCAGGCCGAAGAGCTTCGACAGGTTCTCCTGGCTGTTGCCGGAGCCCTGGCTGGCGTCGTAAACGGTGAGCCGGCCGCCGTCCCAGACGGCCGTCGCGGCGTGCGGCTCCATGGGGTGGTTGTGCAGCGGCGGCAGGTGGTAGGTGGCGTCCACCTGGTGCGGGGCCGTCCGGTACGCGTTGTCGAAGTCGCCTCTGGCGCGCTCCGCGGGGTAGCCGCCGTTGGCCTCCTCGGGGGTGTAGAGGCCCGGGTGGTCGGCGGTCAGCAGGACGTCGTGGGGCTCCCGGGTGCAGCTGATCCGCAGCGCGCGGGCGCCGGCCCGGGCGGCCTCCAGGGTCTCGGCGACCACCAGCGCGACCGGCTGCCCGTGATGGGCGATCCGCGCGGACTGGAGCACGGCCAGCGTCGGGTCGTCGGTCGGGGCCAGCCGCTCGGCGTTGCGGTGGGTGATCACCGCGAGGACGGCCGGGTCGACGAGGGCGTCGGCGTCCTCGACGGCGTCCACCACGCCGCGCGCGAGCGAGGCGGTGACGAGCCAGGCGTAGGCGGTGCCGGCCGGGTGGTGGTCGGTCGCGTACCGGGCGCGGCCGGTGACCTTGTCGGGCCCCTCCACCCGGGTGAGCGATGTGTCCCGCTGCTCCCGCTGCTCCTGGCGGTCCTGGCGGTCCTGGCGGTCCTGGTGAGCCGTCATCCGAGGTCCTCCTGCTGCGGTGTGAGGTCGGCGAGGACCCGTACGGCGACCTCGCGTGCCAGCGGCACCTTGAACGCGTTGTCCCGCAGCGGCCGGGCGGCCGCCAGTTCGGCGTCCAGCGCGGCCCTGAAGACCTCCTCGGTGGCGGGCTGCCCGAGCATCGTCCGCTCGGCGACCGTCGCCCGCCAGGGCTTCGCCGCTACGGCGCCGAGCGCCAGTGCGACCCGTGCCACCCTCCCCTCGCGCGCCACCAGTACGGCGGCGACCGAGACGGTGGCGAAGGCGAACGAGGCCCGCTCGCGCACCTTGCGGTAGGCCGAGCGGGTGCCCGACCACGGCGGTGGCAGGTCGACCGCGGTGATCAGCTCACCGGGGCGCAGCCCGGTCTCGCGGGCGGGAGTGTCCCCGGGCAGCCGGTAGAACTCGGTGAGCGGGCAGCAGCGGGAACCGGTCGGACCGGTCAGCCGCACCTCGGCGTCCAGCGCCGTCAGTGCCACCGCGAGGTCGGACGGGTGGGTGGCCACGCAGTCCGCGGAGGCCCCCAGCACGGCCAGATCCCGGTGCACGCCCTCGCGCGCGGGGCAGCCGGAGCCGGCGACGCGCTTGTTGCACGGCTTGGTGACGTCCTGGAAGTACGGGCAGCGGGTGCGTTGGAGCAGGTTGCCGGCGGTGGTGGCGAGGTTGCGCAGCTGCCCGGACGCTCCCGACAGCAGGGCCTGGGACAGCGCGGGATAGTGCAGCCGGACCAGCGGGTGCGCGGCCAGCTCGCTGTTGGGCACCGTCGCGCCGATCCGCAGACCGCCGCCGGAGACCGGTTCCACCAGGCCGAGCGGCAGCCGGCTCACGTCCACCAGCAGCTCCGGTGCCTCCACACCGAGCTTGAGCAGGTCGACCAGGTTGGTGCCGCCGGCGAGGAACCTGGCTCCTGGGACCTGCGCGGCCAGCGCCACGGCCGAGGCGATGTCGGCGGGCCGGTGGTAGCCGAAGGGCTTCACGGGGCGACCTCCCGGACGGCGCGGACGATGCCGGGGTAGGCGCCGCACCGGCAGAGGTTGCCGCTGAGGCGTTCGCGGATCTCCGCCTCGTCCAGCGGCGACGGCGCCTGCGGGTCGGGGTCCGTCACGGCGCTCGGCCAGCCCTTCGCCGCCTCCGCGAGCATCCCTACCGCCGAGCAGAGCTGCCCGGGCGTGCAGAAGCCGCACTGGAACGCGTCGTACTCGATGAACGCCTGCTGGAGGGGGTGCGGCCGGTCGCCGCCGGCCAGGCCCTCGACCGTGGTGACCGCGGCCCCGTCCTGGGCGACCGCGAGCACCAGGCAGCTGTTCACCCGCCGCCCGTCCAGCAGCACCGTGCACGCCCCGCACTGTCCGTGGTCGCATCCCTTCTTCGCCCCCGTCAGCGCCAACCGCTCGCGCAGCAGGTCGAGCAGCGTGCGGCGGTGATCCACCTCAACGGTGTGCTGGTCACCGTTGACGGAGAGCGTGACGGTACTGGCCACATCCATGGCTTCCTCGGGGGGTCGGTCGGCAGCCGACCGCGCCGGCCGGCACCGTGATGCCTTCCACCGCCGGGGCGGAGCCCGCATCCGGGGGGCCTGGAACCACCGGTTCGGTCCCGTGCGGTGGCCGCGCGGTCCTTACTTGTCTTGGGCGCCGACCAGGGGTAGTGTTCCCTAGTCGCTCGGCAGGGAGCACCGGACACGCATCGGCGCGGACGGTCCCGGGGCGGCCAATCCTCTTGAAATGCCATGTCCTGGTTCGGGCTGGGTCGCGTCTTGTCGCGGCTTGGTTCCTATTCGG
>NZ_JBIUSS010000049.1:0-31409 GCF_044741445.1 Kitasatospora sp. NPDC088160 | reverse complement strand
CTCCACCAAGCCCCACTCGGCATCGGAGAGTTCATGGCGACGTATCACCACACCATGATCCACTAGCCAAGATCACTTTGACGACACTGCCTAGCCCGCTGTGGGTACTTGCCTGCGCCAGACTTTGGCTCCTGGAAGGGCGGCTACACCGGCCGTGGATCTGGGTCATTGACGGTACCTGGGGCGAAGGGCCCGCAACGGCTGGGCACGCCATCAGTGGTGACACGCCCAGCCGCAGTCGTCAGTACCGGACCCCACCAGGCCAGGAAGGGAGCCTCAGACACGCCCTATCCGGGGACGCGGCCACGGCTTCCGCCAGCCACGGCGCCACCGCCACGATGGCCAGCCGAAACAACCGGCGGGGTGATCTTTCCCTGCTCCCTCAAGATCATTTTGCGGGCGTCGTCTGGGTCTCATCGAGGTTTCGCTCTCGGCATCTCCGCCAGAATCGACTGGATCGGTTGCTCGGCTTGGCCTCTCGCAACTCCATCGCAGCACCACCGCCGCAGACAAGGTCAGCCGGTCGAGGCCCCTGGGCAGCGACCCCGTGTGACCCCAGTGGCCTTGTCCAGCCCAGTCCCTGGCGGCGGCTTAACGGTCACGTCCCACCGACCCGCTGCGGTCGAGGAGTTCGTGGAGGCGTTCGGGGGGAAGGGTCGGATTGGCGGCCGCTCCTTCGGCGAGCTCCGGGTCGTCCAGGAGGGTTTCGACCAGGTCGAGGGGAAGTCGCGGATTCGAGGCCGCGGCCCG
The DNA here is from genome assembly GCF_044741445.1 of Kitasatospora sp. NPDC088160. Taxonomy (NCBI): domain Bacteria; kingdom Bacillati; phylum Actinomycetota; class Actinomycetes; order Kitasatosporales; family Streptomycetaceae; genus Kitasatospora; species Kitasatospora sp. NPDC088160. Next base: position 30,659 of record NZ_JBIUSS010000049.1, on the reverse strand, counting down.
TCGGACTCGCATGTCCGCATCGCGCAGCAGGCCTACAGGAGGTAGACGGAGCCTGTGGTCGGCGGCAGCCAAGGCGCGGACCTGCGGGTCGGGGTGGCTGAGGAGATGGTCCAGCCCGGTTCGCGGAAGCCGCTGCAGGGTCAGCAGGTACGCACGTTGAGACGGCAGGGCGAGGAAGGCGCCGAGGACGATCGGGCCCGGCGCCAGCGGGTGGTTGAGGGCGAGCAGGTGGCGCACCTGCGGATCGGGATCGCCGGCCAGGCGCCGCACCGCTTCCTGCGGCAGCCGCGCGCAGGTCGCGGCCACCCGGCGCAGTACGGGTTCGTCGGAGCGAGCGCATTCCTGGTACCAGTGCGTCTGCGGTTCCAGGAACATCTCGCTGGCCCGGCCGATGCAGTCGGCCGTGTGGCCGAGGACCCGGTCGATGGCGGCGCACTGCGGCCAGGTCCGCGGCAGCGGGTGGAGCAGGGCGCGGGAGGGAACGGTGCTGTCCGGATCCTGGGCGAGTTCCGTCAGTACGGTCGCAGGCAGGATGCCAGCCCTCGCCGAGACTTGCTCGCGTACTTTCGGGTCACCATCGCGGGCGAGCCGCGCGACGATCGCGGCGGGGGTGTGGTGGTTGTGGGCCAGCGGCCGAAGGTCACGCCGCTCGGCGAGGCACCGCTCGGCCACGGTGACAGAGACGGCGTAGATGGTGAGCAGCTGGTTGCGGTGGTGGCTGTCGTGGTCGGGGAGTTCGGCCCGCATCGCCTCCGGGTCCAGGATCCGGTTTCGCTCGCGTGCCGCCTCGGCGACCCCGGTGACCGGGTCGGCCAGCAGCGCGCCACGTTCCGCTGGGGTGAGCATCGGCCACAGGGCGAGGGCCCCCGCCCGCAGCTCCGGGTTCGGATGACCGGCCAGGCCACGGCGAAACGACTGTGGGATCTCCCGGAGAATTCAAGCTCGGACCTGATCTCGTCCGCCGTCAGCAGCTGCTCCTCGCCTTCCTCATCCCATGCGGTCAGCAAGGTCTCCAAGGCCTCGTCGGGCAGCGCCTCGGCCGTTCCCAGGCGCGGGCGCGGGCCTGCGGCGAGGGCCGCGCGCACGAGGGTGTCGGGGTCCTGGGCGAGCCGTCCACGCAGATCCGCAGCGGCGTGCCGGTTCCGGGCGAAGGCCCGGCGGGCTGCCGGCTCGGGATGCGTGAGGGCGGCCTCGACGACCTCGGCGGGCAGCGCCCGGTCAGCGCACCGGACGGGCCACACGGCGCGCACCCGTGCCGACAGCAGGCGCAGCAGCACCTCGGACGGGGCCGCCGGATTGGCGGCGACACCGCGCAGCCAGAGCACAGGTAGGGGAAATGGACGCACCGGTTCATCGTGCCACCCGACCGGCACCCCGGACCGACCCGGGGCACCGAGCCCGGGCAGTGTCCCCGCCGTACCGCTCTCCGGACCGCACCACCTCGGCAAGGGGACGTGAGCACTGTGCCCAGGACGTCCCGATCCCTGTCTCCGGTCTCCGCACGCTCTTGACGCTGGCCGTGCCCTCAGAGGCCGGTTCATGCTCGGGTAGGTGACGGTGTCATGGGCGGCGGGGGCGTGTGGCGAAGAACGTCGCGCCCAAGGAACAGACGTTGGCCCACGACGGGTCGGCCTCAACCCGCCCTATGGCTGCGGTTCGCCTGGGTCCGTGGGCGGCGGTTCCACCGGTTCGACCGGCTTTTCGGGCTCAGTCTCACGGGGCGGCCCGGCTTCCAGAAGTTCCTCGCGGTAGGCGGCGTCAGCGCTGAAGGGGACGCGCGACTTCGGTTCGTGGAAGCCGTTGACGCACCCGCCGAGCCAGTTGCGGTTGATCCGCTCGACTGCCCTGGCCAGGGCGTCCTGCCACAGGTAGGGGGAGGCGCCGACGTCCTCCTCCGAGTCGTATGCGGAGGAGTGCGATGTCCACAGGGCGGTCAGTTCCTCGACGACGGATGCGTGCTGCCACCAGCACTGCCGGGGTAGTTGCTCGGTCGTCAGCTCGTAGGCGTCGGAAAGCCACAGGACCCAGTCCACGAACTCCGGCCACAGAGCAGCCGCCTGCTCGTCGTCCATCGACCGCCACAGCACCGGCACGCCGGGGGCCCGGTCGGACGGCCCGTGACCTTCGCTGCCTCCACCGGAGCCGCCGGCCGCGGGCTGACGTTCCTCCAGTGCGGCCAGGCGGACCGCGACCGACGCCAGCTCGGCGTTGATCGAAGCGAGTTCGTCAAACAGCGGGTCGAACGCGTCAGGCACCTGCGTCCACCTCCGGGTTGACCATGGCGAGTGCTTCCTTGGTGGCCGCGGCGATCTCGGCGGCCCGCGGGCCCTCGTGGGCCCGCACGAACCGCACCCTCGTCGCCGGGGTACGTCGATGAACCAGCAGACCCGTCCGCTCCTCGAGCATGCGGATGTCACTGGGCTCCAGCGCGGCCCGGCGCCGGACGGACAACGAGGAGGACACCCGGTCACCGTCGTCGGAAACGGACTCGGTGTCCTCGTCGAACTCTCCCACGAGCGCGGAGTATGCCTTGAGCTCCTGCTCGTCGGAGACACCACCGAGGATGATCTTGGCGGTGGCGGCGCCGAACAGCTTGCGCACACCCGTCTGCCCCCACCGCTCCTCCGCCTGCGCGAGGTTCTGCAACACCGCCGCAACGAAGATGTTCTGGGAGCCGCTGACGGACATGAAGCTCGGGATCTGCGGGAGCGGCGCCACATTCGCGAGCTCGTCCAGGAAACACCCCAGCGGAGGATCGAGCCGGCCGTTGGGCATCCGGGCGGCGACCTTCTTCGCCGTGTCAAGGATCGCCTGCACGAACGTCGCCAGGACCGGCGCCAGCGCGCTGCCTTCCTCCTCATCCCCGATCAGGAACAGGGTGCCCCCACCGCGCAACCACGCCTCGATGTCGAAGTTGCTCTCCCGCGGCGCGAAGATCCCGGCGACCCGCTCGTCGTACAGCGCGAGGAAGCTCTGCTCGGCGGTGCGCCACGACGCACTGCGCTCCTCCGGCGCTGCCGCGTGCTGGGCCGCCAGCGCCCGCGAGAGTGCCACCTTTCCCCGCCGGGCGAGGATGTCCACCGCCTCCCGCTCCGCTGGCGAGGTCGCCCACCTCAGGATGTCCAGCGCACTGCGCCCGTCGAGGGCGGCCGCATGCAGCCAGCACGTGATGAGCATCTTCGCGTTCATCACGAAGTAGCCGCCGTTTTTGGTGCCCTCATCACTCTTGGTGGAGGCTGTCAGGGTTTCGGCACGGCGTCGGGCGATCTGGAAGTCCTCGCAGCCGTCGGTCAGCGGCCACGCGAGCTGGTAAGGCCAACCGGACAGGCCCGTGGCGTCCAAGGCCATGACCTTGCCATGGCGCTCACGCAGCTTCGCAGCCGAGAAGAGGACATCAGTCTTGCTGGAGGTCGCGAGAACGGTGCCCTGGAAGTCCAGAACCGCGGGCAGGATGAACTGACTGGTCTTGCCCTCGCGCGGCGGCGCGACGATCAGCAGGCTCTCCTCGATCGTCAGCCACAGCGGAATCTGCGCCGGGTCGGCGGTCCCGCAGAACACTGCGACCTCACGCACGTCTACCGTGCCGGCCGCCGCCTTCGACAGGCTCGGGCGCAGCGACGGCACCCGGCTCAGTGCCTTCGTCTCGCCCATGGCGGTCTCGAGCTGTTTACGGGTTGCCAGGCCGTCCGATCCGTCGGCCAGGCGCCGCTGCCAGCGCAGCCACAGGGCCTTGGCGATATAGAAGGCGCCGGCACACTCGCCGGCGAACAGCCCCCAGAAGGGGACCGGTCCGCCCACACCCGAGCCTGCGGGAAAGGCCGCCGCCGGCTCGGCGAAGTGGATGAACACCCCGGCCGACGCTGCGCCCGCTTGGGTCCAGGCAATCCGGGCCGGTCGGTGGTGGGCAGGGATGCCGGACAGGAACGCGGCAAGCCAGGTGAGGGCGGACAGGACGACGAGTCCGATGATGAGGCTGATCCACCAGGTGTCCCGGCCCAGGCGCAGTCGCGTGGCTGTGATCGGGGAGGCCACTTTGTTCATGCTCATGCGGCGCGGCCCTTGTGGAGGGCGATGAGGGGCGCCTCTGAGCCGTTGGTGAACTCACGGCGTTTCTCGCTCATCCGACTGTTGGTGTTCGTGAGCCGGACCTCGGTGGTGGAGCGGATGTGCTGGACCAGGGATATTCGTCCGCCGACCTGCCAGACCGCTCGGCCGGGCGCGCAGACGTTGGCGCCGTCGACGATGGCCTCCCGGGCCCAGACGGGGAGCTGCAGGTAGTCGGCGGTCGCGTCCGCGTCGGACTTGTCGAGGTGGTAGATCACCCGGGTGGCGGTGAGTTTGAGGATGGCCATCGCCTCGGGGGATTCGTCGACGTCCACGTCGCTGAGGTGGTGGATCACTCCCACGAACGACAGTCCCAGGCGGCGGCCGTAGCGGACGAACTCTTCGAAGAGGCGGGCCACCGGCCGGTGGCTGAGGATGTGCCAGGCCTCCTCGACGATCAAGGTGCGCTTGATTCGGTCGCCCGGGCGGATCCAGCCGAACCGCAGCCACGGCCCGATCACGGACATCAGCAGTGGCATCGCCACGCCCTCGCGTGGAAGACGGGTCAGGTCGAAGACGATGAGCCGTGCGTCGAGATCGATGCCGTCGGTCGTCGGCCCGTCGAACAGGCCGGCCAGGTCACGGGAGGGGGAGCACAGCTCATCCATGACCAGTGACGCGGGGCGTCCCCAGCGTCCGAGCTCCGCCGCGGGCACGGTCTTTCTCCCGAGCTCGGCGGGCTCCGGGGCGGTGAGCGCGTTCAGCACGTCCGAGAGCACAGGCACCCGGTCTGCGGTTGCCGCCGTGGCGACGGCCGCCTGGTGGGCTATGGAGAGGGCGAAGCGGGTCTCCGCGGTCATCTCCCCGTCGATGATCTCGATCATCGAGCAGAGGATCTTGAACTGGTGCTCGGAGGGGATGCGGCGATCGAGCGGGTTGATCCGCACCGCCCCGGCCTCGCCACCACCACCGTAGACCAGCCGGATCGGCACAATGCCCAGCGCCCGGGCGATCGGGTCCCACTCGCCGACCCCGTCCTCGCCCTGCGCGTCCAGGACGGCGAAGGCCCGGTCCTGGAAGCGCAACTGACGCAGCACGTAGCACTTCTCCAGGGCGCTCTTGCCGTAGCCGCTCTTGCCCAAGATGAGGATGTGGCCACTGGGCAGCCGCTCGCGCGCCGAAGGGTCATACAACACGAACGGGTCGTAGATGAACGCCTTTCCAGAGTACATCTCCCGCCCGACGATCACCCCGCGCGGGTCGCCTGTCGGCGCGCCGACCGCCGGGTACAGACCACAGGCCTGCGCCGTGGTCGTCCGCAGAGCCCTGCGGCGGGTCTGCCGCTGGGGCCGGAGCATCTCCAGCATCCCCTCAGCCCTTCAGCAGGCCGCCCGCCAGCGGCAGCGTGTTCGCGTGGGCCCGGAAGTGCTCGTGATCGCACCACTCCAGGCTGAGGTTGGCGCGGGTGGCCTGGGCCCGCAGCAGGTCGCGGTGCTGGCGCAGCTTCTCCGCGTTCGGCGCGGTGACGGTCACCCATCCGGCAAGGCGAACGCCGGCGGCACCGTTGGCTATGTCGTGCATCGTGGCCGTGGCGGTACGCCGGTCCTTGGACTCCCGTGGGTCGTTGACCTTGCCGGCCTTGCTGTCCGCTTGCCCGATCTCGTTGGTGACGTCCGCCATCGCCTCACGCAGCGCTTCGTCACTGGTGACCAGGTCCATCGTTACGGAGACCGTGAAAATGACATCCTGGACATACAGCAGTAGCGGCGCCAGGAAGTTGACACCGACCGGCAACACGGGAAGCTGCTTCCACCAGGCGGTGACGCTGTGCCAGGCTTCGGTGCCCTCCCAGCTGCGGGAAAGCATCACGGCCGGATCCCGCGCGTCGACCTCTGATGGCCACGCCGTCGTTCGGTCCATGCCCCGGGTGTCGTTGATCCAGTGACTCGGGTCGTAACTGTGGTGGAACCAACTGGCCAGCGACGGTTCATCCAGGTTGCGCACCCACCGCAACTGCGCGAGACCGAGCCGCCGGATGAACTCCTCGAGCTCCTTGCCGAGCACGATCCCGAAGCCCTCGTGCAGAGTGCGGTACCGCAGGGCCTCCGCGACCAGTTCCGCGTCGTAGGGGATCCCCACGACGATCAGCAGACGCCGGTCCTCGGCGGAGATCGCCACCATGCGCAGCAACTGGTCGTAGGAGTCGTGGAGCCACTGCGGGGCGGACGGGTCGCGTCGGGCATGGGCGTCTCGGGCATGGGCGTTCGGATCGGTCGGCACCACCCGGCTGACCCATTGCAGTCGGCGTATGCGCCCGACGGAGTCGGCGTTCGACTTCAGCAGGAACTCCCACGCGCCGACCAGTGCCTCCTTGTCCTCCGCATCCAGGCCGCCGAAGTTCTTCTGACCCTCAACCTCGATCGCTGCCGTGAACATCGCCTCGTCGGTCTGCAGCAGGATCGCCAGGTCCCCGTAGGCGGTGCGGGCGCGGATCCACTCCACGTCCGGGATACCCGGCGGCGGTGCCACCTTCATCGGGCTGCCGTCCCCGTGCCGGCCTACCTTCGGTGCGACGGACCTGTAGAGCAGGCGCCCATCACGCAGCAACCGGCGGTGCGTGCGCCGGATTTCGAACCACTTCAGAAAAGTCCGGCCCTGCCACGGGGCCAGCGTCGCCCACCCGCAGATTCCCGCCGTCACGGCGAAGCCCAGCAGCTTGAGCGGAATGCCGGGCGCCACCCAGAGAAACAGCAGCCCGCCCAGCACACCGGCGGCGAGCACCACCTGCTCGTCCATCTCGAGACGGCGGCCCAGCAGCCCGCGCGGCCGAGGGCGGGGAAAGAGGAAGGTTCGTGGCATCGTCACTCCTGAAGGATGGCGGGTGTGTTTTCTGCTGGCCGGCTCCTGGCTCACTCACCGTCGTAGGGGGGCTCCTCCACCGGACTGCCATCCGAGAAGGTCTCGGCTGGCGCCGTCGAAACTGACAGGGCCGCGTCGGCGAGCGGCGCCGGATCCTCACCGAATCGGGCGGGACCCGAGGCGGTGCCGCCCGACAAGCTCCCACCCCCCACAGACTCCGACGGGCCTGCGCCCGGGCCGTCGTCAGGCGAAGCCGCACCGGCGACGGGGTCCTGCTGCGGGTCCTCGGCCTGCGGCACGTCGGCCGAGCCGGGCTGTGCCTGCTCGTCCACGTTCTGCGTCTGACCGTCAGTGCCCTGGGTCTGGTCGGGCGAGCCTGCAGCACCGTCGACGGCGGCCGTCTCGTCGCCTTGGCTGTCATCCTGCTCAGTTGCGGCGGTGGCTCCGTCCACCCCGCGCATCGCGGCGGCCTCGACCTCCTGCCCGCCATCCCCGGCAGCCCTCGCTAGACCGCCGCCCGGTGCCGCCTCGCCGCCGACAGCGGCGGCGGCGCCCTCGGCCCCGTCGCCGAAACCGGCCTCACTGTCGTCGTCGGAGGAGCCTCCGAGTTTGGACTTGATCTCACCGAAGCTAGACCTGGCGGACTGCGCAGCGTTGGAGAGGCCGCCCTCCATCTGCTTGCGCGAATTGAAGACGTCCTGGACCTGGTCGCCGAGGATCGGCACGAACCTGGCGACCTGGAAGGGGAGGTACAGGGCCAGGAACAGAAGGGCCAGTGCCGTCAGGATGGTTCCGAACGCCTGGGCGATACTGGCCTTGTCGCTCTTCTGCTCGGCCAGCAGCGCACTGGCGAGGGCCAGGGTCGTGAAGGTCACATACTTCGAGGCGATGATCCCTGCGAGGATCCCGAACCACCGCTTGCTGTGGCCCCAGAGGTCCCTGTCGACCAGCCCGGCGAAGACGGTGGGGCCAAAGACCAGACCGGTGTAGATGAGGGCGTTGCGGACGATGAGCTCGAGCCAGACACCAAGGATCGCCATCAGCAGGAAGAAACCGACTGCGATGACGATGACCGCGCCCCCCGGAATGAAACACAGGATGGCGAGCATGCCTCCGAGCACCGCCCCGATCTTCACCAGGTCCCAGCCGACAGGTGCCAGCATCGCGTCCGCGATGCCGTCGAAGACCTGGGTCATGTAGGCGATGCCCAGCGGAGCGAAGGCGGACGTCATGACGGACAGCAGGAGGTATCCGATGGATTCGCCCAGCGCCCGCAGGGGATCGACGCCTTGGAACGCCCGCTTCGCGACGGCCACGAGCCAGAGCACGACAGTCAGGAAGACCGAGGCGCCGAAGGCCATGGTGTAAGTCCGGATGAAGCCGGCGTTGCTCCAGTCGATCTGGGTGATACCCATCAGCGTGTGAGGTCCTCGGTCAAAGAGGTCATGGCGCTGACGACGGAATTGGAAATCGTTTTGGCGACATAGCCGAGCGGATCCTTGGCGAAGTCGACGATCTCTTTGGCGCCCTCGACGGCGCCGCACACCACATCCGCGAAGGGGACCTTGCAGAGGGCGTCGGAGATGCCATTGGCCTGGGCAGGCGGGGCTGCGATGACGGTCGTCATCGCAGCAAGGGCGCAGCCCAGCGCGAGTACGCCGCGGCGCAGCGGTGTGTCAGCCCACGTAGGGAGGCGCATCGAAATCCTTGTCCGTTGAGGAGAAGACGTCCACCGAGGTGGGCTGCTGGCCGGTCGACTGCAGCGGGGTCGGACCGGGCGTGACCGAGATCGACGACGCCTTCCAGTCGCCGTCGTGCCAGACGAGGGCGATCGTGTAGGTCGTCCAGGAAGCCGAGACGGGGACCGGGGCATTGGCCGTCGGCAAGCCGACGATGCCGCTCATCCAGACACTGACCGTGGCCACCTGGGGCGAGTAGCTGACGACCCTGGACCCGAGGGCGGACGCCCGCGCGATCAGTTTGTCGGCGGTGTCGGCCGTCAGCCCCAGGGCCGAGGAGAACCGGGCAGCAGCGGCGTTGTCGTCCTTGATCTGGCCGGCCGCGGCATCGGACGCCATGATCGTGTTGAGGATGCGCTCACGGGCCGTGGAGTCAGTGAGATAGCGCGTGCTCGACCGCGCGATCTCATAGTTGACCGCCGCGGCAACCGCCCCTTCCCGTGAGTTGCTGTAGCCGACCGGGACACCTTCGACCAGCCTTGACGCGGCTGCTTGGCCGGTTGCGCCGGCCCCGGCCAAGCTCGAACCACCCGCCGCCTCGCTCGCTTTTCCGGAAGGCGTCGGGTTGTCCGCAGTGCCGCCGGAGCCGCCCTGGCCACGGCCTATCAAAATGGCCCCCAGAACCACCGAAAGTAGGATCGCCCCGAGAATCATCAAGGGACCCCGAAACGGGGTCGGCGCCTTCGGCGGAGGCTGTTCGTCGCGCAGCACGCGTGTACCGCCATCGTTGGCGGCAGGAGTGCGGCGGGGCATCAGATGCCCATTCCGTAAACAATGGTGAACAGTGTTCCGATGGACGCCACAATGAATGCGGCGATAAGACTTCCCGCGAGCTCCTTTTGCCCCTGCTTGACCTGGACCGTGTCATGCTGAGAGTTCCCGACCTTCAGGTGGATCACGCCGATCAGGGCCCGCCCCAGAAGGATCAGAATCACCGCCGCCATGATGGCCTGGATGACCGTTCGTGCCGTTGTGCCGACTGATGCGAACGGGCCCCAGTCCGGGGCCAGCCCGGTGACCAGGCCGTCCACCGTCCCGCCGTGCTTCGGTGGCGGGTCAGCCGCGAGGCTGACGTCCTGCAGTCCCATATGCCCACCCTGTTCCCCTGCCTCCCGCGCTGCGCGGGAGATCCCCTGATGAAAGATCAGCGCCTCAGAAAAGAGGCAGGTCGCCAGGCAGGGAGATCAGGCACACATTCCCGGTCCAGCCGACTCGGAAGCCACCGAAACGCCTGCCGAACCCTGGCCGATGCCCCGGACCTCACAGCCAACGTGCCTGGCCCCGCCATTACACGCGCTCAGGCCGTCTGATGGCATGCCGGATTGACGGGAGGCGCCGTGGAATCCGCAGGGCGGGAACTCTGGCATGGAAATCCCGGTCCCCGGAAACTACGCCGAACTCCCTGAGACCTGCGCGGATTCGCAAGACAGAGTGAGGCGGTGAAGAAGAGCGCCTCGATGCTCGCTGTCGTGCCCGTGGCAATGTCAGGCCTGTTGTTGGTCTTCCTTGGAGGTATGGGTGGAGCCAGCGCCAATGCCAACGCCGTGACCTGTACCGGCTCCCTCGCGTCCGTCGGCAGCGGCGCCCAGGGCGCGGGCACATCGGTCTCCGCCACCGGATGGGAGCCGCCCGTCGGGCAGGACGGCGCCGTGGTCGTCGTACCGATCAGTCCCCAGGGCCCGCAGCAGAACCCCTCCTGGAGTGAGCGGCAAGTCCGCAACGCGTCCACGATCACCAACGTCGCACGGACCCGTGGGCTCAGCCCCCGAGCGGCGGTCATCGCCGTCGCCACCGCGATGCAGGAGTCGACGCTGGAGAACCTCGACCACGGTGACCGGGACAGCATCGGGCTCTTCCAACAGCGGCCCAGCCAGGGTTGGGGAACCACGGCCCAGATCACCGACCCGGTGTACGCCTCGAACAAGTTCTACGACAGCCTCATCAAGACCAACAACTGGCAGACACGGCCGCTGACCCAGGTCGCTCAGGCCGTACAGGGCTCCGGGTTTCCCGATGCCTACGCCAAGTGGGAACAGAGCGCCGGCGGACTTGTCAGCACCACCTGGGGGACCGCCGCCGTCACCTCGGTGTTCGCCGGCTGCCAACCCTCCTCGAGTACGGACACAGCAGCGGACCCCGCCGCGGACTTCACCGCCAAGAACCCTCGAACCGCCACCCAGGCCATCGCGGCCGCGCGAGCAGGCACGGCTAGCGGCCGATCCGACTTCCATAACCATTGCGACAACTTCGTGGCGCAAACCTACGGTTGGGGATCCTCCGGGTCAGACTCCGCCAACGTGCACTGGCAACGCCTCGTCGCCAGCGGCGACGCCCACCCCGGGGACAACTCACCACCCGCCGGCGCACTCCTCTTCTACGACAGTGGCAGTGAATACGGCCACGTCGCCCTCTACCTCGGGGGCGACATGGTCGCCAGCACCGACATCGCCGGCTACGGCACGATCGGCATCCGGCCCCGGTCCGACGTCACCAACGGAACCTGGCGAATGCGCTACCGCGGCTGGGCCGCACCGGCCTTCCCGTCCGCCAGCGGCGCCAGTACCCTTCCTGTCCCCGGAGGCACGACGTGACCGACACCCAGGTGCGCATCAGCCCGGACGCCACCGCCCTCATCAACGGCGAACCCCTCCACGTCCCGCCCGGCATCGACCCGGAACACGCCGTCCTGCAGCAACTCACCCTCGACGCGGCAGGCTCAGGAGCCCCCCTCGCGGCGGACATCCACGACACCCGCACCGAACAGCACCTCAGACTGCAGATCAACCCGGACGGGAGCACCAACCTCCTGGCCCCAGGAGAGCCACTCTCCCCACCCGCCCCCTCCACCGCACCCCTAGCCGACCAGCGACGGACACCCCCCGAACCCGACCAGGCCCTGCAAGCGGTGTACGAGGCAGGCCGCGCCCACGACTTCGCCCAAGCCGCCGCCAGAGCCGACCGCATCCTCGCCGACCTGACGACTTCTCACGGAGAGCGCCACCCCGCCACGCTCACCACAGCCGGGGTACGAGCCGACCTCGCGTGGATGACGGGCGACTACCGCTACGCCGCAGAGCTGTGGACCTACATCGCCGAGGGATGGGCGAAGACCACAGGACCTGAAAGCAGGCCCGCACGAACCAGCGCCCGCCAAGCCGCCGCCTCCTGGAGAGACGTCCCCGACACCGAGGCCATCGCCTGCGGACAGCCGCTCCTGGCGATGCTCCTCGCCATCGCCCCCACCCCCGAGACCAACGCCACCGTCCTCGCAGTCCGCCGACGGATAGGACACCTCACCGGCGGAGCCCGACCCGCGCTACCGTAGACCTTCGAACGGAAAGGGGGGCCACACCATGCGCTGGTTGGCACCGATCACGCTCAAGGTCATCCGATACGGTCCTCACCTGCTGGTCATCGTGGGCATGTTCACAGCCGGTGCCCTCTGGAACACGGGCAACCCCGCAGCGAGCTTCCCGAACGTGCTCGCACCGATCGCAGTCGTCGCGACGGGTGTCGTCCTCGCCTTCGTGTTCCCCCCGCACGGCAGACGCCGGCGACGCTGAGCCCACACCCGGAGCCGTGACGCGGCGCGGCCGCCGATCTCGCCACGCGGGATCTCTCTGGAGTGCCTTCCGCGGAACGGGAGGCGCCTCGGCCGGGCCTCGATACCCGGCGCGGGGCGCGGGATCCTGGACGGCGCCGTCGGCCCACGGCCGCCGCAGCAGTTGCACCAACTGACCGCCCACCCGCACCCGGGACGGCCCCGACCGCCTGGAGCCCGACATGAGTGACCCCACCAGTGGCAGTGCGACCGTCGGCGACACCACTTACAGTTGGCTCTCCACCGCCGTCGGCGACATCCTCTACGCCACCAGGGCGTCTGGCTGGCACGAACGGCTCCTCATGGGCAACGCAGTGCAACAGGTCTTCGCCGCACTGACGCAACACCCCGAAAGCGGTTGCCTCGAGCAACTCCGCCGGGAACAGCAGATACTCGACCAGGCCCGGCAGGAAGCTGCAGCCCAGCAGCAACAGGCCAACGAGGAAGCCGAACACCGGGAACTCCAGCAGAACCTGGACAGAGGCGTGATCGGTCCAGAGACCTATGTTCGCGGCCTGGCGGACCAGGCCGCCCGCCGACGCACGGCGCGGCAGCAATCGCTGCAGGACCGGCTGAACGACCATCGGATCCTGGCCGGGCTCGAACACGACCTGAAGATCGGCAGAGTCGGTCGGATCCTCGACACCGTCGACGAAGAACGAACGCCCGGCCCGACAGACGCCATGCTCACCGACCTCGAGGCACTCTGGCACGACGAACCCTAGCCACCCGAGGCGGTCCGGACACCAGCCCCATGGACCAGCAGACCGCACGGCGCCATGCCCGGCGCGACGCTCAAGCGACAGCTCTCACGGCTGCGGCAAACCGTACGCCACCTCATATCCCAAGCAGACAGTGCCGGGGCAACAGCCGCCGCGATGAGGACCGACGCCCGGCGAGGCCGCGGCGCCTGCCGGCCGGGCCGCGCACCAAGTCGTCCAGGCTCAGCTCGTCGAGGAAGCCCTCGGCAAGCAGATGCGCGCCCTCCTGCACCAGCTCGACGCCATCTGCCAGGCCGCTGACGAACTCGCTCAGGCCGTCGAGGAGCTCTTCCCTCAGCATCCTGATGCGGAGATCCTGCTGTCCTTCCCTGGCTTGGGTACCCAGCTCGCGGCCCGCGTCCTGGCGGAGGCTGGCGACGACCGCACCCGCTTTGCCGACACCCGCGGCCTCAAGGCCTACGCCGGGGCCGCACCGGTCGCCCGCGCCTCGGGGAAGATGAACCACATCGGTCGACGCATGGTCAAGAACGACCGCCTCAACCACGTCGGCTACCTCTGGGCGTTCTCCGCCCTCACCGCCTCACCAGGTGCCGGCGCTCACCACCGAGCCCGCCGCGAACACGGAGACTGGCACGCCGACGCCCAACGCCATCTCTTCAGCCGACTTCTCGGCCAGCTCCAGCACTGCCTCCAGCACCACGAACGGTTCGACGAGCGCACCGCCTTTCCCACAGCCGCCCAGCTGACAGAGGCAGTTGCCACATGACCCGAAGGCGTCCTGGCGAACCTGGCCCGGGCGGATCAGCCCCGCACGGAGAGCGGACCGTACAGCTCGACGCGTAGGCGGACCGAGACGTCGATCGGAAGCCCAAGCTCGGAGTGTCGAATGTCCTCAGCCCGGCCCGCGATCAGGTCGAGGTCGCGAAGCTGGTGGCGGAGTTCCGCGAGCAGATTCGGGACCAGCGCGTTCTCCAGGTCCGGAAGGTGCGCCCCGTCGTGGATGTGCGCGAGGATCTGCTCGGGCGAGTGGGGCTCGGCACGCCGATGAACGACCTCCACCGCGCGGCGGCTGGCCCAGACGGCGAACTCCGCAAGTCCGTACAGGTAGGTTTCCGCCGCGAGCAGCACAGTCGATGCGGCGTCCTCGTCGGCGTCGTCAGGGCCGTCCTGGCCGTCGATGTGGCAGTACTCGCTGAGCATGTAGCCGGTCATCGCCCGGTTGACGGCCTTGAAGGCCGTCATGTCGCCCAACGCGCCCTCCCAGACGGAGTTCAGCAGCGGACGCAGGCTCAGGGTGAAGGACGCCTGCTCGTTCTCGGGCAGCGCTTCGTGCGCACCCAGCAGCCGCTCAGCCGCTGGAGGACGCGGCCGCCAGTCGCTGGGCCGCCATCCCCGAGAGGCTCTGCCACGTTTCCATCCGAACCACCCGAATCGAGGTACGGCGCGCTCCTGCCGCCAGGGTGATCATCATATCTGGCACCGTCAAGGCCTCGTCCGCATTTCGGGCCTACCGGCCGTCCAAGGTCGGTCGTCGTCCAGAGGCCGCTGGCCCGGGCGATCGCCGACCTGGACCGTGCAGGGAGCATCTACGCCGAGCAGATCCCCCTGATCCGTGCCATGGCCGACGGACAGACTCCCTACGAGGCGGAAGGCGCCTGGCTCCACCCCCGTCCGCACCCTGCTGCGTGCGGAGGAGGAACGGCTCACCTGACGTTGCACGGTGCCGGCCGGTGGGGGTTGACTCGCGGACCCGGGTAGCTACCTTCCTCCCACATGAGGCGGTCACCCGACGACCCGTCGCCGCAACAAGCAGCGGTCCCACAGATACGGGACCGTCAGCCCCATTGACCGGCGGCAGCCGCAGCGGTCCGTAGGACACCCCTCATATGACCAACCCGAGGGCGGATCAGGAGCCTTCTGGCCTGGAAATACCCGCCCTACTGGGCAGGCGGGAACGGCCACAGACCCCCATGCATTGAGCCGGGCCCGGCGCGGCCCGGCGTGCCTCCGGTGAACCCCCGCCCTACCAATCCCGAGGAGAGATTCCCGCATGCTCGATGTTCTCGCTCAACAGATGGCCACCGAACTTCCCACGATCGCGACCCGAGCCTGGGCGCACGAGAAGGAGCCCTACGTGGTCTTCAACAACAACCCGGCCTCGGCGCTGACCGACGGCTTCCGCCGGATCCTTGTCGGCCAGGACGGGACCTCGGTCATCGTGGCCGGTTACAACGGTGGCCCGTTTCCGATCGGTGCCCACGTCTACGTGCCCAACTCCCAAGCCGGTCCGGAAAGGCTAGCAGCCGAAGCTCTGTGCACCGTCCTGCCGGACCTCGACAAGCGAGCCGCTCGCGCCGAGAACGACATCCAGCGGGCCAGTCGCCGTATTCGGGCGCAGCAGGCCATCGTCATGGCCGTGCCCGATTCCGCCATCGGGGCCTTTACTTGGCGGGGCGACGACGCCCGCTGGCCGCATTCCCGGTACGCTACGGCATCCGCCACCGTTAGTGGAGACGGCCACGCGGTGACCGTCATCGCGCCGTTGACCCTGGCGGCAGCCGAGCGCGTCCTCCCGCTGTTCCTGAGCCCGCCAAGGCAGCGTCCCTGGCGAACGATCCGATCGGTTCACGGCCCTGTCGGACGGCGGATCGCCGCGGCCCATCCCAATCTGAGGCCTCTCACCAATCAAGCTCGCCTCGGCACCGATACCTACGACACCACCGTACTCGGCCAGCTGGCCGACACCGCCCCCATAATGCGCCTTCACCTTCCCGCTCCCCAGCGCGAAACCCCCGGGGCCCGTCTCCAACTCACCGTGACCACCGGCCTGGACCTTGCCGTTGCTTTGATCCCCAAGCTGGCCCACTAACGCGGGGCGCCGCTGACCAGGCGGCGCCCCCAACGCCGTCGTTGGCCCCTCAGCTCGGCGAAACCGAAGCAGTCCGCCCCGGCCGAACTCACCCGGGCGGGTAGACACTCCTCGCCAACGACCAGCCCGTCAGAACGGCCGCAGGAGAGCCCCGAATCCGTAGGCCGTCCCGCCATCCGCCAACACAGGCCAAAGATGCAAGAGGTGTTGGGAAGTAGGCGTTCCTGCAGCAGACCTGACGACCATGAGCAAGCCCCCGGCATCGTTCCCACCGCCACGGCCACGGCAACCGGGGACGGCACCCCGGCACGTACACGCTGGCCACCCCCAGTAGCGCCAGTTCGGGGCCGCCTCCCAAGCCGACCGATGACCCTCCTTGAACGCCCGTCTGATCCCTCTACCGTGCGGACCGCCGCCACGCTCTGAGTTGCGGCCGGAGCCCACGGAGTATCCGACGGGCACGACGTCCCACCAGGCCGGCACCGAAGCGGGTCTGAGGAAGGAGAAGCAGATGAATACGACAACCGAACGGGTGTTCCGGGCCGCCAACGCCCTCCGGGAGCTCTTCCAGGACTACCCGTCCGACCCTGAGGACACGACCGGCGCTGTAGTACTGACCATCACCGACGCCGCGAGCGGGCAGCAGCACCGCGTCGAGCTGCAGCCCGGCCACGCCGACTGGCTGCGCCAACTCGCCGAGGCCGAGGCTAGTACCTACCGCCGTGCCCATCTCGATCAGGACGGCCGGTGCGGCCACTGCAACGGCACCGGCAGGGCATCCTCGAACACCGCCAGGCAATCTTCCGCGCCCGAACCCGGCCACGCGACTCGCGTCACCCAACAGGTCATCGCCCTGGCGGCCCAGGCTGGCCTGCACCCGACACGCTCCAAGCGCTACCGCGGTACGTGGCGCGTCTACCTCGACGCCAAAGCCGGGACGCAGTCCCTGTGCGGCACGATCACGGTCGGCGCCCGCAGCGGCCGGATCCTGCGAGCCCAACTCGTCCACGACGGCGGCGCCAAGGTCGCGGACTACACCGGGACGGCCGCTGTCCGTCGCGCACTGGCCGTCTACGCGAACTCGATCGGACGCTGACCTCACCGGCAGGGCCGTCAGGCCACCACGACGGCCGAACACACGGCCCCGCGCCACGCGGCGCCGTGCCAACCCGACCACCACCCACGGTGCTGCCGGCTGCACGTCAACCGGCACCCACCAAGCCGCAGCCCAGCGCGGGTTCTCCAAGACCCCGGGACCAGGAACCAGATCGCCCTCCGGACTTGACCGGCTCCCGCACACCACTATGGTGCGCCCCGCGCCACAGCCCGAGCGCCGAGGCGCCACAGGAAACAGGGACCGTCTGCTGCTCAGCGAGGCCGCGCAGCACTCCCGTCCACACGGAATCTCACGGCGGCCCGTACGTCACCCGGCGCTCAGCTCCCGACTCATCCCCGGAAGGGCACCACCATCCATGAACCTCAAGCGCCCGCACCCACACCTGACACAGACGCTCGCTGCCCTCGGCGCAGCCGGTCTCACCGCGGAGGCCAAGTTCTCCGACGGCACCGCCGCCGGCGACCAGGTCATCGTCCCCGGACCTGGCGGCATCTACTTTGCTATCTCCCGCTCCGAGATGCCTTCCGGACCCGACGCCCACCTCAACGGCTACCAGGTCCTGCTTCACGCCCGGGACGGCGAAGTCCTGGCCTTCGCCTACGACAGTCGAACCACCGGTGACACGGATCCTGCACCCCTTGTGGCCGGGATCGTCGCATCGCTGCAGAACCACCCCACCGCCACGCCCGATCAACTCATCCCGGACAACGCGGCACCAGCAGGGACCAAACCCCAGAACACCTACACCGGCTTTGCCGACCCCATCGATGCTTGCCACGTCGGTCGTCCGGGGCTCTACGTGCGGGACTCACCTGTGATCGCTGTCGAACAGATCCTGCCAGCCGCGTTCGTCGAGCTCACCCTGCGCAACCCGGTGTCGGGCCAGGACCCGCTGCGAGTCCGTCTGGACCCTGCCACCACGGGGCCCTGGGCCGTCCACCCGGCGGCCGAAGCCAGCTGATCAGCCACCGCCTGCCCGCTCCTCTCCGCTACACACGGCCTGGGGGAGCGGGTGCGGTACGGCGCCCACCGACCGACCCCGTTTGCGGAAGCTCTTGACTGGCCATCAACCGGCCTTACGTTGCGCAACGGTTGAACCTCGGCTACCCGGAGGCCGAAGCTGGCTTATGGGAGCTTCGGGGCCCCGCTGATTCAGACCCCGGCATACCGGCGCCAGCACGCCCCCCGGTACCCGGAGGCCCGCAGGCCGGCCCGCACTCCGAATAGCGGCAACCACACAGCACCTCCCGGCCAGAAATCACCTTCCCTGAAGTGGAGTTCACCGTGCCACCCTTCCCCGACAACCTCCCTCGCCGCCTGCGTGCCCTCCTACCGGAACGCCCCTGCCGGCGACACCTGGCAGCGCTGCGTCTGGCCGCACCCCGCCGACCCGGCGCGGGGATACCCGGCGCCGCGTCAAGCCTCGCCCTCGTCTGTCCTGAGCCAGGTTCCTACCAGGTCGCGGTCCTGCTGAACGTCGCCCTCGGCCCGGACGGGAGGAGGGTCAACTTCGACGGCTTCCAGAAGGGACACGAGCTGGCGGTGGCCAGCCCGACCGACGGCAGCCCTCTGCTGATTCTCACTGTCACGGCCCAGGGCCTGCTGCCCGCTGCCGAACGAGCCTTCGAGATCGGTAACCGCCAGGGCGTCGACGACAAGGGGGTGGAGTGGCCCCGCGACCTCCGCTCAGTAGCGGTAGGCGACGTCCTGCACATCACCTGTCCCTTCGGCCGGAGGCACCACCTCGCTGTGTCGCCAAGGGCCTTCATCCACATTGATCCTCCACCCAGGGAATCCCTCGTGGCGTTGGTCGGCAGCTCGGCGACCTTCCGCATCTGACCAGCGCGACAAAACGAGTACGTCGAAGCTGCACCGCCCCGAACACGGTCAAACCGAGGCACCACCACACGCTAGACAAGGACGACCACGGCGATCGGACGCCCGAAGCGAATCCGATCAGACTGCCCACGGAGCGTCACCCACTTCCGATCCCGGCACCGAGCAGGTCCCGGATTGCCCACCGCGAGGCCCGACCACCCGGTGCGGCGGAAGGCCGCACTCGCCGGCGTCCCGGGCCCGGCCCAAGGCAGTGCGGTCGTAGCTGCCAGGCTTGCTCAGCTCTGCGAAACCGCTACCGTCGCCCCGCTTCCGCCGGGCGCCGACTACGCCGACGAGGTCTACGCGCCAGCCCGGACGGGCGTTGCGCCCAGTCCCGACCCGCCGCAGCAAGCGCTACACGCCAGCCATCACCCCTCCCAGCAGGCGCGGCTGCGTTCCCACTCTTTCTCACACTGGAGAACTCATGCTCACCTCATCACCTGTCGTCCGTGGATGCCTGCCCGAGCACACCGTCTCCCCGTCCGTCCGAGCCATACTCGACGTGCTGGCCGACACCCAGATGACCCGCGCCGACCTCGCCTCCGAGAAGGCCCACCAGGCCAGGAACCTGCGTTGCACGGTCGGCGCCGTCGCCACCCCTCGCGACCACTGCGCGGAGGTGATCGTGGAGTGGTACGAGGACGGAGCCACCGACGAAGCCGGCCTGCCGGCCCGCCGCGTCCGGATCGTCCGGAACATGCGCAACCGCTTCCTCGACGAATGCGCCGGTCTACTGCGGGACGTCGGCTTCTCGGTGATGTCCTCCGAGTCCTCGCGGACCCGCACAAGGCGGGTACAGTCCCTGCTCGTCTCCGGCGAGCCGTGCGAACTTGCGCTGGACGTGGCACAAGCCCTCCCCTCACACGGCCTGTCCCGAGCCGGAGTGCTCCCGCCCTACTGGGAGATTCCGGACCGGTACCGCCTCACGATCGCATCGGAGGCCATCACCCTGACGTTCTCCCACGCGACACAGGTGGAGCGAGTCCGGGACGCAGTTGCCGCGTTGCGCGCCCAAGGCCTGAACGCCAACGAGGACGCGCCCAGCCTGTACGGCACGGGCTACGGCGTTTTGGTGCGCGAGGGAGAACGGCCTATCGGGGATCGCGACGGACTACGCCCGGAGACCCCCCAGAGCCAGGCGGCACGGGACCTACTGTGGACTCGAGGGTTCTCCCGTGAGAACACCGAACATGGCACGATCGGACACCGGGTCCACCCGCAGCTTCCGCCCCACCTGCGAGACGGCACCGTCAACATTGACAACACCCCGTTCGCCGCCTTCGCCGCGTTGCACGACCGGGTGAGCGTGACCGCGTCGGACACCGCCTACGCGGAAAGGGCCGGACGAGAGCTGGCGACCGCCCTGTCAGACGCGCATGCCGAGGTGTTCGCAGCGGACAGTTGGACCGTGGTCCGAGAGGACCCGAGCACCATCACAGTGTGGCGACGGACAGCGCTTGGCACGGCGACCGAACCGAGCGCAACACCGACGGCCGCCATAGTGGCGGTCTGACCGGTCCGGGGACGGACACCCCGCGCTGCGCCCGCAGAGCTGGGCCCGGCCGCCTCGCGGCGCCACACACCGCCAGCAGAGCAAGGCAGCCGCGGCTCGGCCGTTCCCGCTCCCACCGCTGCCCATCGTCAGCACCACCCTCTTGCCCGCCCGGCGCCCTGGACTGGATCTGGGGCGCCGGGTTCGTCGCTGTCCGGGCTTTCGTCATGCCGCAAACACCGCAGGTTCCCGGATTCGGCGGAGGGCTTGACCGGACGTGGCGCATGGCTACCTTCCGGGTCAGGGGATCGCTCCGGGCAGTCTGCCCGGAGAGCGGAGTCCAGCCGGCTCGAGCCGACTGGATGCCTCACATGCCTTGCACGGCCGGACTTCGTGTCAGCGCGGGTGCCGTTCCCCCCACCACCCGTAGGCGACCGGGAAGCCACCCGGTGCACTGCGCTTCGCGCCTGCAGGCCCGCCCTGCGGACATCGACCGGCCGCCTCCTACAACTCCACTCCAACGCGAAGCCCTGCAGACCCCGCCGGGCTCCGGCCAGCCACCCGAAGCACACGTCAGATGGGAAGCACCCCGCTGCCCGGCCGCCCCGGGTCGAGCCCCTCACCCTTCCAACGGCCCCACCCACACCGACCCAAAGGAACCCCGTGACCGACCCGATCGCCGAGCTGTCTGCCACCGCCGGGGCGATGTTCTACGACACCGCCACCCCAGCGCATGCAGAGATCACCAACGTCCTGCTGACGCTGGAGGCGCCCGCAGCCACCGAGAAGACCCAGATCCCGACGCTGGAAGACGTGGAAGTCGTCCTGACCCGCGACCAGGTGGACCTGTACCTGGAGGAGCGGTCGTACCGCAGCGAGAGCGATCGGCAGTCGGAGCGGGGACTGATCGCCGCCGTGAACTCCGCGAAGGGCAAGCGGAAGGTCAAGGTGCGGCTGACTGCCACCCAGGCCTGTGACCTGATGGACTACTTCGAGGCCATTGCCCAGTCCCTGGATTACATGGCTAACGACGATGAGTCCGAAGCCCGGAACCAGGCTCTCGCCGGCGAACCGGCGAAGCTGCTGGACGAGGTTGGGGCCCCGCCCCCTGGCGAGTTCAACGCCCGTGCGAAGGCCAGTACGGCCGCCAAGAATGCCCCCCGCTCCAAGGCCCCCGTGGACGACGCTGGGAAGGTCGCCGCGTTTCCGGCGGCCTGGGATGTCATGAACCGGTACGACCTGGTGAACAGCCGGGGCTGGACCGACCACCTCATCGCGACCCGACTGGGCCAGCCCGATCGGCTGGATACCGTCCGGTCCGGCACCGCCACCCGCCCGGTCGGCTCCTGGAACCGAGAGCGCATCCTGCAGGCGGAGCGGGAGCTGCGAGAAGAGCAGTCGGTCACGGCCGAGAACGCCAAGGACCTCATCGGTCAGCGGGTGCGGATCGAGCCGACCGGCCGCACCGGTGTGCTGCGCCACGTTCGGCTGATGGCTGACGGTTACGGGGACCACGACATGGCGTCCGTCGACCTGGACGCCCCGCTGTCCCACGGCGTGATGGCGGAATGGGGCTGCCTGGAGCAGGGCGTGACCGTGTTGGCGGACCAGACGCCCGTGGTGAAGGACGCACGCGCGCAGATGGAGCAGAAGCTGCCGCAGCTGCGCCAGGAGCGGGAGGAGACGCAGAAGGCGACGTGCAACATGTAGGTCCGGGAGCGGGCGCTGCGAGAGATAGAACTGCACCGGGACCACATGGTGTCCGTGGAGGTTCCGCAGGCCATCGTGGACTTGCTAGCCGCCCGAGATCCAGATGGAGGACGCGAACGTGATGGACGTCCCCACGATGCTGGTCCGGCTGGCGTGGAATGGCGCCCGGCCGATTGCGGCGCACTCCGCCGCCGTTCCATCCGGGTGCCGGCACTCTCGGATTCCGGTCGTCTCACTGTCCCGCCTTCCTGACCCCGCGTGTGAGTTCTGTTGCCCTTCTCGCGATGCCGCGTCGTGCCGTCCGCGGCCTCCGACTCCTGGAGGGGGGAGGCCCGGTACAGGGCAGGGCCTGCTGCCGGGCCGTCCGGCCTGAACGGCTTCGCAAACCAGTGTGGTTGGGGTGTTGACCGGCTCGATCCCGTGGCTACTTTCCCTTCCCGGGAGAGCGCCCCGGCCCGGCTGCTGTGCTGTACACCACCGTCCCGGCCGTGCCGCACACCATCGGTCGCTGCGGCCGTACCACGAGCGGGCCGCCATCGTGGCGTACCGCACCGGCCGTCATCGCGCCACCGTCGTCGTTCGCACGACGGGCTCTCCCACCTCGTCCTTCACGACGCTTTGGGAGAGCCCCATCATGCCCGCACACCGCCGTACCCTGTTGCGCCGCCGTACCGCCACCGCCCCGGCGACCGTCCTGTTCACCGCCTCGGCCTGCCTCAACATCACCACCGGTCCCCACGGCTGGCCCGAGAACTACTTCGGCTACCAGCCTTGGCACAGCCTGGTGCAGGCCGTCGACCCGGACATGCCCGCCCTGCCGCTGACGTTCACCATCCCCGCGCCCGGCCCGCTGACCGCCGCCCGCCGGGCCGCCGCCGTCGGCCGGCGCCTGGCCGTCGACCACAACGCTGCCTACTGGCCCGCGCGGATCCGCCGCCTGGCCGTCGGCGACGTCGTCACCATCACCCCCCACACCCCCACCACCGGCCCCCGTCGCTACTACGCCCTCGCCCCCGGCGGCGACCTCACCGAACTGCCGTGCATCAACGAGCCCCTCAGGCTCCCGCACGCCCGGCAAGCCCACTGAACCGCACCCGGATCCGGGTGCGGGGTACAACCGGTCCGGAGGTTCCGTCAACCTCCGGACGATGCCCCGACCAGCCCCCCGGGCGTCCGGCCGTCCGGTCCTCAACTCGTCTTTCCTTCTGCGTGGTTGGCTCAACGACTACCCCAACCCCGCCCACTCCGGCAGCATTCGGGTCGACAGCGCCGTACTCGACCAGTACGGCCCGCGTGCCCTTGCCTGGCGGCCGGGACTCCGCACCCCCTCGCAGGGTCCCGGCCGCCGCACCCACCAGACGTCCCGACACAAGGGCGGCCACGTTGTCCCGGCGCGTGGCGACACCCCGGAACCCATACCCCCTTTGGAGGCACCATGTCCCAGCCCGTCTACGACCCCTACTCGACCACTCCCGGCCCGGCCGACATCGCGAGTTTCCTCGCGGGCCAGCTCGGCCGCGACTGGAGCACCCGGCCGGACCGGCCCGCGGCCCTGTGGCACACCGACGGTTTCAGCGTCACCGTCGAGCCGGCAACCCAGCCAGGCCTGCCCTTCGACGGACCGGGCACCGACCTGATCCTGACCGCGACCAGCGGCACCGAACAGGCCGAGCGCACCGTGCACGGCACCACTCTCCTGCGCGTCGGCGAGCAGGCCGTGGCCGCCGTCGCCCGGATGAGAGACCAGCTCGCCCCCCAGGGCCCGGGCCGCATCGACATGTTGCTCCTGCACGACATCGACGAAGCCCGGCTGACCACCGCCGCCTGGCACAACGGCACCCTGCTGACCGACGCCCTGATGGCCTCCTCGATCCGCTGCGGGCGGGTGGTCGTTCACCAGGTCACCGCACCCGGCGACGACCTCGCGCACCACTGGTTCGAATGTGCGACAGACCTTCCCCCCGGCACCCCGGCCGCGGTGAGGGCCTGGGTGACGTACGTCGCCGAGGCCTACCACGACAGCGAGGAATGTCCCTTCTGCCGCCCGGCTCACTACGCCGACACCGCCGGTCAGGAGCAGTCTCCGGCGCTGCACCGGGTCCTCCAGCAGATCGTGGGTGCGGTCCGCGAGCCGGTCGCGGAGGCGATGCTCCTGTACGCCGACGCGTTGGCGTGCGGGGCGATCGCGCCGACGGAGCGCAGGCCCGCCGTATTGGCGGCTCTGTTCCCGGACATGGCCGCCCGCGAAGACGTCACCGAGTACGTCTGGGGCGGCGCCGTCCACCGATTGCACCTGCTCGCTGCAGGAAACGTGGCTGACCGTAACGACCTCGACGCCCACCGAGCCTGGCAACTCGACATCAAGGCGTTCCCCAACGGGTTCTCGATCGCCGACCTGCGCGGGGCATTCGGGGGTGACGTCGTCACCACCGCCACCGCGATTCGCACGGCATGCGCCGACGACGAGCCCGAGGACGAGCGGGGCGGCGAGCCCGCCGATCGCGCCTGAACCCCCTCTCCCGTTCAGGCTGTAACTCCCGGCGCCGCCCCACCGAAGTGGCCGTGCGGCGCCGCCCGCCTTGCCGCTGCGCCCCAGCCACTGTCGGCCCAGGGCCGGGCCCGTCCCCGCCCGCGGTTGATCGGTCAGCAGCCGCTCCTACTGCGCGCCCTGTTCCCACCCGGCGGCCGTGTGTGCCCGTGCGTCTTGTTCCCGGTCGCGTGGGTTTCCCCGGTAGCCCGCCCTCCTCTGCCCGCCTAGGGGTGGGTCGCAGGTGTCGCCGCAGCCCTCGTCCCGTCCCCATCCCCGGGTGCGGGCCGCCCGGCCCCCTTGGTCCGGGCGGCCGGGCTTCCCCGGTACCCGCCGGCCGCCACACACGCATCCACCACGGCACAGCGCCGCACCGCCCACTTCGCGGCCCCGGGCCCCGCCAGGGCCGCCGAGACGCCGCACCCGCCGGCGTCCGACCCGCTGGACACCGTACCCGTCAAGCACCGCCGCCTCATTCTTGCCGAGGCCGCCGCTCTCCTGCTGGCCCACTACTGGCCGCTGGAGTGCGCCGACCTGGTCCGGGGACTGGCCACCGGCCGCATCTGCCCGGTGCGTCGGGGCCGGGGCCAGACCACGCACACCAACGAGGACACGGCGCGCCTCTGCCCGGCCTGCGACCGATCCGGAACCGTCCCCCGCCCGGCCCGGCACAGGACCGTTGAACCCGCCCCGGGGCGGGGCACCACCGCTGCGCCCCGCCCCGCCGACCGCCCACCCTCGGGTGGGGGTTGACCGGCCCGCAGCTGTTCCTACGGTGTCTCCTGTTCCCGCCCGGCGGCCGTGAGTCGTTCCGGCCGCGCGGGCTTCCCCTGCACCTCCCCGTTCCTTCCCCTTGGCGGGTTGCAGGTGCCGCCGCCGTCCCGCACCCCGCGTTCGCCGGCCCGGGGTACGGGACGGCCCCACTTCCTGCCCGCCTGCCGTCATGGCGCCCCGGATCACAGAAGGAAGTCCCGATGGTCATCAAGTGGTACAGCAACAAGTCCTACCAGTGCCCGCAGTGCCGTCACGATACGGTCGCCAGCCCCTCCAACTGGGAGGTGTACACCTGCTGCAACTGCGGTACCCGCTTCGCGCGCTTTCCTCACCTGCAGCGTTTCCTGCGCCACGCCGGGATCACCTGCGAGGTCTGTACCTTGCGATACCCCGTCCCTGTCGACGGCGAGCCGTTCGGGTTCCTGCGCCGCCGCCACAGCGGTGTCGGTATGAACACGGAACACCGGTTCGAGGCGTGGCTGCACGACACCGAAGAGATCACCGACCACCGCGACGCCGTGCGCTACGTCAACACCCGTTCCAGCCGCGCCGAGGCGATGGCCGACCTCGCCTACTGGCGCAGCTTCCTCGGCCGTGACGAAGACGACCTCAGCCCAGTGCTCGCCGTCGTCACCGACGACCAGTTCGACACATACGGGCCGGACACCGCCGAGGAGCAGCAAGGTGGACTCCTCGACGGGACGCTGGGGGTCTACGGGGTCGGTGTTCTGCGTCCATATGCTGCCCCGCACCCTGGGCGGGGGCAGTTCCACGCTGATGCCAGGACGTTCTCCTGGAGCCTGATTGCTCCCAGCGGCCTGGAAGGCATCTACACCCGGCTCCTGCCCGAGGCGCTGGCGGCGTTCCACCCCGGCGGCGAGTAACGGCCTCCGGCCGACGCCTCCCACACCGGCCCATTGCGGGTGGCTGCTGCGCCCCGTCCCCGTGTTCGTGGGGGCGGGGCGCTGGTGTGTGTTCGGCCTCGGGGCGGTGTCCGGTGTTGGGGCGGGTGCCGCAGCCGGCAGGGGCGTGGGGCGGGGTGTGTCGCTGCCCGGGTGTCCGGCAGCCAGAAGGGGACAGGGTCGGCGCGCCCCGAACTGCCGACCCGCCTGTTCCGGTCCGGGGTTGACCGGCTGCCTGCCGGTCTTATGGTGCCTTCTGTTCCCGCCTGGCGGTCGTGAGTTGTTCCTGCCGTCAGGGCTTTCCCCGGGTGCCCCGCCCGCCCCGGCACTCCGCAGTCCCCGGCTCGGGTGCGGGGCGGCCCCACACCCATCAACCCATCTGACGAGCAGGAGCTCTCATGAGTATGTGGAACCCCGGCGACACGCTCGCCACCGTCATCCGCGCTGTCCTGGACCAGCGCGGCATCCGCTACGAGAGCCACGGCGGCTTTGACACGCACTACCTGGTCATGCCCGTTCTGGACGGCTGTGGCGAGGTGCTGATGTCCGACGTGAGCAGCAACCTCGCGGGCACGATCGCCGAGTTCAGCGGTCTGCGGGCCCACTACTGTCCCACCAGCCACACCGAGGGACGCGGCGACGAGGTGGTGTTGTACGAGTCGCCTAACCTCGGCCAGCGTCGTCACCCCGCCCGGTTCGACGTCGAGTTCTCCGAGTTGCTCAGCGCGGTCGTCGCGTGCTTCCGGCTGTTCGCCGCCCGCCGCCCGGCCGCCGCCCGGTTGCAGACCCTGGCCGCAGTCGAGACCGCCGGTCGCAGCCCGGCACCGGACCCGGTCCCCGCCTCCTACCGTTGGCGCCGGGCGATCGGCGGGACCGTGGCACTGTCCGTGACCGCCACCGCCGTCATGGATGCCGAGGCCGTCGCCGCCAAGCTCTACGCCGCCTTCAGTAAGCCGTTTGAGGGCGGCGACCCGTTGCCGCCCCTGCTGACCGTCCAAGACGTCATGCAGGTGCTCGCCCGCGAGTTTGCCGGATGCGCAAACGGCTGGCACTTCTGGGCCGCCGAGCCCGGCCAGGACGCATGGGACACCGTTCACCCCTGGGCAGAGGCCCAGGTCCGCCGGATGTTCCCCGAGCTGACCTGGCCCCCGGTCCGGGGCTGACTCCCGCCGTCGGTCTCGGGCCCGCATCCGCCCGGGGCCGGCGGCTGTCCCTGTAGCGGCAGCACCACCTTCTTCTGACCGCCGTCGGCGGGGCGTCCGTCCCGGTCACCGGCCTGGAGCCGCCCACACTGCGGCCCCCGCCCCGAAAGCCGCGTCCTGTCCCCGGTCCTCGCCGCCCGGGCCGGGGTTGACCGGCCGCTTGCCGCCCCTACGGTGTGCCCTGTTCCCGTTCGGCGGCTGTGACTTGTTTTGGCCGTGCGGGCTTCCCCCGGATGCCTCCCCGCCTCCCTTCCCCCGTGGGGGCGTGCGGATGCCGGCGCCAGTGCGTTCGCCGGCCCGGCGCGCGGGACGGCCCCGCCTTCCCTCAACCCACTTCACGAGCAGGAGAACTCTCTCATGAGCAAGACGCCCGAGAAGGACGTCCACCGGTACCGCGACGGACAGATACCCCTGCGTTCGACCCGCCTTCAGGACACCGGCCCGCAGGGCATCACCCGGGCGGTCATCGACCGGACCCCGATCGTCTACCAGGGCACCACCTACGACATCGGGTCTTCCTACAGCGACCGCGACGGCACGGTGTGGTTCTTCGAGGACACGGTGAGCTCCGAAGACGGGACACCGCACGTGAGCAGTTCGGCGGACGCGTACCTGAACTCGCTTGCCAGGGTCATCAAGGAGTGGGGCCCACTGACATTGCACTGCGCGGGCCGCCGCGCCACTCCCGCCTCCTGCGCCGGTCTGTTCACCGCCACCGCGTTCCTGAATGTCACCACCGGGTCCCGTGGCCGCACCTCGCGTCACTTCGCCTACCGGCCCGGGCATGTTCTGGCCCAGGTCATGGATCCCGGCCTGCCTGGCCTGCCGTTGACGTTCGTCGTCGAGGCCCTGAACCCGCGGGCGGCTGCCCTGGAGGCCCACGCGATCGGCCGCCGGCTGTCCGCCGACAAGTACGCCGACTGCTGGCCGCGGCGGGCGCGCCGCCTCACCACGGGCGACGTGGTCAGCATCACCCCCCGCACGCCCACCACCGGAGAGCGCCGTTTCTGGGCTCTCGTCTTCGGCGGGCACCTGACCGAACTGGAGGCTGTCGGCGGAACGCTCCGCGTCCTCGCGCCGGTCCCGGGTCTCTCCTGACCCCCGCCCCCGTACGACGGCCCGGCCGCAGGAGCGCGGCCGGGCCATCGGACCCGGCCGTGCAACAGCGCCGCTGCGCTCCGGCCCCTGCCCCTCCGGGGGCGGTCTGATGCCCGACGGCGGCCCGGTCCATCGTCCGGCCCGATCGGGTTCGCCCCGTGCCTGGCCGCCGTCCCGGGCCGGCGGCTCGTCCGTTGCCCTCAAGCATCGCGTGCGGCCCGGTCCACCACCGGCCCCTACAACACCGGACGTCTGAGATGCCTGACCACCCCACCCGTCCGCTGACCGCCCGTGAAGCCGATATCATCCGCCACACCGAAGCCGCTCTGTCGCCGCACCGGATCGCCACAGCCCTGTACATCAGCGAGCAGGCTGTCCGCACGACCCTGCTCCGCGCCTACCGCAGGCTCGGTGTCCGCACCTGCGACCAGGCCGTCCAGGGCCTCAACCGGCCCGGTGGTAACCGGTCGTGATGCGCCAGGCGGAGCCCCCTCTACGGGGGGCCCGGGACCTGAACGAACCGTTCCCCGGAGCGGCCGGGCTTCGTGCCACCACCCTTGTCCGCGGCATGGCCCTCGTCCGCCCCGGCGCGGCGGCACCGCCGCTGCACCCCCAGTCGCGGACCGGCCTTGTGGCGCCGTCGCGTCCCCAGCCGCTGTCGGCGCCGTGAACTGCCGCGACCCTCCCTACCGGCGCCCGGGGTTGACCGGCCGTCCGCCGTTCCTATGGTGTGTCCGGTTCCCGTCCGCACGGCCCTGACCGTCCGGCGCCGTGCGGGCTTCCAGACGCCCCGCCCGCCTTGCGGACGGGGCGCCCCACCACACCCGCCCTCGCGCCGCACCTCGTCACGGCCATCTCAGTCCGTGCCCGAATGCAGACCCGAGCCCGTGTTCTCAACTCCGCCTCAGAAGAACGGACTTACGCCCATGCCCAAGCCACTGCTACTTCGATTCCCGCTGGCCGACATTCTGCCTCTCGCCGAGCACGCGGCCGCAGCACCCGACCACCGCACCAGCCCCTACTCCGACGCCAGCGGAGCATGCCTCATCTGGGTGAAGGACGACGGCACCTACATCATGTCCAACGGCCTTCCGCACCTGCCCGGCAAGAACATCCACCACCACGTCGTCCACGCCGACGGCTGGGGCCCCGGCACCGAGGACGAACTCAGCGACACCCCGGTCGGCGGCCACGACTTCGCGGAATACTTCCCGCTGAACGAGCCCCTGTCCAGCGACGCCACCACCACGATGCTGGAGCGGCTTCGCGCCGCCGTGACGGACGGGCTGCGCTGGCTGGAGCTGGAGGTCAGTAAGGACAGCGTCAGCCTCACCTACGGCGACTGAGCCAGCCCTCGGCGGCCCCCGCCGCGCACGCCACCGTCAGCACCACAACCCCGCCCCCGGGGCGCAGCAGTACTGCGTCCCGGGGGCGGAGGTCGTCCGGGCTGTTCGCCGCTCCTGACGCGCGATCGCGCGCCTTGCTCCCGCCGAGGGGCGCTTGCCCGGCCGCTGCTCACCCGCCCGCCCGTCTGGTCTGTCCGATCAGGTCCGGCTTTGACTGGCGGTCTGCCGCTCCTACCGTGGGTCCTGCTCCCGCCCCGCCGCTTGTGCTCTGGTGATGCGGGTCTCGCAGGCACCTTCCCATCCTCCTTCCCCTGGGGCGTGGGACGGTCGCCACACCGCAGCACCGCCAGCGCGGCCGTTCACGGCTCGCCCATCCGTTGGCGGGCCGCCGGGCCCTGTCGTTCCTGTGACGTCTCGTACCCCGTTCCGGCCCGCACAGTAACTGAACCTCCCCGGGCCGCCGACCGCCCGTTTCGGCCTGTCCTTGACCGGCCGTCTGCTGCTCCTACTGTGCGTGCTGGTCCCGCCCGGCCGCCCGGGGCCTACCCGCATATCCATGACTACCAGGCATGGAACCTCTGGATGTTGGAGACCGCCCGAACCTGGCTCGCCGGCCACCGCCCGCACGGCCTGCCCTCCGGCGACCTCACGGCGTACACGATCGCGCCCGACGTCGCGAGGTGCGCGGTCCTGGCCGGCATCCCAGGGCCGCCTGGCGGTGTGTGCTCTCCCCTCCTGGTGCGGCCGGGTGGGGGGCCGGGGTACCTTCCCTCCCCTGT
>NZ_JBIUSS010000048.1:0-31985 GCF_044741445.1 Kitasatospora sp. NPDC088160 | reverse complement strand
CAGTTAGCGTGCTTCGTCACAGTCACCCGCTGTAGCCAAGCGGGACTGTTAGGCCAACTATCGATTCCATGGGCCAACTACAGATTCCGGCCTCACCCGCTGCACCGACACGATCGGGGCAGAGCAGACCGAAAGGCGCTTGAAATCGAAAAGTCCGCCTTCGACCCGGGCTCGCCGGGAACCGCCTGGCTTGATCGGACGACTCGAACAGCGGCAGGATCTCCAACCCGGGCACCGTTCCCAACGAAGCATCAACTCCTGTGTAAAACATAGTCATTGACGCTGTCATGCGACGTGACGGCGCCGGGTCGCGCCGCGCTCACCTTCCAGGACGAGGAGCTCTACGAATGATCGACTTCGAGGTGCTGACGGCTTCCGCCCGCCGCGAGGGAATCGAACGCTTCGGGGTCGGCGTCGTGGTCCGCGACCGCTCGGGCCGGGTCCTGCTGATCCGGCGGGCAGCCCACGACGACCTGCCCGGTCTCTGGGAGTACCCGGGCGGCGGCCGGGAGGGCGACGACGACATCGAGGCCAGCGCGGCGCGCGAACTCGCCGAGGAGACCGGCCTCACGGGCCTGCAGCTGGAGTACGCGCGCACTCTGGACTACACCAACCACAACGGCCGCCTCGTCAGGCAGTTCGTGTTCACTGCCGTCGTCGCGGACGGCACGGTCGTGGTCCTGTCCGACGACCACGACGGCCAGCAGTGGGCCCGGCCCGAGGCCCTGCCGCGCACCGGCGACGGGCAGCGCCAGGTCATCACCTGGCTGGCCGAGCACCTCGCCGCCCCCGGCTGGCGGCCCGTCGGCGGCCACCTCACCACCATCGCCCGACCCGCCACCTACGGCTCCTTCCTCGTCACCGACCCCGCCGGCCGGATCCTCGGGATGCGCTCGGCCACCGACCCGGCCGTCTGGGACTTCCCCGGAGGGATGGTCGAGCACGGCGAGTCCCCGTTCGACGCCGCGGTGCGCGAGGCCCGCGAGGAACTGGGCCTGGACCTGGCCGCAGAGAACCCGCAGCTGCTCCGCCGCCGCCTGGTCGCCGTGATCCACACCCAGGCCGACGCCGGCTACCCGGTGCCGGTGGTGGGCCACGTCTTCGACGGCGGCACTCTGACCACCGAGCAGCAGGCCCGGATCCGGCTCGATCCGGCCGAGCACACCGAGTTCCGGTTCGAGACGGCCCACGACTGGCGCCACCACATGGAACTGGACCACTACCAGCGACTGCGGCAGGTCCTGCGCGCCCACCGGTGCGGACGCACGCTCTACCTGGAGCGCCCCGCCCCGCACAGCGACGACTTCGAGGGCGTCCTGGCCCTGGTCACCGATCCGAACGGCCGGCTGCTGATGCACCTGCGCGACACCGGCCCCGGCCCCTGGCCCGGCTACTGGACCCCGCCCGGAGGCTGGCGCGAGGGCGACGAGAGCGCCGAGGAGGCCGCGGTGCGCGAGGTTCGCGAGGAGGCCGGGATCGAGATCACCGGGCTGCGCGCCCTCCCCGACCCACACTCCGACCACGGCCTCCCGCTCACCCGCGTCCTGCACGCCAGCTGGAACGGCCCCGAGAAGGACCTCCAGCTCGGCAACGAGGGCCAGGCCGTCCGCATGGTCCCCCTGGCCGAAGTCCTAGGCCTCCACGTCCCGCCCTACCTGCAGCACTACCTCCCGCTGCTCACCAGCAGCCGGCCCGAAGGAGCCCACCCGTGAACGCCGCACCGACCGTCACCCGCCAGCCGGCCGTTCCCCAGCCGTGGAAGCGCCACGGCAGCACCACCTTGCTGGACACCGGCTCCTACCTGATCCACCGCGACACGGTGACCCAGCCCGACGGCACCGAAGCGGCCTTCGAGTTCCACCAGGCCCGGGTCGACGGGGCGGTGACGGTCGCGATGGACGAGCAGGGCCGGATCGCCATGGTCCGCTACCGCTCCTACGTCCACGGCGAGGTCCTCACCCCGCCCGGCGGGAAGCTGGACCCGGGCGAGGAGCCGCTGCAGGGAGCCCGCCGCGAGCTCAAGGAGGAGTCCGGCATCACGGCCGGCGAGTGGAGCCCGCTCGGCCGGATCGCGCTGATGACCAAGTCCACTGCCTATCTGCACATGTTCCTCGCCCGGGATCTGACGGTCGGTGAGCAGGAGCTGACCAGCACCGAGACGGGCATGACCGTGGAGTGGTGGCCGCTCGAGGAGGCGGTGGCCGCGGCGATGGATGGCCGGCTCCTGCTGTCCGGGGCCGTGGTGTCGGTTCTGATGGCCGCCCAGGCCATGGGTGCAGCGGGGCGCGCGTGAGCGCCCAACCGGCGGACCCTCCGCCTCACTCGACCGGCCCGAACCGAACCGGAGCCAAGGACTTGTCCCTCTTCCCCGGTGGGGGCCAGCGCCTACCGCGCCTTCCGGCCCGGCCTGCCCGAGGACGCCGCCACACTCCTGACCGACACCGTCTGCGGCACGCCCCACCCGATGCTGCTCGACCTGGGCACCGGCACCGGGCAGGTCCCCGCCGCCGTCCACGGGGCCTTCACGCGGATCGACATCGTCGAGCCCGACCAGGGGATGATCGATGAGGCGATCGCGGTGCTGCGGGCGCTGGCGGAGTTCAGCCCCGAGAGCACCTTCGACGAGCTCGTACGCACCGAGGCGATCATCGCCACCCGGCCCAGCTAACCGACGGATCCCAGCATGCAGAAGCGAAGCCCAGCGCTGCTACTTTCCGGCCGCCGTCGGCCAGACGGCCAGAGCCCAAGGAGACAGCAGTGACCATCCACATAGAGCCGTCGGCATTCGGCCCAGTCAAGGCCGTCGCCGCCGAACACGTCGTTGCCCACTGGCTCAGCGAGAAGGGCGGCGAGCCCACCCTCTACGGCGGACGGCGCAAGGGCCACGACATCGTCGACGGCGGCTGGCTCATCGATGCCAAGCTCCTGGTGCCAGCGTCAGCGAGCGAGATCTCCCGAATCCCCGGCTGCACCCATAAGCTCCGTCGAGACCTGTGGAAGCCGTTCGATCCGGACCGCACCACACACATCATGCTCGTGGAGTTCCCGCTGGACTGGACTGCGGAGAGCACCACGTCCTTCGCCCAAACAACGATCACCATCCGGCACGAGGACGTCCACCTCTACCTCGTCGAAGTCGCCGAGTTCAACGAGATCCTGCTCGAAGGGCGCGAGGAAGCCGAGGCCGAGAAGTGGGCCTTCATCCACCTCGACGACGTCTGGCTCAAGGAGCACCGCGTCCTGTGACTACCTCGTCCGGGAGGGCAATTGCCAGCCCTCCCGGACCACACAGCGGAGGCACGGTTGTTAGTTCAGAGAAACTGGATGGATCAGGAAGAGGCTCTGCGGCTGCTCGACGGGTCACCGCACCGGACGCTGCCGTCGCGGTCATGGGCGAGGGCAGCCTGTGGACCGCCCGCGACCTGTATGGACTGACCATACGATGACCGCATGACGCTCTACTTCGATGCGGCGGCAGTCCTGTTCGAGGCCTACCCCTGCTACACGGGCCGGTGGGAGGACCTCTTCTGGCTTAACGTGCCGGGGCCGGTGTACGGCGGCGAGACGGACAGCTGCGGGACCGGGCGGCTCCATGCGCCCCGTCATGTCCTTTACGGTGACGACTGCTTCGGCGAGTACGTCTACCGCCAGCCGCGAACGGCAGACGAGGTCAAGGACGTGCTCCTCGCCATCGAAGAGGAGCCGTGGGGTGGCTACAACTGTGACGGCGACCAGCGGTGGACCCCGCAACTGGTCCGGGAGTGGTGGCGCGACCGCGGGCGAGTCCTCGAGTACCTGAGGGGCCAGTCGCAAGCGTGGGAACGCATCGACGCATGGATGCCCAGACAGCGCACCGTGGAGGGTGTCCGCGACTTCGCGGCCTACATTGGAGGCGGCACGAACTCCGGGAGCCTGGAGAACGACCTCCGGGTCTACCTCTACTGGCTGGAGGAGCATCGCTCTCCCGCACCGGGCGACGTACTGCCCGATCTGGCTCTGGCACGGGCTCCGCGCCTTCCGCTGTGATCTTCATGATCCGGTGCGGGCTGGCCCAGCCTGTACCAGATACAGTCCGGTTGGGCCGCACCGATCTCAATGCGGTTCTCGGACAAGAAGGTGTCCCGGTCGATGGCGGCCCGCTGGGGTCCGGTGGGTGAGGGGCCGCGTCGGAGGCCGGCGAGTGCGAGGGGCGTGATGGCGCGCACCGCCCACGCGATCAGGGGGTGACATCGCAGGACTGGACCCAGCTGGCGAGCGGGTGATCGCCCGGTGCCGGTGGAGGACTTCGAGATCGGCTACCCCGATCACCCGCCACCCCAGCGATGCCTCGATGGGGTCGGACCTGCCGATGCGGCCGCGCTCGACCCGGTCGGTCTCCACCACTGTCTGGCCGGTCCGGCGGGCGGCACGGGTGAAGCCGGAGCCATAGGAGGAGGTTCCCTCCACCCCGATGGCGGTCACGGTGCCGTGGGCGGTCAGGAACGCGACCACGGCGGTGTAGCCGGCGGCGGTGGTGGGGACCTCGGCGTCGGCGACGTGGCCGCCACGGTCGGTGATCACCGCAAGGTGGATGGTGTCAGCGTGGGAGTCCACGCCGCCGAACATCGTCTGACCCATGGCGCCCCGGCCGGCGGGCAGCCCAGCAGGGCGTCAGTCTGCGGATCCACGACTACCGGAGACCCAGTGACGGCTATCAGTGTCGGTGGCGGCCTGTGGGGTGCGCAGCGGCCCCGAGAAGGTCACCGTGGGCTCCGGGCTGGTGCGGTCCCGGGCCCGCTCGGGGGTTCGGGACCGGGCCGCCCCTCTACGGTGCCGGTATCGGTCCCGGGTGGCGCGCGGGGTTACTCCGTGACGGCATCGGCCGCCGGGGTGGTGTGTACGGCGGCTGCGGCCACTGGTGAGCAGCGGGGCTGCTGTGGGAGGCGGCGGTGCGACGGTGGGGAAGGTAGCTACGGGTGTGCAGGGCGGGGTTGGTCGGTGCTGGGGACGTGGTGGCCGTTGAGGAGGCGGGAGAGGCCGGCTTGGCTGATGCCGATGGCCGGGGCGAGGGTGCGTTGCTGGATGCCGTCCTGGAGGAGTGTGCGGACGAGGTCGAGGAGTTGGTGGCCGGTGAGGTCGCGCAGTTTCTGGGTTTCGTCTGGGGTGAGGGGGCGTTGTTCGGTGGCGGCTTTGAGTGCGCGGGCTGTGGCGTTGGCCGATCGCTCGGCGTGCTGGCATTCCTTGGAGCGGCAGGTCTTGAGGTTGTAGCCGCCGGGCAGGGGGCACCATTGGGCGCCGCAGTGCGGGCAGGTACGGACCTTCGCCTGACGGGCGGTGCGGCCGTTGGCTCGGGATTGCTGTGCGCGTCCGAGGCGGACCTGGGCAGAGAAGTTGGAGAGGTCGCGTGCCGCGGCTGCGGCGGCGGGATCTCTGGCGTCTTCGAAGCGGTTCCAGGCGGGCGTGCCGATGCGGGAGCGAGAGAGCTCGGACCGGGTATCGCGCAGGTCGGCCGAGATGAGGGCCAGTCCTCGGGCGAGGCCGTGTGCTTCGCGGTACTGGGCTGCGGACATGCCGTGGGCCCGGTTGACGTGGAAGGCGAGTCCCTTCAGCCGGCGGCCGCACTCGTGGCACAGGACGGTGGAGCCGTCGTCGTCGAAGATGCCGTACTGGCCGTGGCCGTCGATTTGGCCGATGCGGGCGACCTGCGGGTCGACGAGGGGTTTACCGGCAGCTTTGCGTCTGTAGCAGCGCAGGCAGAGCCCGGTGACCACAGCACGGCGCTGTCCGCAGCCGTCGCAGATCCGCTTCCCGGTCATGGTGAGAACCGTAGAGCACGGCTACGACACCCATGGTGACTTTCGATAACAGCCCTACCGTCACCAACCACTCCGGCGAGCCTTCCGAACCGCCGTTTCCACGTGTACGCGAGGGGCCCGCGCCCCGCCGGCAGAGTGGGTGGCTGAGGTCTCGGGTGGTTCTTGAAGGCCGCGGGACTTCAATGGACGGTGTTCGACGGGCGGCTCCCACCGCACACCCGCCGAACACCCGCACCCCGAAGTACGACTACGCGCCCCAAAGCACTACACGCCCGACGCCCCGCCACGTCAACGACACCTGACCGCCCCCAAGCGCGGATCCACCCCATCCACCACAAGACGCGGCATGATGCCCGCTGTGCACGCCGCCCCCGCCGAACCGGCCCAGGCCAGCAGGCCCAGCACCGGCTACCGAATCGCCGTAAACGCGCTCGCCCTCGTCTCGCTCGGCTGGTGGATCATCTCGGTCCCCCACTTCGCCGCCGCGCTGCGCCCCGAGTACGGCACCGTCGCGTGCTGGCCGGCCGCCCTCGCCTTCCCCTCGATGGCCTGGGTGCTCGCCGACTACACCAACCGCCTGCGCCATCACAGCCTCGGCCTGCGGATCCGCCACGGGCTCGTCGTCGCCCTGGTCTCCGTCTACGCCGTCGCCCTCAGCGCGATGACCTACCCCCTGGACAACCCCGGCCACGCCCCCTGGCCCGTCATCGTCTGGATGGGCGGGATGCACATGATGGTCGGCTACCTCGGCCCACTGATGATCACCGCCGCGCGCCACGACCACCAGGAACGAAGCCCGACCTGACAGGGCGCCAGCGCCCGTACTCAGTCGAGCTGGACCGCGAGCAGGCCCGCCTCCGCCTCTTCCTTCTGCAGCGTGGTCTTCCCGCGGTGACTGACCTCGACCTGGTAGAACTTCGGGCCCTTCGGCACGTCCTGAACCGCCACCGGGAACATGCAGCCGTTCAGGCCCTTCGGGCTGCCGCTCCCCAACGCGCCGGTCGCCAACACCTTGCCGCTCTCGTCGTACACCGTCACCGAGGTGCCCATGGCGATGTCGTCGTACCCGCGCAGGCCGGCGCACCCGGATGAGGTGGTCCCCGAACTGGCACCACTCTTGAGCATCATGGAACCGGTGAGAGCGAACGTCCCGGTACCCGGCGAGCCGGCCGTCGACGCCGTGCCGGTCGAACCGCCGGACGACAGCCCCCACGTCACGCCAACCACCCCGGCCCCGGCCACGAAGCCCACCAGGCCGGCAACGAACCACACCGGCACCCGAACGCTCGACCAGGCCGCCGAGCACGTAGTCCCGGACCGGGGTGGTGTGGGCGAGCGGACGGCCGGGCCGGCTGTCGTCGTGCCAGCGGCCACCGGCCAGGCGCACGCGGCCACCGGCCAGCGCCGCGAGGAGCCGATGGTCCTCTGCGTCGAGCCACCGGGTACCGGTGATCCGGACCCCGACGTTGCGGCAGGCCGGGGCGTCGATCTGCTCGGTCTCGTGACCGGTGCGGTCCAGGATCCGGCGGATCCGGTCGTGGTACTGCCCTTCGGTCACCTCGGTTCCCTCGTAGTGGACGTAGCGGCAGCGCACGCTGAGCGGGTCACCGGCGTTCCAGAGGACGAACCCGGAGCTGCGCGTCTTACAGCCCTCGTCCCAGCCGAGTGCCTGGTGAGGGAACACCGCGTAGGAGGCGAGCAGCTTGGCCACCCTGGCCTGCTGCGGCCGGCAGCGGATCACCGCCCGCTCGACGTCGGCCACCCACACACCCCCCCCCCTCTGAGGCGAACCGGTCGGCAGCCGCCACCGCCGCCCGCCGCGCAGCAGCGTAGGACCGTGGCGGGGCCGGGCCGAGGACAGGACCGACCTGGTTCACCCGATCGGGTGAACCAGGTCGGCGCCCCCCTTCTACACGGGCACGCAGGACGCGGGCGACCGGGGCGGATCCCTGAACAAAGCACCCCGGAACGGCAGTTGAGCCACTACGCTCAGCTCACATGACCGATCAAGACCGGCTCGTCGTGCCGGATACCGCGCGCCTCATCGAGGGCACCGAACTACCCGAGAACCTGCCCTACCGGATCTACCCCACCTTCAGCAGCCGCGCCTTCGGCACCCACTCCCCGGCCCTACTGCTCGACCCCATGTTCCACGCCGAGCTGACGGACGAGAAGGGCAGCTACAACCCCATCCCGATCATGCTCTCCACCGAGGGCTTCCTGCACGTCGACGTCGGCATTCCGCAGGACCACACCCCGGCACAGCTGCGCACCGCGATGGACCGGGGCTGGAAGGTGACGATGTCCGCGGGCCATGTCGAGATCGCCCGGCCCGGCAAGACGCTGGCCCGCCTTCCCTGCATCGGCGAGCTGACCTGGCTCACCGCCACCACGCCGACGACGTTGATCGTCCTGGTCTCCGAGACGACGGTGAACCCCGACCCGAGGGATGGCGGCGAGATCATCACCGCCG
This sequence comes from Kitasatospora sp. NPDC088160, assembly GCF_044741445.1. Lineage (NCBI taxonomy): Bacteria > Bacillati > Actinomycetota > Actinomycetes > Kitasatosporales > Streptomycetaceae > Kitasatospora > Kitasatospora sp. NPDC088160. Next base: position 23,717 of record NZ_JBIUSS010000048.1, on the reverse strand, counting down.
CCGTCAACGTCTCCGGCACCTTCGCTCTGCTGCCGTTGGAGATCCGCTAGGCGGTGCCGGGCCGTGGCCGACCGGCCCGGTGGGGTCGTAGATGCCGCTGAGCGGGCCGCTGCTTAGCAGCAACGGCCCCGAAGCCGGGTGGGGGCTAGAGGTCCTCCAGATCCGGGTCGACACCGGTCAGGTCGATGTTCGGCGGCTCCAGGATGGCGATCCGCTCGCCCACCCAGGCGAAGGCGATCCACCTGTCCATCGCCTCGCGCACGGACGCCGCGTAGTTCTCGGCGAGGAGTTCCCGGGCCTCGTCCTGGTCCTCCTGGCCGGCTCGCACGCCGGCCTCGATGTCGGCGAGGACGGCGCGCAGGTCCCAGACGCTGGTGACGAGCGGGCCGTTGACGTGGCGGCGGGGCTGGTGGAGGCGGCGCAGCAGCCGGGCGTCCGCGAGCCGCAGGCCCTTGTCCTGGGCCGTGCGGTCGATCTGCTCGGCGAGTTCGCGGCCGCCGTCGGTGAAGTGCGTCCAGGCCACCACGTCGCCGGTGGGGATGGCGAGGGAGGCCTCGATGCGGCTGCAGGGCGGCTGGATCACATCGAAGGTGTGCCACAGCGTGGTGTACGCGGAGACGTTGTGGTCGCGGGCGGTCTGTGCGGCCGTCTCGTACCGGTCGTGGCGGGCGTCCATGTCGGCGATCACGCGGGCGGTGACGGTGCTGTTGGCACGTTGCGCGGCGATCGCGGCGTTGGCCTGGGTGTAGTTCTCGCCGGTCTCGGCCATGCGGGCGCGCACGTCGGCCTTGCGGGCGCGGCGGGGGTCGGTCATCGTGGCCGTCCAATGGGGCGCTGCGGTCCGTGGCCCGGGCGCCTGGTCGGCACGACGGGGGAGGGTGTGTTCGCTCGCCGCGTCGCGAGTCCGACCTGGTGTGCCGTCTCTGCCACGGGCTGGACGGCGGTCTGGGGCTGCGATACCCAGAAGGGATCCTACCGGATCCTGACGCACCGTCATTCCGGTTGGCGGGGTCCGGTGGTCAGGTGACCAGGTGTTCGCCGCACGCGGTGTAGAGGTTGACGTGGGAGTAGAAGCGGACGTCGACGAAGTCGTGCACGAGGGTGTTGTCGCCGCGCCAGTTGTAGGCGTCGCTGATGGCGGTCACGGCGTCGACCAGCGCCCCGCACGGCTCGGACAGCCGCCGCCGGGTGCGGCCGGGCCCGACCTCCTCGACGCCGTCGACCGCCCAGTCCAGCGGGACGCCGCGGATGGTGACGTCGATGGCGCAGTTCCCGGTGAACTGCCGGTGGTGCACAGTGATCCGGGTGCCCTTGGGTGCGTCCCGGATCGGGTTGTGCCGCGCGACGGCGTCGGGAGCGGCTCCGCGCGGGGCCGGCTGCCGGGCTGCCCTGATCTCGGCCTTGATCAGGGCGGCGACGTCCCCGGTGGGCAGGTCCCAGGTGGCTTCGGCCTTCTCGCCCAGAACCCTTCTGCCGATGGCGGGTTGGCGCGGCGGCGGGACCTCCCGCGGCAGTGGGCCGTGCCGCTCCTCAAGGGCGGCGAGCCGGTCGCGGGCGGCCTCGCGCAGGCCGTCCGGCACCCGGCTGTCCTCGGCGACCGCGCGCACCTTGGCCGCGCGCGCCCTCAGCTTCTCGTCCATGGTCTCGCTCTTCTCGTGACGGGGCTCCAGGATGCCGCAGCGGACCGACACCCGGACGTAACCGGAGAGGCCGACGAGTTTCCACCCGGCGGGTACCGCCCTTCCTAATTCAGGAAGATTGCAGGTCAGAAGATTGATCGCGCACGAAGCGTCATAGGCTACACCAAGGAGTTTTGACGCACCATCAGGGCACTATAGAATCAGCCGTAGCACTGCCATTCCGAGGGGTATTCCCTCGGCCCTTCCTCATGATCTTGGGTTCCGACCCGGGGGCCCGGACGCGGCCTGCGCGTCCACCGAGGAAGGGAGCAGCGTTCCATGACTGGAGAGCCGAAGGACTCGGACACCGGCGGCGAGCCGGACCCGAAGAAGCCGGACGACCAGCGGGAACGCCGCGCGCAGATGGTGGGTGCGATCGTCATCGAAGCGCTCAGGCTGGCGGCGGAGATCCTCCGCCGGCTCTGAGTGCGGCCGTGCGGCCCGGGGCGCAACCCGGGCCGCACGTGTGGTGATGGTTCGCCGCGCTGTGCGCGGTCCGCGGCCGCCCGGTTGCTTCCTTGGGAGGATGCCGGGCGGCTTCACCATGCCTCCGGAGGAAAAGACCCCCGGAAGTTCATTATCTTGAAGTCTGAACCGGTAACCAATCCCGAAGACCTGCAGTTGATTTCTAATCGACTAACCCGGCTAACGTTCGCGAAGCTAATCCCTGTCAACGGTTTTGAAAGCCGATTAGTTGTTGTTCGGGAAGCAAAACAGGTGCATCGGCTTCTTTCGATGACCTAAGTCTATATCCACCACGACCCGAAAAAGACCTGATTCTGCGGCAGGCGCCGTCGGATCCATGACGATGACGCCTTCCCGGCGCGCCCGCTCCCCGGGGAAAGCGTCCCCCGGGTCCTACTCACGTGAGGAGGTGGCGGTCCGGCCGGCCTCGGCCCTGGGTCGTTAAGATTCTAACGGCCCCGGCCGCAGGGCCGGACGCTCCGCATGTGATCACCTACCAACGCTGGTAGGTGATCCGGCGGCAGAGACCCCCCGATCCTAGGAACGGTTCCTAGGACGACCGGCCCCTACACCCTCGTCTGACCTTCCGTCCATGGCTAACATCATTAGCCTAGTATAATCTCCAATATACGAGGCAACCGCTGTGAGAGGCTTTCCCCCACAGGCCCCGTTTTCGGCAGGAGAGGCACCGTGACGACGTCGAGCACCGCCGGAACGCCACTGGAGCGCGCCGTGGACGACTTCGCCGACTTCGTCCGGGTCCGGCTCGCCGAGCGGGCCGCCGACCCGGCGGTGACCGAGCAGACCCGCGCGGCCTTCGCCCGGCAGTCCATCGCGATCAGCCGGATCGTCGCCGATGCCTGGTTCGTCGGCTCGCCCCAGCAGATCCATGCCCTGCGGCTGCTGCGGGAGATGTCGCTGCTCTGGTACGGCCACGACGACCACCCCGACACCCCGTGGCATGAACACCTCGCCACCACCGACCCGGACACCGCACTGCGCCACCTGCAGCAGGCCCAACGCCGAGCCGACGACATGACAGACTGACCGCCAACACCAGCCATGCGCACCACAGTTGACCCCATGAAGGAAGCCACCCGACCGTGCAGAGCGAACCGCTCCACCCGCCTCAGGACCCCGGCGGCCGACACCACGACTGGGTCGGCTTCGTCCGCTCCCGCCTGCACGAGGAACTCGCCAAGGACGGCCTGCACCACTCCACCCGCCGCGCCCTGCAGCGCCGGCTGAAGCGGGTCGCCGAGATCGCCGACCACGCCGACGGCACGACCCCGACCTCCCTGCTCGGCCGCGTCGAAGGCGGCACCGAACTGGTCGACCTCGCGCAGCGCTGGCGCGACCACCCGGCCTACCCCGGGGTCCGCCGCACCACCGAGCCGGCCGCCGTGAGCGGTACACCCGGCCCGCAGCTCCCGGCCTCGGTGGTACACGTCTACGAGCGCGGCATCACCGCGGACCTGCTCGCCCAGGTCGGCGGCTACCCCGGCCTGCACAAGGAGGCCCGCGAGGAGCTGGCCGAGCAGCACCCGTGCCGACGCGAGGTCCCGGGCACCGGCCTGCCGCTCACCATCACCTCCGACGACACCGGCTTCCTCACCGTCCACGCCGAGACCACCTGCACCGACCGGCGCTGCCGGACCGAGGCCGCCGCCGTCGCCCGCTACCAGGAGCTGCTGGAGGTCTTCGACCGGACCCGGGAATCGATGAATGCCGTCGACCTGTTGCTGCGACAGCCCAACCTGGTGACCACCCCGGACCCGGAGAAACTCCGCAAGGAGTGGGCTCGCCGGGAGAAGGCCATCCGTGAACTGCTGCGCGAGGTGGTCGACACCATCACCCCGCACGCCGACTCCGCCGCCGAGTGAGCACCACCCGCTCGCGGCTCCCCCGCTCCACCTCACGCCCCGTCAAGGAGACCGGCATGACGTACGACGACCCCGAGGACCAGACCCGGCGCCGACAGGCCGCCGACCTGGAGCACATCGCGACTTACTACCGGCTGGAGCGCCGCCTGGGCATCCGCGTCACACTCGGCGGCCGGGTCCGGCACGACGGCCGCGAAGGCACGGTCGAGGACACCGCCGGCCATCGGCTGCGGGTGCTGTTTGACGGAGAGGTGACGCCCCGAATCCGGCACGTCACCTCGGGCATGGAGTACGAGACCGCCACCGGCTGGGTCGCGGCCACCCCCGTCCCGGACCCGTTCGCCGCCGACCCGGCCGCCGCATGAGCGCACCGGACAACGAGGCCGCCGCCCGCGCGCTACGCCCGAACCCTAGGTTCGGCACCGGCTTCCTCGAACGCCCCGAGACCCTGTACCCGCTGCTGCAGTACGGACTGACGGCCAGCACCAGAGAGCACCGATCAGAAAGGCACTTCTGCATGGAGCAGCACTCGCACGACTCCGCCGAAGACCTGGAGCGAGCCGGATACCACGAACGCATCCGCCGCCTGCACCAGGTCATCGCTGCCCGCGTGAACGAGCACCCCCAGGTCGGCGGAGCCGTCGACTCGACGGCCGCCCACCTGGCCGCCCGGTCGGTGGACAGCATGCTGAGCGAGGCCGCCCTGTTCGGCGAAGCCGCTGCGGCAGACGGCTTCACCGAGACGATGGCGCTCCACCAGCTGGAAGCGCTCCTCGACCAGGCAGCCCGGCGCGCATGGCCCACCGACACAGGGCAGTTGGACGACATCGCCCGCCTGCGGAAGGACACCAACGTCCAGATGGCCGCGCTGCTCGCCGGCCGAGAGCGCGGGCCGTCGGCCGCGCTTGTCCGCGACCAGGTGAACGAGCTGGCCGGCTTCATCAACCGCTGCGCTCAAGAGCAGGTCCACGTCACCACCGAAGGCCTCTACTCCGGCCTCGGTCTGATACTCCGCGCCACCTCCTACGCCCACGGCGCCGTGGACATGGCACTCACCGCCGGCCGCCTGGATTTGGCGGGCAAGCACCTGGGGCACCTGATCCAGCAGGCCCGGAAGTGGGCCGACCACCCGAAGTACCCGTCCGCCCTGGTGGCTGACCTGATGCAGGCCGTGGAGGAGGACGATCCGCGCAACGAACCGGCGACTGAACGTGTTGTTCCGGAAGCCGGGGCAGTCCAGCCAGCCACAGCAGGCAGTCCCGCGAAGAAGATCACGCTCATTCAGGCTGAACTTCTGTTCAGCGCGATGGGGCTGGCCATCGGTGGTGACGACCGGGAGGGCTTCGTCTTCCGCGCCCGCGGAGGCCGCGACGGTTCGCGATCAGTCAAGTCCTCGCACCAGATCGAGGTGCGGTACCGCCTCGCCGGGGGGTACACCCTCATGGGCAATGACCTGGATGGCCTCCCCGAGGTGATGGAGCACTACCGGTGGGCCGTCGAGAAGGCTCCTCATCACGGCTACACCGTGACCTGGAGGCCCGCCAACGTCTGGATGGAAGTCACCCGCTCTCCGGTTGCCCCCGAGCCAGCCGCCGACCGACCTCAGCGGGCTAACTCGTGACCGGCACCGCCGGCGCAGCCGAGCAGAAGCTGCGGCAGTGGGTGGACACGTACGCGCGACTCCACTCGGGCAACGACACCTGGCGCTACCGCAGCTTCGCCGCGCTCGTTGCCGAGTTCGGCGTCATCTACCACCCTTCCCCCTGGCCTGGTGACCGGCCCTGCGGGCGGCCCGGCCGCTGCTTCGAGGAGGCCAGCAGGTACGCCGACGCCACCGGCGCCACGTACGTCGAGGGATTCGTCCTGGTCTCGGATGCGCCGCTGATGTTTCCGGTCTTCGAACACGCCTGGTGTCTGACGGCTCAGGGCGCCGTGGCCGACACCACCATCCCCGATGGCGGCGCTCTCCTCTACCTCGGCGTGCCGCTGCACGCCGCCTTCCGCCGCGCTGCCCAGGCCCGGCGACGGACCTGGGCAGCGCTCACCTACGACCCCGATAACCTCCAAGCCGACGTCAACGACGTGGTCCTGAAAGCGGGCCTGCCGCCGGGCGCACTGGCCCTCCCGAACACGCCTGCACCGCCGCTCGGGGAGCCCGGCCCCCTCGCACAGGAGGTTCCGTGCCCTTGAACCAAGCATCTGCCGCCGAGGTCATCGACGCCGAACTGCTGGACGAGGACCAGCAAGCCCTGCCCGCAGTGCGCGAGCCCCTGGGCCTGGACCTCAGCGGCTTCCACCGCGACACCGTCCTGGTCGCAGGCCAGCCGCTGCCGCAGGCCCTCGCGCCGGACTACAGCCTTGCCGACTTCGTGATCTCCCCGGAGACCGAGGAACTGCTGAAGGCTGCCTGTCGGGGCAACACTGCCCGGAACAAGGACAACCAGGTCAGCCTGTTCCAGCGGTGGTGCGCACAGCGGAACCGGGTCGCACTGCCTTGCACGACCGCCACGTTGATCGAGTACGTCGGTTGGATGATCAAGAGCGGCACCTACGACCCGAACACGGTCCAGGTCTACAGCAGCGCGGTCGTCACCTGGCAGGAGAGGGAGACCCCGGGTCACACCCGGCCGGGCACTCTGCAGGTTCGCGAGTTGATCGCGGCGTTCCGCACACAGTGGTCGAAGACCCACACCGAGAAGCAGTCCCCGGCCGTCCTGGAAGCCGACCTGGAGGTCATGGTCGCGGTCTGCGACGAACGCGGCCGACCGGCCGACCTTCGGGACGCGGCGATCCTGACCCTCGGCTTCCACCTGCTGACCCGCCGGATCGAGCTCGCCCGCCTGGTCGTCACCCACCTCACCCTCCACGCGGACGGCATGGAGGTACGCCTGGTCGACCGCAAAACCCGCAAGGACGGCTCGGTGTACGAGGGCTGGGTGCCCGCCCGCGACGACGCCCCGCAGCTGTGCCCCGTCCGCCGGATGCGCACCTGGCTGGAGTACGGACGCCGGATCCGCCAGCCCGAGACCCAGGCCGCGTTCCGTGCCCTGGACAAGGCCGGTCGCCTGGCTGTGCGCCTCACCCCGCAGACCTGCCCTCTGCACAAGGACGGGACATGCGATCCCCGGCAGCCACACGAGCTGACGGACGAGCAGTGGACCGAGCTGTCCTTCCTCAGCGGCGAGGCCATCAACGGCTACGCGAAAACTTTGGCCAAGGCCGCCGAGCGACGCCTCGCTGGCCTGGACGAAGCCGCCCGCGTAGAGCGCGGCTTCAACGCACTGCTCAACGCGCCTACCGCGGCCAAGGTCACCGCGCACGGGCTGCGCGCGGGCGGCGCCACCGTGCTCAAGGAGGCCGGGGTTCCCGAGGACCAGATCGCCAAAGTGGCCGACTGGCAAAAGGACGCGGCAGCGATGCGGCGGTACTTCCACAAGATCAGAATCCGGCAGCAGAGCCCCTGGGCCGCCGCCCGCGCGGATCGGCTGGATCGGCAGAAAACGTGAACGGACGGGAACCTCGACTTCGCCGCCGGCATCGCCGTCCAGTTCGCCAGCGGGAGCATCCGCATCACCAACCTGGCAGATGAGATCGTCCTCGCCCATGACTCGAAGCTGGCTCGGTCCAGGCGCATCTCCAGGACGAGGCAGCGCCCGAACCCGAACCCCTTCCCCCGAGTTCCGAGTGAGAACCCCCGGAGCCGTCCTCGCAGGGCGCAGGAACCGACCTGTCGGCTCGTGCTGAACAGCCCCCAGCGGTGACAGCCTCCCCCGGCAGGTCGACGCGCCACCAGCGTGGTGCCAGTCCCACGGCGGAACCGCTGACGGTCAGGAACCCCGCAACAAGTAGGAGTGCGTCGGGCGATGGCAGAGCCACGACCGCCGGGGACCCGGTTGGCACTATCAGTGTCAGTGGTACGTGCAAGCATCACCGCCATGACCGAGGAGACCTTCGACTGGCGTTCGTTCCTGACCCGGTGGAGCGAGGAGTGGGCCGACGCGTACGACGCCCCGGACGAGCTGAGGTCCGCCGAGGACGAGGGGGCCTGGCGGGCACGCTGGCTCGGGTTCGAGACTGCCTCCGCGGAACGGATCGCGGCGGCGGAAAAGCGGCTGGGATGTCAGCTTCCGCCGTCCTACCGGGCGTTCCTGTCGGTCACCGACGGCTGGCGGCACGCGGGCGGCTTCATCTACCGGCTGGCCGGCACCGGACAGGCCCGCTGGCACGAAGACGGACACGGCCTCAGCGAGTACTACCACGACGGTGAGCTCGACGGCATGTGGGAACGCGCGCTGCAGCTGGACGTCGAATCCGACATGACGACCGTCCTGCTCGATCCGCTGGACACGGACGAGGACGGCGAGTGGGCGGTCTACTGCCACACATCGTGGGCACACTGTCCGCCGACCAGGTACTCCTCCTTCCAGGAGTTCATGCTCGCGCAGTACCAGGAGTTCCATCGCCTCGCCGCCAACCACGCCGACCGTGAGGGCCGGGCGTTCGCCAACGACACCACCCGACGGCTGGACGCCCTGGTGGAGACGGGCCGGCTGGACGCGCTGAGCGGCGCGTACGAGCGGGCGGCCGTCACACTCACCGAGGCGGCCGGGTTCGGCCGGCCCCGGGCCCACGGCATGCTCGACCAGCTGCGCCGTCTCCAAGGGGAGACGTACATGCTGTCCTACGACGGGCTGGCCCGCGACACGCTCTACTTCCGGGAGCTGGTCCCGCTGCTGGCGCTCGAGCACGTGCGGTGGCGGCGGGAGGCGGCCGACTGGCCCCGTCAGGTGGAGGCCGGCTCCGAGGAACGCCGGGAGGCCGCGCAGGAGATCCTGCGCGAGGTGGTGGAGGGGACGTTCCGCTACGACACTCCGGGCCCGTTCGGCGAGGCCGTCGAGCGGGCCCGCGAGCAGGCACGCTGGGGCCGCACGGAGGCCGCCTGGCAGATCCTGCTCGCCGGACTCCCCCTCTGGACGCCGCTCGGGCCCGACCACCTCGCGCCGGTCGGGCTACTGGCCGACTCCGTCCTCGGACCTGTGATCACTCCGGAGCGGGGACGAATCCTGCTGGCCACCCCGCGAGCCGCGGGGCCGAACGCGACCGCGGCAGATCCGGGGACCGGGCCGGACGATGTGCCGGAGAGCGAGAACGGGCTCGCCTGGCTGACCGGGCCACCATCAGACAACAGCCACCCGAGGCCGTACCGCTTCGTGCTGGTCGAGGGCGCGGCCCCGGCGGAACTGCCCGCGCGGCTGGGCGGCGAGCGCGCGGAGCTCAGTGCGCCGATGACGCGCGAGGAGCTCCAGCGGAGCCTGTTCCAGGGCGGCGCGAGCCCGACCTACGACGACTGCGCGGTCGTCACCGTCGGCCACGCGGGCGGTGCCAGCTGGAGTTTCGCCTTCGACCCGTTCCCGGCAAGCTACGACGCGGCGCGCTACGTGTCCCCGGCCGTCACCGCCTCACAGGACGGGGCCGCCTCACCCGGCGCCCGTGCACTGGTGGTGTGGTGCGTGCCGGAACGGGGCCTGTTCCACCTCTCCGCCGCCGAGCAGGGCGTCCAGCGATACGCCTTCACCTTCGACGGCTCCGAAATCCACCGCGGTGACGGCCCGATACCTCCCACACTCGACCCGGCCGCCCTGTTCGTCTCCCCCGCCGCCCCCGGTCAGGGCGGGCCGGACGGCGCGGGGGAACCGGATCGCACAGGAGAGCGGCGGGCACTGGAAGCGATCGCCGCCGAGTTCGGCGTGGGCCTGCCCCGGTTCGCCCTCACCGAGGGCCGGCTGCACACCTTCACCACCCGTTCCTGGACCCGCCCGCCGGAGCCTGGCGACACCTACGCATTCGTCACCTTCGGAGGCGCACTCGGCTCTGCGATCCGGCCCAGCACCGTTGTGGAGCCGGGCACGCCCGGCTCCACAACGGTGTAGCTCGGGCAGCTCAGCTGAGGCGGGTCGCGCCGGCCCGAGTCCCAACAGATCCTCGGGCCGGGCCGCTTGACCTGCTGCCAGTCGCTCGCCGTGCCGTCGTTGGAGAGCAGGTGGGCCCGGGCGGTCTGCCGGAACCGCCGGCACAGCGGGAGCGGTCACAGGATGTCGCGCAGCGGGTCCGGTTCGGAGGCGAGGATGGCGGCCTTGAAGCCTCCGATCACCGTCCTCTCCGGTGGCCTGGCCCTGGTCGTAGTCCATCGCCAGGGCGACGCCGGTGGTTTCGGCGTGGTGCCGGGCCAGCGGGGCGACCTGCCTGCTGCGGCTCACCGCGACGCCTGCTCGCCCGGGCGGACGGTTCGCGGCCCGGCGGCGGTGGGCTGGGTGTCGGTGGTGTCCATGGGCGCTTGGTTCCCTTGCGGGTCGCAGGGGCGGCGGTCAGGCGGCGGTGGCGCGCGCCAGCAGGCGCTCGGTGGAACGTGCAGGCAGGGCACAGGCGGCGGTGCGCAGCCGCCGCTCCAGGGCGGCGTGCGCCGCGCGCAGTCCGCGCGCGGCCGCGGCCCGGTTCCTGCGGACCTCGACGGGGAACCGCTCGATCCGGCCGATCAGGGTACCCAGCAGCCGCTCCGCGTCCTGCGCATCGGCGTGCACGAAGCCGCGGTAAGCGGTGATGGTCGAACGCGCACCACCCAGGCCCTTCTCGCAGGTGGTGGAGGCCGCGTCCAACTTCGTCCAGGAGTGGGCGATTTCGGGGTCAAGAAGCCTCTCGATCGCCTCCTGCGGCAGGATGCCCAACAACTGCGACAGGTCCCCGCGCCGGACCTCGATCAGGGTCCGCAAGCTGTGCAGCTCGTCGCGGACGCTGCCCTGGCCGGGCACCACCGCGGCCTGCCCGGCCCACCGGTCGAGCCGCTCGTCGGTCAGGAGCTGTCCCAGGTACGCCAACTGCTCGTCGTGGGGGCGCTCGCGCAGTTCGGCGGCGGCGGCCGCGAGATCCGCGAAGATGCTCATGTGATCGATTCCTCTCGTGGGACGACGGATCGGCTGAACCGTCGACATGTCCGTTCTATCCGAGCCGCTAGGCCCGTGCGGGTGGTCTTGCCCGGGCCGCAGGGGGTGAGCCTGGCCGCCCGGGCAACCTGCCTGGCGCTTCGACCGGCCGAGCCAAGGGCGACGCGCGCCTTCGGCCGACGGGGTCGGGCTGAGGACTCCCCCGGCCAGCTTGTCCGCCAGAACCGCCGGCCTGGGAGAGGCCTCCGACCGCGCCACCGAGTTCACGAGGGTGAGACGGCGCTGGTGGTGCAGGGCCGACCTGGGAGCCTGCACCACCAGCACGGTTCACGTTGCGGCGATCGCAGAGCGCGGTGTGGCCTGGTCGGCGGTCCACAGATCCAGCCGACTCGCCCTCGCCTGCGCGATGACGTCTAGCAGAGCCGGACCGAGAGCGAGTCCACGGTCCACCCGCAACGGCGTTCCACTGTGCCGGAGCACCAGAATCCTGTCCGCTTGCGCCGAACCAGCCGTGGCCATGCCGCACAACGTCCGCAGCACGTCCCGCAGTCCTGCCGCCCCCAGCACGCGGTCGTGGCGGGCGGCCTCCCTCCTGAGCGCCACAGCGTCTAGTTGGGGCGACCGTCGCTGCTGGGCACCTCGCGGCCGGATGACCGTCTCGCCGTCGACGACGCGGTAGCCGTAGACGGGCCGGTCGGCCTCGGCGGCCGCGGGGCGGTGCAGTGTCAGGGGCCAGCGGGAGGCGATGGCCCGGCGCAGGGCGAGCCGCAGGGCGAACGCGTCGGCCAGGACCGGATGGGCGTCGGCACGCCCGGCAGCCCACTGAGCGATCAGTCGCGCCACCAGGCTGTCCACGGCCTGCGCCGAGGTCCGACTCCCCAGCGGAGCGCCGTCGCCGAACGCCAGCCGGTAGGTGCGCTCGGCGACGGCGTCCACGCTGTCGCCCGCAGTCCTCGCGGCGCCCTTGACCGCGCGCCACAGGACCGCGGACGGGGCGTAGCGGACGTGCTGCGCGTCGTGTTCGGCGAGTGCGACGGTGTCCAGCAGGTGGCTGAGCGCGCTGGTGCCGGCGGGAATCACGAGACCACCTGCCGGGGTTTGCGCGCGTAGCCCACGTTCGCGGCGTGGGCCGGGTGGAGTTTGGACAGCAAGATGACGCGGTGCAGGGCGGCCCCCAGGGCGCGGCCCCGGCCGTGGCTGTAGGTCGTGGCGTAGTACATGCACAGCTGGCGGCATAGCGCCTGCATACCGTCACCGGCGGCGGCTGAGGCGAGGACCTGGACCGTCCGGTGCAACCCGGCCTCTCGCAGTTCCTCCGACCACGCGGTCGCCTCGCGATGCAGGGCCAAGCACGCCATCGCGGCGCTGCCGTGCTGCTCCCACGTGTACCTGATGATCTTCTCGACCGCCTCACGCATCGGGTACCGGTGGCCGAAGAGCGGGTGGGCGGCGAGGTCATTGGCGACGCTCTGCGCGACGATCCGCCCGGCCAGGCGGCGCACGCTGCGCACCGCAGTGTGCTGAGAATCGCCGGTGGTGTCCCGGTAGTGGGCGCCGGGGCCGACCAGCAGGCCGTAGGTGGTCCGGTAGACGTGCTGCATGCCGCCGGACGAGGGGAAGTCGGCGCAGAAGTGGAGCGCGGCGAACAGGACGGCAGTGATCTGACGGTCCGACGCGTAGTCCGCCTTGTCGATCTCCGTGAGGAGGCGGTGGAGGCGGGCGTAGACGTCGCTGTCGCTCAGCTCCTCATCAGCAGCGGTGTCGTTCACGGCTTCTCCTCGACGGCGGGCAGGGGCAGGGGCGGGACGGTGCCGGTGCGGCGCAGGTGGGTGTAGGCGGCGGCGATGTCGGCGTAGGCCCGGCGGCGCGCCGCGGCGGCCCTGGCCTCGACCTCCCCGGCCGCGGGCGGCTCGGAATCGGCGGCGCAGCGGCGCAGCTCGGTGATCTCGGCGGCGAGCCAGGCGTCGGGGTTCAGCTGCGCCTCGCACCTGAACGGTCAAGGCAGCACCTTGAAAGCCCGGCCTCTGCCGTGAGAACCAACGAGGACCGCAGGAACAGGAAACGGCCAGGTGGCAGGGGCAACTCGTGTGAGGGAACAAGTGCCAGCCCCAGATGGCTGGACGAAGACCTTCACCGACCCCCGTCTCTGCGCGGCCATCGTCGACCGCCTCACCTTCGGCGGCAACATCATCGAGACCGGAACCGACTCCTACCGCCTCGCCACCACCCGCGCCCGCGCCGAACAGCAGCAAGCCGTCAGCTGACCGTTCTCGGGCCTTCCTCGGCTGGTCAGGCCGCACGACGGCCGCCATCAGAGCACCAGGGAAGGCCCTTGCATCAAACCCGGCAGCAGGACTCGCTCAGATGACTGTCGATCGCAGCCAGCAGGTCCTGAGCCGCTGCCCTCACCACAAGGTCACCGTCGTGGGTGAGCCGGTCCGCTGTCGGTCGGCGGCTCAGCACGGCCTGGTGGGCGTCCATCTGCACCTTCGGCTGCGGCGGGTTGCCGTGTTCGAGGATCGCCTGCAGCAACTCGATTACCCTGGCCCGGGACTTCACGGTCTCGGTGACCGCGAGGTCCCACAGGAAGGGAACAGCGGCGACAGTCGCGTCGAAGACTGCCAGCTCACCGATCCACAGAGCGAGATCGCTCAGGGCCGCCTCACTCGCCCGGGAGTCCCCCCACGCGATCCGCGACAGCACGCCGGGAACATCTGCCGCCGACCCATAGGCATGCTTCAACTCGTGCCAGCGCACGCGGCTCACGCCCTTGAGAATCGTCCCCACCCAAGCACTCCAGTCCGATCGTCAGACCCATGGCCCGATCGGACTCATTCCACCCCACTGACCGCCACGACCGCGAGTTCGGGTCGACACGCCGCATGGGTGCTCTCGGAACCCAGCGACATTTCGACGGCAGCAGATCAACGTCTGCTGCCCAAACTCAGGTTCTGGTCCAGAAGTTGGACCAGAACCCGTTGTCACCTACGGAGCCATGCGGCATGAGGAGAATGCTCAGATGACCGTCTTCGACATCTACGGCACAAACGCCTACACGGCCAAGGAGTTGTCCGGCGTGCTCGCCGACCGATTCGCCGTGACTTTCGCCGAACGCGACAGCGACTACCTCGGTGTCTACTTCCTTGCCACCGGGGCTTCACCCCCCGGGGAGAGTACGGGATCCCGACCGCATTCACTGCCGGTTGGCTGGCCTCGAACATCTCCGGGGGCAGCGGCAACCCCGGGGAGCTGGCCGCCGGCCTCGACATCGACGCCTTCGTCCACGCCGCCACGGCCCACGAAGCGCTCCAGCACCTGTAGTCCAGCCGGGCAACGGCAAGCACTATGGCCCGTCACGTGCGCCGCCAGAGTCCGGCTCGGCCAGCAGGCCAGAACGAGGGAAGCGGTGACTCACCGGGAGCGGTAGATCTCCCACTGCCTCATGACGTCGGCGCAGAGATGGGAACACGCTTCCTCCTCCGAGTCGAAACTCGCCTTGACCCGTCTCTCGCCACGCTCCCAGACGTCGATCGACCACCGGCCGTCGGCGCCCTCGACGAGAACGGGGACGGCCTCCAGCAGGTGGTCGAACGTCGACAGATCCCGAGTGCTGATCCCGTAGAAGCGGTTGCTCACCCCCGCCTCGTCCAGGCGTACCAACAGCTGGTGACGATTCATGCGCGTTTCATCCCGTTCTCGAAGACGAGGTACCCCTCGATGCGGAGTTCCTGGCATTTCCCTCCGCCATCGTGACGGGCCGACAGGCTCAGGCCAGGCCTTCTGTCCCCGTTCCGCCTCCGCGTTTCACGGCCTCGGTCATCGCCTCGTGGACGGCCTCGGCGGACGCCCTGTCAGAGGCCGGGACGGGGCTGCCCTCCACGCTGTACCACTCGTCGGCCCCGTCGTACTGGACGTCCAACAGCACCTGCCGGCCGTCCCAGGCCGTGCGCAGTGTGAGGTCGCCGGTGATGACGCCGACTTCCACGGTCATGACGCCGCCCGGGCCCGCGGTGATGCCGGACGTGACGAGCGGCTCGTCCCCGGGACTGTCGGCCGGGCGGTCGTGGGCGGTCATGATCCCGCCGGGCAGGTGTCGAGCATCTGGCCGAGAGCGGCCTTCTCCGCGTCGGTGACGGCCAACTTGTAGTAGGCCTTCACGTCCGTCCAGGCCTTGGCGTAGCTGCACCAGGCGGACTGGGACGGGGGCTTCCACTGGTCGGGGGTCTGATCGCCTTTGCTGCGGTTGGAGGCGGCGGAGACCGCGAGCAACTGCGGCCGGCTCAAGTCGTTGGCCAGAGCCTTGCGCTGGTCGTCGGTCCAGCTGTCGGCCCCGGCGCGCCAGGCCGCCGCCAACGGGACGACGTGGTCGATGTCGAGCTTGTTGGCGGCGGTGAACGTCAGGCCGTCGTAGGGGCTGACCCAGGTCCCGGAGGTGGGCTTGCACTGGGCGTCGGCGACCACCGACTGCCCGTCGCGCTTGAGGACGGTCTCGCGGGTGTCACAGGACTGCCCCTGCGAAGCCCAGTGCGGGAATCGGTCCCGCGAGTAGCCGGTCATCGGGCGGGCCTGGGCGACCGTCAGCGCCGCCAGCTCGGCCCGCGCCGCGGAGACCGCCGACGGCTTCGGCCCCGGCCACACCCCCGTACCGGCCGAGCCGGCCGGCGGGGCGGGCTTCGCTTCGGTCCCGTGACCGGCCGGCTTCGAGCACGCGCCGAGCAGCGAGCCCGCGAGCAACACGACGCTCGCGCCGACCGCGGCCCGCCGCAAGGACAAGGAGGAGATACGCATGGCCGACAGCCTGTCCGCCCCGACGGCCTGCCATCAACTCGGCGCGCCACAGCGCCCACGTGTCCTTCGCAACACCAGCTCCTGCCCGCGCTCCCCCGTCCGGTACCCGGGCCGTCGCCGAACCCCTGGGGCCTGCGGCTGGCCCCGTGGTCCGCCAGTAAGGGCGGTGGTCCGCACGTGCCCGACCGCGGCAGGCCCAGCCGTTCTCGGGCACCACGGTGGCAGTCGAGTCCGCCGTAGCCCGCACACCGTCAAGGGCGCGGGTTGCGTGCCCCTCTGTGGTACCGCGGCGCCGGGATCTATGGGGTCACAGCTGGAGAACGCAGGACCGGACCGCTGAGAGGGCATCGACCGTGGTGGTCAACACTGACTGGCGAGCAGGAGACGTGTTCGCCCATGCAGGGTGAACTCCTCGATTTTCGGACCGGGATGAGCCTGTATCCGCTAGGAAGGCATCAAGAACGTGACGTGACCATGTAGTGGCTTCGGCGAAGGGCTGCCAGGTATGAACTTCAAAACGACGGCACGAGCAAGCGCGATCGCAGCGGCGGCGGTGCTGCTCTCGAGCGTGATGCTCCCGCAGGCTGCTGAGGCCGCGACACCGCGCGCCCCGTTCCAGGCCGCCGCCCCGGCCCAGCAGCGGGCGCTGCCCGAGCCGCCGTCGGCCGCGCAGGTGCGCACCGAGATCGACACCCTGGTCGTCGAGGCCCCGCATTCCATGGCCGGCTACTCGCGGGCGCAGTTCCCCCACTGGATCACCCAGTCCGGAAAGTGCGACACGCGCGAGGTCGTCCTGCAGCGCGACGGGCAGGGCGTCCAGGTCGACTCCGAGTGCCGGGCGGTCTCCGGTACCTGGGTCAGCCCGTACGACGGCAAGGTCCTCACCGCCGCCTCCCAGGCCGACATCGACCACATGGTCCCCCTCGCGAACGCGTGGCGCTCCGGCGCGGACGGCTGGACGACCGAGCGCCGCAAGGCCTTCGCCAACGACCTCGTCCACTCGCAGCTCGTGGCCGTGTCCGCCTCCAGCAACCGCAGCAAGGGCGACCAGTCGCCCGACCAGTGGAAGCCCCCGGCAACCGGCTCCTGGTGCACCTACGCCCGCGCCTGGGGCGACGTCAAACACGCGTACGGGCTGAGCATCACCGATCCGGAGAAGGCCGCTCTCAACGCCATGCTCGACACCTGCGGATAACAGGATCCCTCGCCTGCCCGGGCCGGCCTGACCATCCCACCCGTCCGGGCCTGAGCGCTGGGTCCCCCAGGCTTGGTGGCCGTCGCCCGCTGCCCGTGGGGGCGGCCGCCGGCCCCGACCGGCCGCGAGCTCCACCTGGTCTAGCCTGTCAGCTGGCGAATCCCCGGACCGCGTATGGGCTGCGACCTGGCAAGATGCCTAGGTGGAGATCTTGGAGGAAGTCGCGCCGTTGCTGAGTTCACTGGCCACGCCCAGTCATGTCTACGCGAAGTGGGGCGCGATCTCAGAGGCCACCATTGCGGAGCAGGTACTCGGCCTCGCCGTGGTCGCCCAGGCCGACTGGGCGCACCAGGCCGTAGCGGGAGCGGCCGGTCCCACGTCTGCCCTTGAGGTCGAGTCGGCGCTTGAGCCCGTCGACGAGGCCGGCGCGATCGAGCTGATGACCAACCTCTCGGCCTTCGATCTCGTCTACTCGCGGCACCCGCTCCGGGACCGTGATCATGCGAAGCGGGCGGCTACGAGGGTGGCGAAGCTGCTCGGCCGGGACACGATCTGGGTCACGAACATGGAGGCAACGGGGGACGGCCGCGCGTGGACGCCCGTCACTCGGCACGGTATCGACGTTGTCGTTGCCGGAGTCACGGCCGAGTTCTTCGTGATCCTGCTCGGCCTGGGCGACGATTGACCGCGGTGGTGGAAATCCGGCGGAACTCGCCGGCAGCGTGGTCGAGAGAGCGCGGCCGCCCGGTGTGCCGTGTGCTGCAGGATCGGCCCATGCGATGACGAGCCGCGGACCCTCAACCGCTGCCTTCGCTTGAACCGTGGCTGAGGTGCACCGCCCGCGGATCGGCCCGTTCGCGGGCGGTGTCGGTGCGGGAGCCTAGGGTACCTGGGTGAATGTTGATGATCTTCAATGGCAGTCGGGCCACCTGGGCGGCGTCCTGCCGCGAGTCGTGGACGAGATCCTCCAGCGCGGCGGCCTGGAAGCGCTGGTAGAGGCGGCGCGGGAACGCGAGGACTGGTCCTGCGCGCAGGGCGCGGTGCGCGGGCTGTGCGCCGGCGGGGAACTCGGACGGGCCTGGGCGGTGATCGAACCGTTCACCGCCACCGGCTGGCAGCCGGCGCTGCGGGCGGGCGCGGACGTCCTGCTGCGGTGGGGCCGCACCGCGCAGGCACTGGAGCTGGCACGCCCCAGGGGATCAGGGAGGGACGAGGACGACGCGTGGCGGGACTACGCCGGCGTGCTGGCCCGGGCCGGGCGGGTGGACGAGGCGATCGACGTACTCATCCCGCGCCTGCGCGACGGCGCGATGTTGTGGGCCCTGGTGGCGGTGACCGAGGGTCACAGGCGCGACGAGCGTGTGCTGGAGCTGCTGGCCCCGATCGCCGAGGAGTGGAGGCGCGACCCGGATCGCGGTCTGGGGGACGTGCCGTGCGCGCAGGCCCGGGTTCTGGAGCGGTCCGGCCGTCTGGACGAGGCGATGGGGCTGCTGGCCGCGGAAGTGGCCGCGAACCGGTCCTGGTCGCACAGCACCGTCGACGGATACGCGAAGCTGCTCGCGCGCCACGGTCGGACCGGGGAGCTGCGGGAACTCGCCACCGGTCCCGAACGGTCGACCGCCGCGTGCTCCTACGTGACGGCCTTGGAGGGCCTGGGCCGCGCCGAGGAGGCGGAGGCGTACCTGCGCGGCCTCATCGCCGCCGGACATCCGGGCTGGTACGAGAACGCGCTGATGGAACTGCTCATCCGCCAGGGCCGGTTCGACGACGCCATCCAAGCGGTGGAGCACACCTTCGACGACCTCTACGACGGAAACCTCCTCCAGGCGACCATGATGCTGCTCGTCGAACAAGGCCAGCACGACAAGGCCCTGTCCCTCACCGAAGGACGCAGCCCCGAGTTCCTCGCGGAGAACGAGGAGAGCTGGCTGCGCTCCAACCGGTGGTGGCTGATGGGAGAGTCCGGCCGCTGCCGGGAGGCGATCGCCGAGATCGAGGCGCTGGCGCTGCACGAGGTCGACGACCGCGAGCCCACGATCGCCTGGCTGCTCGGCCGGGACGGCCGCGTCGAGGAGGCCATGGCCCGCCTGCGCCCGCTGCCCGGCACACGAGCCGCGACCGAGCTGGCCGAGTTGCTCGTCCGGCAGGACCGTTTCGCCGAGGCCATCGCGGTCATCCCCAGCGTGGCCGCGCAGCGGGAGGAGGAACGGCGCTTCTGGACCGACTGGGAAGAGCGTAAGAGGAACGCGGGCGGCGACGGAGGGTGTACCGAGGCGCCGCCGTTCTGACCGGCGCCCGGCATGGTGGCCCCGACGTCTGAGCGGAGCGCGACGGGCCCGGTGACCAGCCCGGAAGTCAACGCGACGGTGACCACTGACCACAGGGTGCTCCCTACGGCACAACTTGGCAGGCAGGCCCTGTGATCGTGGGACACGGGCGGAACGGGCCGGCCGTGAACCCCGGGCAGGGTCGGCTCAGCCGTCCCGTTGCACCGAGCGTGTCCTCTGGATGTGTCCTGATCTGCTAGGTGTCAGGCCTGGGCGAGACTCCGAGGGACAGCCGTGAGATCGAAGTTGGAGCGCAGCAGGTCCAGGCACCCGATCCGGGTGGAAGCCGACGCTGTACTCGCTCTTCTGGCTAGTCTGCGGGCATGACGGAGCACCCCGGGTTCGGCGCGATGTTGGCGTGGTTGCTGGACCACAGAGAACTCAGCGCGCAGGAGCTGGCCGACCGCGTTGGGTCGGCCGCGGACGAGGTCCGGGCGGTGCTCGCGGGGAAGAGCCCCAGCGAGCTGTTGCTCCGCCGGCTTGCGCCCGCGCTGGGTTTCCACGCTGTCGATCTGTTCATCCTCGCGGGGTGGGCGGTCCCGGACGACTTGGCGCCGTTGGACGCCACCGGAGCGAGGTGGGCGGCGAGCACGGTGACGGATGCGGTGCGTCTCCCCGAAGCGGGACGCTGTGAACTTCTCCAGCTGATCCGCTCACTGCCGCAGGAGGAACGGCGTTCCAGCTTCGCCCCGAAGCCGCTCGTGCCTCTCGCCGGCGGTCCGGGCACGTGGGTGATCCGCATGCTCCAGTACCGCAACCTGAACTGGATGGGCATAGCGAGGACGCTTGCGTCCGTGACGCCCACGTACCTGTCGGCGGCCACCTACGGCGTGATCGGCTCCGGTCGCGAGGAGCTGACGCCGGGCTTGGTGACGGACTTCGCTGCCCTGCTGGGGATCGACGCCTGCGAACTGGCCGCGCTGACGGGCGTTTTCCTGCGTGAGGTGCCACCCTCTCCGTCACCGGAGGCCGCGGACGCCGCAGTGCTGCTGTGGGAGGCGCGACGGCTGTCCGCTGCCCAGGTACGACACGTCTCCGAGCTGGCATGCTCGCTGCACGGGGATTCCCAGGACCGGTAGCTCGTCAGCCTGTCCGGCCCCTGACGCCTGCCGCCACCCGTCCGGCTGGGCCCCACACGCTGGGGGCCGGACGGCTGGGCGTGCGAAGTGATGCTGTACCCGTGGATGCGGCTGCGGGAGCTGGTCAGGGCCTGCTGGATCGGCGCGGACGACCGGGACCAGGCCGTGCAGCAGCTGCAACTGGCCCTGACCGCGAACGTGCCCGAGGCCCGCCGCCACCCGGGGATCGAGGTCGTCCACCGGCCGTCGACCACGACGGTGCCGCGGATCGGCTGGATGTAGGGCGTTCCCATCGCCGGGCTGGCGACGTGGGAGAACGTACACCTGGCGGAGGAGGACCTGCCCTGGCATGCCCTCATGCCGCTTGCCGAAGGCCCGCTGGCCGACGGGGGTGCCTGGCGGCCGTGTCCGCGCAGACCGTCGCAGTGTTCCGCTCGCTCGGCCTGGCAGCGCAGGCCTGCGCCGGATGCGGCACCGAAGCCAGATCGGCCCGCACCTCACACCGGTCGGCGGAGCATTGCCCCCGCACCCGCACCCCCAGCCGGGCCCACGACGGCCGGTCGCCCCGACCGGGCCACGCGCCCCGCCTCGACGACATCGAGGACGGCCTCCAAGTCCGCCGCAGTCGAGCCGTACACGAGGGCTGGCTCGGAGAAGTCGAAGGAATCGACCTCACCCTCACCTTCCTCCAGCAGAAACGTGAACAGACCCAACGGCTGACCCGCGTCGCGCCCGTCAACCTCGGCATGCCGGGCGTCGGGCCTGGGGGACCCTCATGAGCCGCGTCGGCGCAGCGCCGGGCGAGACAAGGCAGATCGTTGCCGGCTTCTTGTAGGCGCTGACACACTGCCGGCATGGCTCTTGACGTTTCATCACGCATCGGATCGGGTCCCGCGATGCCCGTTATGGCCGTGACGGCCCCGTCGGAACGGGTCGACCGGGAGCATGAACGACTGTTGGAGAAGTTCAACCAGGCGGTGCGTCACCCTGAGGAGTTCGGCGGCTTGTCGACGGTGGCGAGTCTTCTTGATCGGATCGCAGTGAGTGAGCCGCGGACCGCGGGCTCGGTATGGATTCCCGACACGAACGCGCGTCTGGCTCCATCGGCGATGTTGAGGGGGGCCTTCCCCGACTCCGACATCTATGTGATTGCCTCGCAGTACGGCGAGGACGCGCATCGCCGGGGCTGGCTCCGCCTTGATCGCACGCTGACGCCTGCTGAGCACTCCGTCGTCGTCGACGGTGCTGTGGCATGGTCAGAGACCGACCGTTCCTTGCCCGAGATCGTGGCCGAGTTCGGGCCACCGTCGGTCACGTTCGGCCCCCAGGCTCCGCGCCGCCCCAAGACCCTCACCTACGCCACCGCCGATCGCGCAGCCCCTGTTGTGGCCTTCCATCTTGGCGCCGCACAGGCCGAGCCGAGCGCGGAGGAGCAGATGCCGGCAAGCGCGGCCTTGCTCGCGGTCCGGGTCCACGATGACTTCTTCGACGGTTGGGAACTCACTCCGTTCGGCCTGGATCGCTTCCACTGATCGAGCGAGGCCACAATCCGTTGGCCAGGAGCTTCGGTGCGACGTCCAGTCGGGGCCGGCTCACGCCGTCGGCATCCCCCTCGGCGACGCACTTCGAGCGGAGAAGGCTTTCGCTGGGAGTCTGTGGGCGGGCCTACGGCACTGGCTGCATTCACGAGCACGCGTGCTTCTCCGGGTCGACCTGCGCGAAAGACCCCGGCTTGAGGAGATCCGCGACAGCGTCATCGACCGCATTGTCGAGGCGGAGCGGGTAAGGATGGCTTGGGGAGATCGAAATACTCGAGACCAGCCTCGCTGCAGCCAAAGAGAAGATCGCCCAAATCGTTGTGGAGAGGGCCCCGTGTGTCGAGCCGTCGTCCACCTCGGCCTGCTCACCTTCAGTCAAATCGCGTGCCGCAGCACTGACGCCAGGGAGCCTGAGTCATGATCCAGCCTGAGTCTGCGACCGGGACATCGAGGCCCGCTCTGCCTGTCAGTGGGGTGTGTCGTCTGAAAACCCCTTGCTCCCCGGTCTGCCTGCTTGGTGGGATGCAGGGGCTTCGACAGCGGGAGGGGGCAGCTTGGCGGTGTTCGGGTGTGCGGGCTGCGGTGCGGTTCTGACGGCGGCGGTGTCGGAGGTGGCGTTGCCGATCCACCTGGCCGACACCCACTGGGAGAAGCTGCACCCGCCCCTGCTGGAGGCCGGGTCCTACGCCGTCGACCCCGCACCGTACGGGCCGCCGTGGCGGCAGTGGGACGAGGTCGGGGCTCGCGAGGCGGTGGAACTGGGGCGCTTCGCGCCGTTCGACGCGCTGTCCGACGGGCCGTCGGACACCGTTCTCCTCGCGCCCGGCGACATGCGCAACACCGGGCTGATCCTCGAACGGGCCGATGGCTACTGCATGGGGGTCGACGGGAGGGACGGGCCGAACCTTGCCTGCCTGGGCTGCGATCTGCCGGTGGGAACGAGGATGGACGACTGCGGGTGCTGGCAGGTCGTCCGGCTCGTCCCGGAGGCGGTCGTGCGGCTGCCCGGCCCGCCGGAGCGGCCGATCATAAGTTGGGCGGAGCTGCTGGCCACCGGCGCACTGTGGCACCGCCTGAGCGAGTACCGGGACATCCCGGCAGGCGTGGCCCTCGCCCAGGTGGTGGTGGCCGCCGGGGGCGCCCCGGTCGAGGTGGCGCCCGGGCCGGTCGCGGAGCTCCTCGGCCGGGCACTTGGCGCGCTGCTGCCCGCCGGGGAAGGTGCGAAGCGGCTGGACCTGGCTGGGCCGGGGTTCGGCGAGCCGGCCACGGACCTGGTGCTGGTGCCGGTCCATCCGCAGACCGGAGACATGTGGCAGCCGCGCGCCGGCGCGGTGCCGGTACCTGTGGATGCCGCGCTCTGGGCCGAACTCGCCTTCCCGCCGCACCGGACCCGGCTGCCGGTGGTCGGCGGGCTGCCGGCAGGCGTGGAGCGGGACGACCCGCTGCCGCCGCGCCCGTGGTACCCGTTCCAGCCGTCCAGGGAGGCGTTCCGGTACACTCTCGCGCGGATGCCCGCCGTCAGGGAACCGTGGCTGCGGGCGATCTACGACCGAGGGTGCTGACCCGTCAGCGGTAGTGCGGACCCAGACGCTGGGGGGTCGACGTTAGACGGCGTGGTCATGGACCGAGTCGCAGCTGGGCAGCCCAGGGCACCCTCTGATCACACGTGACTGACCGGCAGTTACTGAAGTTGAATTCGTGATGTCGCTCGGATGGGTGAAGCAGTAGCATTCGCCTGCCGTTGGAGGGTTGGTCCCGGTAGTCGTGTGCTGTGAGGTATGCACAGGGTGGCGGTTTGACCGACGCGGAGAGGGCCGCGCGGGAG
>NZ_JBIUSS010000047.1:23995-32555 GCF_044741445.1 Kitasatospora sp. NPDC088160 | reverse complement strand
CCTGGACCAAGACCGCCGACGAGATCCTCAAGTCCCTCGCCGACTACCTCGCCAAGATCAACCCAGTCGTCCAGGCATCACGGTAATTACTACCCCCATGATTTGTGGCGCATCACACTAGAGGACTTCGGTCTGCTGTGGGGCCACGCAGTGGGATTCCTCGCCGACCTGCACGACGTAGCCCTTCGGCGGCTCCAGGGACGTCGTCCACCAGATCCCGGTGACCTCCCCGACAGCGTCCGTCGTCGCGCCCGGCGTGTCCGACTCCGTGCGGATCCGGACGCGGGTTCCTTCGGGCAGGTCGCTGCGGTGGCGAGGCGGCATGCCGGGGTGGAGTCCTCCCCGGGAGGCCAGGAACTCCGGCCGTAGCCGCCAGGGGCTGCCGTCCTCGGCCTCCACCGTGTAGAGAGGTCCGACGTGGTCATCGCGCTCGTCCTGCTCGACGACACACGCGACGATCACCCCGCGGGTGCCCACGATCTCCGGCCCGAGCCGGCCCAGTTCCGGAAGGGGCGGGTGCGGCGTCGCCAGTTCCACCAGCTCGCCGTAGGCCAGCGTGGCCTGCTCGGGCCAGGGAGTCTCGTCCACCGGCCACCGATGCCCGACCGTCATGAGGCCCTCCTGTCCATGGCCTCCGTGGACCCACCACACCATAACCGCGAGGCGGTCGGCCGACCCCGCCCGGCCGGCCCCGACCTGACCACGTGCGACCTGGAACTGTCCGGCCGATCACTCTGCAGCAGCTGCATGAGGCCGGCCATCGCTGGCCGCCCGGCACCGGGCGGGCTCCGTTCGAGATCGAGATCGAGACCGAGGCTGAGATCGAGACCGAGGCTGAGACCGAGGTCGAGGCTGAGGCGGAGCCCGTGAACGAGGGCGCCGATTCCTGACCGCCACCGGCGGATGGCGCCGGGGGCGGTGCCGCCCGTTCAGCCGATGTGGTGCTGGTTGAGCCAGGTGAGGGTGTGGTCGGCGAGTTCGGTCCAGCCGTGGTCGACGGTGAGGGAGTGGCCGCGGTCGTCGAAGCGGTGGTAGTCGGTGACGGCGGGGGACTTGCGGTACTGCTTGTGGGTGGAGCGGGTGAGGACGTCGGGCACGGTGTGGTCGAGTTTGCCGGAGAGGAGGAGGAGCGGTCCGCGGTTCTGGTTGTGGGTGTCGACCTTGGCGGGGGAGTGTGGGGCGAAGTTGCTCAGGGCGAGTTGGAAGAGGGGGCGGGCGGGGCTGGGGATGGTCCATTCGTCGAAGAGCTGGTCGGATTCCTGCTGGGAGACGGCGTTGGCGAACGCGTAGCGGAACTGCTCGGGGTTGAGTGAGACGGCGCGCTTGGTGTTGCCGGGGTTGCGCAGGAAGGCGAAGGCGGACTTGGCCTGGGCGGGGCCGACGGCCTTGACGCCCTTGATCTGGCCGGGGCAGATCGCGACGGCGGCCTGGGCGAGGTTCTGGCCGAGGAGGTGTTGGGCGATGAAGCCGCCGACGGAGTGGCCGACGAGGACGGGCGGGGTGTCGAGGTCGCGGATGATCCGGGCGTGGTGGGCGGAGATCTCGGCGAGGCCGATTCCGCCCTGGGGGTCGGGGTTCCTGCGGGCCTGGGCGATGGTGGCGGGGACGCCGGGCCATTCGGGGAGGATCGGTTCGTAGCCGGCGTCGCGGAACCGGTCGGCCCAGCCCTGCCAGCTCGTGGAGTGCAGCCAGAGGCCGTGGATGAACATGACCGGGGTGCGGTTGCTGGGCATGGCGGGGTCTCTCCTGGTGCGTGAGGGCTGGGGATCGGATCGGTGGCCGGTCGGGGCGCGGTCGTTCGATCCAAGAAGTAGAAAGAGCGTTCTCTCTACTCCTCCAAGGTAGAACGATCCTTCTGCTAGCGTCAAGCCATGACGACGAGAGATTCCGCGCCACCGCGCGCTCGCATCCTGGCCGCGGCGATGCGGCTCTTCTACGCGCAGGGCGTGCGCGGGGTGGGCATCGACCAGCTGATCCGCGAGTCGGCGGTCGCCAACGCGACCTTCTACCGGCACTTCCCGTCCAAGGACGACGTCGTGCTCGCCTATGTCCGCGAGCACGACCGCCTCTTCCGCGCGGCCGCCGCCACAGTGGCGGACCTTCCTCCGCGCGAGGCCGTGGCGGCCCTGTTCACCGGCATCGCCGACGAGTTCTGCGCACCCGGCTTCCGCGGTTGCCCGTTCATCAACGCCGCCGCCGACTACCCCGACCCGCACCATCCCGTCAGCCAGGCCATCCAGGAACACATGGACTGGTTCCGCGCCCTGCTGACCGGCCTGCTCGCCGACGCCGGCCACCCCGACCCCGACCGGGCGGCCGACACCCTGCTGATCCTGCGGCACGGCGCGATGAACCAGAGCCGCTTCACCGCCCCCGCGGCGGTGCGCGAGGCGCTGACGGCCGCCGTGGACGCCGTCCTCGGCTAGAAAGCAGGCAGAGTGCGCCACCGGTGGTGGCGCACTCTGCCCTCCCGGCCGCTACGCCCGGCGTGCGTGCCGTGTGCGTTGCGCGCGTCGCCGGGGCCGGCCCGGGTGGTGGAGGGTGGTCACTCTCCCGAGCGGTCCTGGCGCAGGCGGGCCGAGGCGAAGGCGGCGATGAGCCAGCCGAGGCCCAGCAGCGCGCCGCCGCCGAGGCCGACCGTGGCCACCGGGGCTCCGGCGCTCGCGAGCATCAGGGCGGG
This sequence comes from Kitasatospora sp. NPDC088160, assembly GCF_044741445.1. Taxonomy (NCBI): domain Bacteria; kingdom Bacillati; phylum Actinomycetota; class Actinomycetes; order Kitasatosporales; family Streptomycetaceae; genus Kitasatospora; species Kitasatospora sp. NPDC088160. Next base: position 29,875 of record NZ_JBIUSS010000047.1, on the reverse strand, counting down.
TTCCTGCACGGCGGGTGCCTGCACGGCGGTGTCGCGCGGGGGAACGGGCGCGGGGTGGGTGCCGGCGGGGTGTTCGGCGGCCGACGTGTCACCAGGGGCGGTGCCGTCGGGGTGGTTGTCCCACTGGCCGGGCCCGGGGTGGTGGTCGCCCCAGCCGCCGTGGCCGCCGGAGTTGTGGCCGTCGCAGCCGCCGTGGTCCTGGTCCTCGCAGGGGGTGCAGGCGACGATGGTGACGGTGTTGCTGGTCGCCGTCACCGGGGTGCCGTCGGGGGTGGTGCCGGTGACGGTAGAGGTGTCGGTGATCTTCCCGGCCTGCACGTCGGACTCGGCGGTGGAGTACGTCGCGGTGCAGGTCGTGGACGCGCCCGGGGCCAGGGTGGTCACCGGGCAGGAGACGGCCGGCGTGCCCGGGCCGGAGTCCGTCACGGCGAGCGAACTGATCGTCGTGTCACCGGTGTTGGTGACGGTGAAGGTGTAGTGCAGGGCCTGTCCGGCGGCGGAGAACGAGGTCTCCTGGACGGCCTTGACGATCTTCAGCCCGGCGTAGGGGACGGTCACCTTGTTGCTGGTGGAGGTGATGTTCTGGCCACTGGGGGTGGTGCCGGTCACCTGCGCGGTGTCGACGACCTTGCCCGCGGCGACGTCCGCGTCGGTCGTGACGTAGGTCGCGGTGCAGTTCTCCGAGGCGCCCGGCGCGAGCGGCCCGGTGGGGCAGGTGACGGTCGGCGTGCCGGGGCCGTTGTCGACCACGCCGATGTTGGTCAGCGGCTGGGCGCCGGTGTTGGTGACCGTGTAGGTGTAGTGGATGGTCTGCCCGGCGGCGGTGTACTGCGCCTCGGCGGCCTTCTTCACCACGCTGATGGCGACCAGGGGGGTGTTGACCTTGTTGCTGGTCGTGGTGACGGTCTGGCCGCCGGTGTCGGTGCCGGTGACCTGGCCCTGGTCGGGCACGTTCTGGGCGGCGACGTCGGCGGCGGTGGTGACGTACGTGGCCTGGCAGGTGGTGGACTGGCCGGGCGCGAGCTGGTTGGTTCCGCAGCCGGAGACGGTGACGCCGGGCGTCAGGTCGGTCACCGTCACGTTGGTCAGTGCGATCTGGCCGGTGTTGGTGACGGTGTACGTGTAGTTGAGGGTCTCGCCCGGGGCTGTGAAGTCCGGCTGGACGGCGGACTTGGTGATGGTCAGCGCCCGCAGCGGCACGACGACCTGGTTGCTCGTCCCGGTCACCGTCTGGGTGCCGACGGTGGCGGTGAGGTTCGCCGTGTCGGTGATCGTGCCCGTCGTCGCGTCGGCGGCGGTCGCGGTGTAGGTGGCGGTGCAGTTCTCCGTGGCGCCGGCCGCGAGCGGGCCGGGCGGGCAGGTGACCGTCGGGGTGCCGGGGCCGGTGTCGGTGACCGCGACGTTCGTCAGCGCCACCGGGGCGTTGTTGGTCACCGTGTAGGTGTAGTGGATGGTCTGCCCCGCGACGAACGAGGCCTCGGTCGCCGCCTTGGTGATCGTGGGGGCGGGGACGTTGACCAGCACGGTGGTGGTGCAGCCGCCGGTGGTGGCGCAGGTGCCGCCGGCGATGGTCGGCGCGAGGTTGTTGGTCAGCGCGAAGTTGCCGATGTCCGGGTTGTTGACCTTGACCTGGTACGTCACCGTCACGGTGGAGCCGGCGGCGGGCGGCGCCGTCAGCGTGCCCGACCAGGTCAGGGTGTTCCCGGTGACGGCGGCCGTTCCGGAGCTGGCGGTGACGGAGCCCGGCACCAGCGTGCCGTCCGTCAGTACGGCGGAGAGGTCGTCACTGAAACCCGCGAAGGTGGCCGGGTTGGTGCCGGTGTTGGTGACGGTCTCGGTGTAGGTGAGGGTGTCGCCCTGGTCCACCGGGCCGGTCGGGGAGACCGACTTCGTGACGGTGTAGGAGGTGCCGGCCGGCAGGTTGCAGTTCCCGCTGTCCTGGGTGGCGGAGGCGCCGTAGAAGCGGTGCCCGGTGTTGGCGATGACGGTGGTGGGCAGCGTCGCGGTCGAGCTGGCGGTCGGAACGCCGTTCAGTTCCTCGATGGTGCCGTTCGCGCGGAAGATGTAGACGTTGCCGCCGGACTGCGCCAGACCGTAGATGGAGTTCGGGGTGGTGCCGATCTCGGTGATCGTGTTGTCCGGGTGGATGCGGAAGTAGCTGGTGGGGTTCTGGAAGAACGAATCGAACGCGACCCCGAGGATGTCGCCGTCGGACAGGGTGACGAAGTCGCCCGAGGAGACGAGCGTGGCGGGGTAGGCGACGGGGAACAGCGTGCTCACCCCGGTGGCCGGGTTGATCGTCCAGATCTGGTTCGAGAAGAACGACGCGACCAGCAGGGTGCCGTCCGGGCGGGCGCTCAACGCGTTGAAGTCGAATCCGTCGACCGCGGCCGGACCGGTGATCACCACCGAGCTGGTCTCCGCGCCGGTGGCTGGGTTGATCGTGTACAGCGTCGCCGGGGTTTCCTGCCAGGACACCCCGTACAGCGTCGTGCCGTCCGCACTCCACGCGATGTCCCCGTAGTCCCGCACCAGCGGCACGTCGGACAACTGCGTACCGGTCGGGCTGTACGAGTACAGCTGGTCACCGCCACCGCCGGTGTTCACCCACAGCGGCGTCGGCGGACAGGTCAGCGCCCGGGTCCCTGACTTCCCGTCCGCGCCGTTCGCGCGGTCTGCGCCGTCCGGGGACTTCCTGTCGGCGTCGTCCCCCGGCGAGGCGACGGCAGGGCTGACGGACGTCGCACCTCGTGCCGGGAAGGCGTGCGCCGGGAAGGCCTGCGCCGAACCGCCTCCCCAACCCGCCGTCATGCCGATGACCGCCAGCCCGATCGCCGCGGCGAGCCTGCCGCGCGACCGGCCGCGTCTGATCCCTGCCATACCGTCTCCGTTCCAGTCGGGCGTGATCACCACAGGGCCCCACGCCACAGAATTTTGATAACACGAAGTGTTTTTGTGAACACTTTGAGTAACTTGACATGGGTTGGCCCGGCCCGCCATCCGTACCCGAACTGGCTGCGTCCGCCGGATGTCGGCCACCTGGCCGCATCGCGGCCCCTCGCGCGGCGCCCCGGCTGCCGACGATCCTTCGGTCCGCGCCGAGGAATCCCCGACCTACCGTCGATTCCCGTGAACACCATGACGCCTGACAGCACACGCACTGACGCGCTCACTGACGCGCTCACTGACGCGCTCACCGATGGCTCGGTGAGCGCGGACCACGTGGCCATCGCGCCGAGCATCCTCTACTTCGGCACGCCCGTCGTCCTGCTCTCAACGGAGAACGGGGACGGCACCCCCAACCTCGCGCCGATGTCCTCGGCCTGGGCCCTTGGCCAGGTGATCGTCCTCGGCATGGGGGCCGAGGCGCAGACCGCGCACAACCTCCGCAGCCGACCCGAGCTGGTGATCAACCTGCCCGAGCCGACCCAGTGGCCGGCGGTCGAACGACTCGCGCCGCTCACCGGGCGCACCCCCGTACCCGCGAACAAGCAGGACACCTTCCGGTTCGAGCGGGACAAGTTCGCGGCCGCAGGCCTGCGGGCCGAGCCCTCCGAACTCGTCCGGCCGCCCCGGGTCGCCGAATGCCCCCTGCAACTGGAGGCCCGTGCCGCCCGGATCCAGCCCGACGCCTCCGGCGGGTTCCTCATCGTCGAAGCCCACGTGCTCAAGGTCCACGCCGATCCGGGCATCGTCGTCCCCGGCTCCCAGCACGTCGACCCGGCCCGGTGGAGCCCGCTGATCTACAACTTCCGCCACTACTACGGACTCGGCCCCGAGCTCGGCCACAGCTTCCGCACCCAGACGCCCCGTTGAAGCGGCTGAAGCCGTCCTGCTGTTTGCGCGAGAGAGTGTCAGTCCCGGCTGTCAGGGTGACGGGCATGGACCTCGACACCTTCTGGCAGATCATCGACGACACCCGCGCCGGCGCCGCCGACGAGAGCGAACACGCCGACGCGCTCACCGAACACCTCGCTGGTCTGGCGCCCGACCAGATCGCCGACTTCGACCGGCACTACGCGCAGCAGAAGGCCCGCTCCTGCACCTGGCTGCTCTGGGGCGCGGGCTACCTCATCAACGACGGATGCAGCGACGACGGCTTCGACTACTTCCGCGACTGGCTGATAGGCGCCGGCCGCACCCTCTTCGAACAGGCCCTCGCCGACCCGGACAGCCTCGCCGGACTCCTCGCCCCCGACCAGGAGGATCTGGAGGCCGAAGACCTCGCCTACGCGGCCACCCATGCATACCGCCAACTCGCCGGCAACGACCTCCCCGACAACGGCATCGCCTCCGGCCCCCCGACCGGCGAACCCTGGGAGGACGAAGACCTCCCCACCCTCCTCCCCCACCTGTCAGCCCGCTTCGCCGACTAGTCCCCCGCCCGCCTCCCCACGCCCGGCGCCGTTTCCGCCTCAGAGAATTATGTAGACCGACCGTCATATTCCTAGCCCCGGCCCATCTGGGGCGCTGCGCAGGAAGTCGGCCCGGCCGACTTCCTGCGCGCAGGGGGGCTCGCGCCTGCCGTGAGCCGAATATGTAGACCGACCGTCACCGAAGGTGGTCGGCGGACGGCACGGGGGAGAGAATTCTGCGGGCCGTCCTGGCCGACGCCGATGCCGAGAGCCGAATCGACTGGGGCATGGTCAGCGTCGATTCCGCGCTCATCGGCACGCGGCTGGCGCCTTCACCCCCCCCCGAGGGTTCCGGGTCAGCGGAAGGAGGCCGGCACGTCACCGTTCTGATGAGGACCTAGGGTGCTCGCGAGGCGGTCTCACCTGCAAGATTCACCTTGCTGGGGAGGGTGGGTGTCGCCCGCTCGGATTTGTGATCACGCCCGGCCAGGGGCGCCGCAGATGATTCCCGTGCACCCAGATAGTGGCGGCGAAGTTCGCCGAGTACGCGCTCGTCGACAGCCCTGACGTCCCACAGCGAGCTGTCTACTTCGGTCAGGGCGATCATCACCCCGTCCCCGGCGAACCCAAGTGCTTCGGCGTCGATCAGTTGGAGGAAGGGGGTCGTCAGCGACAACAGCGTCAACGTGTCCATGCCGCCGTCGGCAGACCGTCTCTCCATCTCGGCGCAACGAGGATCGACGATTTCGTCGAACTCGACGCGCCACTTCAGGTCCAGGCCGAAGCTGCCCAGGCGGACCAGTAGCTCAGCCAGCGTCACGTAGTGCTCTCCGTACCAGGCAGGAAACGTGATCCCCTTCATCCCCGCCTCTGCTTCGGCTGTATTGCGTGACAAGCGACCCCCTTCGTTCAACTGCAAACACTAGATCGCGGCCCTGACCAGCTCACACGACCCATCGGACAGGCCCTCGCCCCCGCCCGCTGGACGTCACACGCCGCCCCGCCCGCCTCCCCACGCCCGGCGCCGTTTCCGCCTCAGAGAATTATGTAGACCGACCGTCATATTCCTAGCCCCGGCCCACCTGGGGCGCTGCGCAGGAAGTCGGCCCGGCCGACTTCCTGCGCGCAGGGGAGGGGGTTCACGCCCGCCGCGAGACGAATATGTAGACCGACCGTCATATCCTGCGCTGCCCACGGTGGATTCCGCACAGGAAGTCGATCAGGCCGACTTCCTGTGCGCACCGGAGGTAGAGGCCGCGCTCGCCGGGCGCGTAGCTATGTAGACCGGTCTTCATATTCTCCTGCCGCCAGTCCGGGCTTGGGGTGCTGCGCAGGAAGTCGGCCAGATCGACTTCCTGTGCGCGAGCGGGGGGTGCTCATGCTTGCCGCGAGCCCAACTAGGTAGACCGGTCGTCATATTCGGTTCGCTGCGGGGTAGGTGTCGCGCAGGAAGTCGGCCTGGCCGACTTCCTGCGCCGGGGGGGGGGGGGGGGGCGGGCGCCCGGGGGGGGGGGGCGAGGCGCGG
>NZ_JBIUSS010000047.1:0-23985 GCF_044741445.1 Kitasatospora sp. NPDC088160 | reverse complement strand
CCCCGACAACCCCGCTGACCCCCTCCGATAAAGTGCGCGGCGGGCGGCGCAGCGGGGCGCGCCCCCCCGCGCCGCCCCCCACCGGCCCCCGCGTGGGGGGGTGGGTGGGCAGCGCGCGAGGGTGGGGATCAGTAGACCGGTCTGCATAATTTCCCGCGGGCGGTGCGCGGGCGGGGCCTGGTCAGTGGGTGTGGTGGTAGGTGGCGACGGTGGTGAAGGCGGCCTTGGGGTCCCAGGGGAGGTCGGGGTAGGTGGTGCCGGGGCGGTCCTCGTAGACCTTGACGATGCCGTAGCTGGCGAGGTCGAGGTCGTCGCGGGGGTCGGCGTCGGGGCGGTGCACGTGGTCGTAGAGGGCGAAGGTGAAGACGAAGGTGGCGTCGATGCCGCCGGCGTCGAAGGCCTCCAGCAGTTCGCGCAGGTAGGCGGCCTGGCCGGCCTCGTCGCGCTCGTGCGCGGCCTTCAGGCGGACGGGGCCCTCGGCGTCGTACTCGACGATGTCCAGGCCGAGCGCGCCCCGGTCGCCCGCGCCGCGGTAGCCGGCGGAGCCGAACTCGGTGATGGCGACGGGCTTTCCCTGCGAGGCCAGGCCGTGGACGCCGTCGGCGAACCGGTCGGCGGTCTCGGCGGAGCGGTAGAGGTCGAGGGAGATGAGGTCGAAGGGCGTCCAGTCGACGCGCTCCAGTGGTACGGCGGCGTAGGTGACGCGTCCGCCGAAGTGTTCGCGGACGGTGGTCACGGCCTGGTCGAGGAACGCGTTGACCCGGCCGCTGACCGGTCCGAGGTGTTCGCGGACTAGCTCGGGTCGGCTGAGCAGGGCGATGCGTTCGTCCGTGGTGTCGCCGGGCAGGAACCCCGGGTTCATCAGGCTGAGTTCGGCCCCGGTGACGAACACCACCTCGGCCCCGCGCCGCCGCAGCCGTTCCGCGCGCTCGGCGCAGTCGGCGAACAGGGCCAGGAGTTCGTCGGCGGCGAGTTCCAGCGGGTACGGGGAGTACCAGACCTCCAGTCCGAGGTCGGCGGCGAGTCCGGCGGCGAGTTCGATCCGGTCGGGGTCGCCGCCCATGATGCGGACCGCGTTGCAGTGCAGGTCGTCGCGGATGATGCGCAGTTCGCGTTCGACCTCCTTCGGGTCGAACCGGCTGCGGGAGTACGACCCGTTCCTGACGAATCCGGTGTCGTAGCTGATGCCTTTGGCGCGCACGGTGTCCTGCCTTCCTGGGGGTGGGACGGGGAGCAGGCAAATACGGTACGGCCAGTACCCTAGTTGGTGTGGGACGGAGAGGACAAGAAGGATGGGAGGGTAGGGGGCGGTATCGACGGCGGTACCGGCGACGGGGCCGGACTGGATCGGACGGGACGAGGGCCATGGCCGGGCAGACACGGCGGCGCGGGGCAGCGCTGGAGGAGGCGATCCTCCGGGCGGCGGTGGCGGAGCTCACCGAGTCCGGATTCGCCGGGCTGACCATGGACAAGGTCGCCGCCCGCGCCGGCACCAACAAGAACGCCCTCTATCGCCGCTGGCCCAACCGCCTGGCCCTCGGCATCGCCGCCTACAAGCAGCTGGCCACCGCCGCCGTGCCTCCCGACACCGGTGAACTACGTGGGGACGCCCTGGAGTTGCTCCGCCAGGCGAACCGGCACTGGAGCTCCCCGCTCGGCGCGATCCTGCGCGAACTCCTGGCCGCCGCCGGTGGCGCGGCGGAGTTTCTGGCGCAGCTCCAGGACCAGTCCGGCGAGGCCGCGGCCGCCCCCTGGCTCACCGTCCTGGGGCGCGCGGTCGCCCGCGGCGAAGCGGCCCCCGAGGCGCTCCACCCCAGGGTCGCCACGGTGGCGGTGGTGCTGCTGCGCAACGAGTTCGTGGTGCGGGGCGTGCCGACCGCGCCCGACGACGTCCTGATCGAGATCGTGGACGAGGTCTACCTGCCGCTGATCCGGCGCCGCGGGCCGTCGGACGTCTGAACGGACACGGCCCTGGAGCGGCGCCCAGCGGGACTCGTCGGTCGGGCTGAGGGCGGGCCGAGGGCGGGCGCGGGCCTCCGGGTTCAGGAACCGCCGAGGTGGCGGGCCTCCAGGTACACCGTCCGCTCGGTCTGCCCGGGGTCGGCCAGCACGCTGAAGCGGCTTCCGGTGGAGGTCGTGAAGTCGACGAAGAGGTCGTAGGTCACGTTCTTGTCGAAGGACCAGCCGAAGGTCCGGGTCTCGGTGTCGGAGTCGAAGCCCGTCCCGGCCCCCTGCCCGGGGCTCCAGGGGACGGGGCGGGCCAGGTCCACCGAGTGGTCGGCGAGGAAGCGGTCCACGCAGTCCTTCGGTGCCCGGAAGCTCAGGTTCAGGACCTCCCCGGGGTACTTCGCCGATCCGTGGAACCCGACGCCCTGAAGGTCGCACGCGGGCAGGTCCAGCCCGAACGCCTTCGTCACCTTTTCGAGGGTCTGCCCCTTCGGGCTGCCCGGGTACGCCCTCGGATCCGGATCCGGGTCCCCGGCCGCGCAGCCGGCCGCCAGGGCGACGGCGGCGGTCGCGGCCGCAACCAGCGCGGCCGAACGTCGCGCCGGGCGGGATGTGAACGGCCTTGCCGCGCCTCGCCCTTGCATGAATGTCCCCTCCCCGGACGGGTGCCGTCCCGCAGGGAGGGCCCCACGGGACGGTACCGAAGGCGGATCGGATGATCAACCGGCGTGGGCGCCCGGCAGGATCCGCCGGAGGGGGCCTAACTGTTCCCGGCGACCAGGGAGTTGGTGAGCCGGTCGGCGACGGTGGCGTCGAGGGGGGCGTGGCCGAGGATGAAGCGGTACCAGAAGACGCCGTAGACCTGGTCGACGATCAGGTCGAGGTCGGTGTCGTCGGCGAGTTCGCCGCGTTCGCGGCCGCGGGCGAGGAGGTCGCGCAGGGTGGTGCGGCGGGTGGCGGTGAAGGTCTGCATGAGGTCGGCGAGGTGGGGGTCGCGGGCGGCTTCGCGGACGAGGGTGCGCAGGGCGGGGGCGGTGGTGTCGCGCTGGGAGCCGTCGAAGGTGGTGGCGATGAAGGCGCGGAGGTCGGTGCGCAGGGTGCCGGTGTCGGGGCCGGGGACGTCCTGGTCGGCGCGGTCGGTGAGGGCGTCGAGCAGGACGGCGCCCTTGGAAGGCCACCAGCGGTAGACGGTCTGCTTGCCGACGCCGGCGCTGCGGGCGATGGCGTCGATGGTGACGGGGGTGCCGTCGGACTCGGCGAGCAGGTGCAGGGCCGCATCGAGGATCGCCTGGTGGGCGGCCTCGTTGCGGCGGCGTCCGGTGTGCGGGCGGGCTTCGGTCATGGGGTTCCCTTTCTTCTTCCCCCGCTTGACAAGACTAGCAGTCTCGATAACATTATTGACGGAACTAGCGGTCTCGACAATATGAAGGACACGCCACCATGAGCACCACGTCAAACCTCTTCGCCGGACAGCGCGTCGTCGTGATGGGCGGCAGCTCGGGCATCGGCGAGGCCGCGGCCACCGCCTTCGCCGCGGACGGCGCCGAGGTCGTGATCACCGGCCGCGGCCGGGACCGGCTGGACGCCGCCGTCGCCCGGATCGGCGGCAGGGCCACCGGCCACCAGCTGGACGCGGCCGACCCCGAGGCCGTCGCGGCCTTCTTCGCCCAGTCCGGCACCGTCGACCACCTGGTCGTCGCGGTCAGCGGCGCGGCCGGCAGCGGTCCGTTCGCCCAGCTCGACCTGGCCGACCTCGCCACCGGGTTCGACGCCAAGTTCTGGCCGCAGGTCCGCGTTCTCCAGGCGGCGCTGCCGCACCTGCGGTCGGACGGATCCGTCACGCTGATCACCGCGGCCTCCGCCCGCGCCGCGTTCCCCGGCACCGCCGGACTCGCCGCCATCAACGGCGCGCTGGAGGCGATGGTCCCGCCGCTGGCCGTCGAACTCGCCCCGCTGCGGATCAACGCCGTCTCGCCCGGCGTCATCGACACCCCGTGGTGGGACCGCGTCCCGGCCGGGCAGCGGACGGCGCTGTTCGACGGTCTCGCCGCCACCACCCCGGTCGGCCGCGTCGGCCGGGCCGAGGACGTCGCGCAGGCGATCCACCTGCTGGCCGCCAACACCTTCGTGACGGGCGTGGTGTTCGACTGCACGGGAGGGGCCAACCTGCCCACCGGGCGCTGAACGAACCGTCGGCCGACCGGGCCCGGCCCGTAGCCGGCTCCGGCCCGCAGCAGTGCCCGGCCCGGAGCCGTCTCCGGGCCGGGGGTTGTCACAGCTCAGCCGTACGGTTCGGTCATGAGCGTTCCCGACCTGATCCCCATCCGGTACGAGCCCGACTACCGCACCCGCACCATCGGCCGGTGCGAGGGCGGCCAGTTCCTCGCCTCCGTCACGGCGGCCTTCCCGGAGGTCGGGGCCGACGTCGAGAACTGGCAGGCGCAGAAGCGCTGGTTCGCGGTGCTCCACCGCTTCGACGACGCCGGCCGGCACCTCGACTCGCGCATCCACTCGACCGGCACGACGGCGGACGGCGAGAAGGCGGCCGTCGAGGCCGCCCGCGCACTCCTCGCCGACTGGCTCGACGCCCTCCCCGGCCGCGCGTACGGGGACATCGCCATCGCGCCGTTCGCCGTCCGGGTCGAGGGGTCGCTGTTCGGGCTGGTCATCGAGACGGACGAGGAGGACGAGACGGACGAGGAGGACGAGGACAAGGAAGAAGAGGGCGAGGACGGCGAGGGCGGGGTCTGGGCCGAGCTCTACCCCGACGGCCTCGGCTTCCACGCCCCGTGGGACGGCTGCTACGACACCTGAGCCGCGGCCACCGTCACCGCTTCGCCTCCTGGCGGCCCTTGAGGAACACCCCTGGCACCGGGCCGACCCCTGCCGAGGCGGGGGTCGGCCCGTGAGGTGCGGTCAGCCCGCGTACTGGGCGAAGATCTTCGCGAACTCGTACGGCTGCTGCGCGATGTTGGTGCACTTGGAGAGCGAGCCGCCGGTGCAGGCGTTGGCGTCGCGGGTGGCGTCCCAGAAGGCCAGCAGGCCGAGGTGGTTCTGCCGGGCGAAGGTCACCAACTGCTGGGCGGCGGCCTGGTTGTAGATCTGGTGGTCGTCGTTCTCGCCGATCATCGGGGTGACGCCGACCATGGCCCACAGCTGGGCGTCGGTCTTCGCCGGGTAGAGCGCCTTGAGCTGGCCGAACAGGGCCTGGGCGGCCTGCACGGCGGCGTTGCCGTAGTCGGTGCCGGTCCGGTAGTAGTCCATCGCCATGATGTTCACCAGGTCGACGGCGACCCCGGCGTCGCGGGCGGACTTGACGATGGCGACGCCTTCGGTGGTCAGGCCCTCGGGCAGGACGGGCAGGGTGAAGGAGACCTTGAGGCCGGGGTGGGCCTGCTGGAGCTTGGCGAGCGCGGCGGAGCGGCGGTCGTTGGAGGCGGTGTCGGCGATGGCCGCGCCCTCGATGTCGAAGTCGACGTAGCGCAGGTTGTAGGCGTTGACCACGGCGTCGTACTCGGCGAACAGCGAGTCCACGGTGGTGCAGGCGGCGGCGAGTTCGGTGCCGCTGGCGCCGCCGAAGGAGAGCTTGACGTCGCCGCCGGCCGCGCGCAGCGCGTCGATCTGGTCCTTGGCCCAGCCGGTGCGCGGGTCGTAGGCGTTGAACCAGCTGGCCTTGCAGCCGACGCCGGTGACGAAGCCCATGGTGTAGGCCTTGAGGTTGCCGGACTTGGCCATGTCGGGCATGGACGGGGTGGGCCAGGCGCCCATGTCGATGTAGGGCGCGACGGGGACGGCGACGTTCGGCGGCGGGGTGCTCGGGCCGCCGGTGGGCGTGCCGGTGGGGCCGCCGGTCGGGGTGCCCGAAGTGGGCGGCGGGGTGGTGGGGTTGCCGCCGCCGGGGCCGGTGAGCGTGATGTCGTCGGCGAGGTAGGCGCCCTGCCCGTACCAGCCGTGCAGGTAGACGGTGACGCTGGTGGTGGCCGGGCCGGTGGTGAAACTGGTGGACAGCTGCTGCCAGTTGGCGCCGCCCGGCGTCCAGATGGCCGGGTCGGTGACGCCGCTGCCGGTGGCACCCAGGTAGACGTACTGGCCCTGCACCCAGGCGCTGAGGTTGTACGTGGTGTTGGGCTGGACGGTGACGGTCTGGCCGCACTGTGCGGTGTCGCTCGCGCCGACCGTCCCCTTCAGTGCGTAGCTGCCGCTGTGCGCACCGGAGTTGACGACGCTGCCGGTCCCGCCGGAACAGCTCCACGGGCTGAGCGTGCCGCTCTCCAGGCCGGGGTTGGCCAGCAGGTTGCCGTCGGCGGCGCCGGCGTTCCCGGCGAGCGTGGCGAGGCCGCCGGCGGCGAGCGCGGTGGCGGCGGCGAGGCTCAGCAGCTTGGTGCGACCGGCGGTGCGGCGGTGCGTGGGGGCGGGCTGGGGCGCGCTGGGCATGGGGGTGCCTCTCGGGACGTGGGGCCGCCCGCGCCGCGAAGGGGGATACGCGGGGCGGGCGGCAGCATGGGGGCTGGTCCGGTGCGGGGGAGGAGCGCGGTGCTGAGCATCAAACTGGACTAGACCAGCTGTGCACGTCAAGCACTTCCGGGGCATCGGAAGCCCGCTGTGGGAAGGTTTTAGGAACGGTTTAAGGCTCTGGGATCCCGCTCCTGGAACACCGCTCCGCGCCCTCGGACGGCACCCCTGTCGACCTCCGGCGCCCTGGCAGGAGGATTTTCGGCTCCCGGCAGGAGGCGGCCGCGAAAGCGACGGCGGTGAAGGCCGGGCCGCGGAGTCGACCCGACGAACTTCGTGCCGCCCACGATTCCGTTGCCGCCGATGGCACTTGCCGTGATGGCGCCCGCGCCGATGGTCCGGGTCAGCGAACCCTGAGCGTCCCATTCGGCTTCGGCGTAGCTCTTCCGGTAACTGACCCTGTCAGGGCTCGTCGTGCGGGGTGAAGCACTTTAAGCGAGGGGGAAACAACGGTCGGCAAGGAGGAGAAGGCCCGCCCGCTGGTCTCGAACCGGCGGGCGGGCGGGCGGTTCAGTGGATCACCCGCAGCACGGCTTGCACTCCTTGACCTGGACGTCGTCCACGACCGGGCCGGCCGAGCCCGCGTTGGTGCTGGCGAAGGTCAGCGTGGTGGAGGCGTTCCGCGCGACGAAGCTGAACTGGCGCCCCACGTAACCCATGTTGGTCGGCGTCTTGCCGGTGATGTCGAAGGAGAAGTCCTGGAAGTCCTGGCCGTCGACGAGCACCCGGCCGGTCTTCACGGTCGGTGCGGCCGACGTGTTGCCGGCCAGCGCGTACGTCACGGAGTAGGTGGCGCCCGGGACGGTGGTGAAGGACTGGGCGACGGCGCCGGTGGTGGCGCCGTTGAGGTCCACCGACTGGTCGCCCTCGGCGGCCTGCCAGAACCCGGCGCCGATCAGGTCGACGCTGCCGGTGGTGACCGTCCACGGGCCGATGGTCTGTCCGGCGCTGAACTCGGCGAAGCTGTTCGCCGGGGCCTTGGGCGACTCGAAGCTACCGTCGTCGAAGCGGCTGAGGGCGCGGTGGCCGCCGGCGGCCTGCGCCGGGACGGTCACGGCGGTGGCGGCGGCCACGATCACGGCGACGGCGGCGAGGCGGGTGCGCGAGAACGTCATGGGTTCCTCCCCAACGGGATACGACTGGATGAGCCGATGATCGGCTGTGCCCAGAGGGTCCGCCGTCGCCGTGAGCCCTGCCAAGACCGGGCGGATGGCGCCCGGTGGTGCGGAGGTTCCGCCGACGGGCTCCCGCGCGCCGGTTTGACGGGTGATCACCTGGTGTCGGCCGGGCGGCCGGCCTGCGCCCGCCCGGCGGCGGGCCGTGGTGCGAACGCACGGTTCGGATGGTCGTGTCCGCTCGCATGGTGGTGAAGTCCGTCGCACGCGCTCCGCCTGCGCCTCGGGCGCATCGCACCCCCGGGTGAGCCGAGGGCCGCTCATATGATCAACGGCCCCTCTGGCGGTCGGCGGATCGGAAGTGGATCCGAGGCGGATCCGAGGCGCGTCCGGACGGGCTTGACCTTGAGTGCACTCCAAGGTGAAAGCTGGACGCGTTGATCCACCGCAGCACCCCGCGAGCGGCCAAGCACACCACCACGATCGGAGCACCGTCATGCGCAACGCCACGTTCGGTACCAACGGCCCGGAGACCGGCGTCATCGGCCTCGGCTGCATGGGGATGACCTGGGCCTACGACGTGCAGAACCGGGACGACGAGAACTCCGTCCGGGTGATCCGGCAGGCGCTGGACCTCGGTGTCACCCTGATCGACACCGCCGACATGTACGGCCCCTACACCAACGAGGAGGTGGTCGGCGCCGCGCTGGCCGGCCCGTACCGGGAACGCGCCTTCCTCGCCACCAAGGTCGGCATCGTCCCGGGCGGGTCCGGCCAGTCGGCCCGCGACGGCAGCCCCGAGCACGTGCGCCGCTCGATCGACGACAGCCTGCGCCGCCTCGGCACCGACCACGTCGACCTCTACCAGCTGCACCGGGTCGACCCGGCCGTCCCGATCGAGGAGACCTGGGGCGCCCTCGCCGAGACCGTCGCGGCCGGCAAGGCCCGCCGGATCGGGCTCTCCGAGGTGACCGTCGAGGAGATCAAGCGGGCCCAGTCGGTGCACCCGGTGGCGTCCGTGCAGTCCGAGCTCTCGCTCTGGACCCGGGACGTGCTGGCCGAGGTGCTGCCGTACACCGAGGAGCAGGGCATCGCCTTCCTGCCGTTCTCGCCGCTCGGCCGGGGCTTCCTGACCGGCAGCATCGCCTCCTTCGACGAACTGCCCGCCGACGACTTCCGCCGCCGGCTGCCGCGCTTCCAGCAGGACGCGCTGAAGGAGAACCTGGCACTGGTCGGCAGGGTCAAGGAGGTCGCCGAGCGGATCGGCGCGACGCCCGCGCAGGTCGCGCTGGCCTGGGTGCTGGCGCAGGGCCGGTACGTCTTCCCGATCCCGGGTACCAAGACGCCGCGCTACCTGGTGGACAACGCGGGCGCGGCCGAGGTCGTGCTCTCGGCTGCGGACCTGGCCGACCTGGACGCGCTGCCGACTCCGACCGGCGAGCGGTACTGAGCTGAGCGGCGAGCGGTACTGAACGGCGAGCGGTGTTGAGCGGCGAGCGGTACCGAGCGGCATGGGCCGTCCGGGTGGCCGGCCCCGCCTCGGAACGCCGTCAGGCCTCCCGGACCCAGATCAGCTGCCGCCCGGTCTCGGCGGGAGCCCGGACGGCGGCCTCGGCGACCCGGTCGAGCCGGTAGCCGAGCTTGCGCGGGACGGCCGCGCTGGCGCCGTTCGCCTCGTCGCAGTGGATCTCCACCCGCGCGATGCCGGGCAGCGCCAGGGCGGCCTCGGTCAGCGCCCCGGCCGTGGTGGTGGCGATGCCGCGGCCGGCGTGCCGGGCGGCGACCCAGTAGCCGATCTCCAGTGCGCCGGGGCCGATCCGGCCGTGCAGGCCGAGGGCGCCGACCACGCCGCCGGGTTCGGCGTCCAGGCCGACCAGGTACATGAAGTCGGTGCCGGCCTCCCAGGCGAGGGAGCCGGCCCGGGCCAGCTCGGCGGTCTGCGCCCGGGTGGGGGGCTCGGCCGCCCACTCCATCCAGGGCCGCAGGTGGTCCAGGTTGGCGCGGACGGCCTTGTTGAGCGCCACCGCGTGCGTGCTGCGGCGGCGCAGCAGCGAGATCCCGCCGGGCAGCCGCAGTTCCTCGGGCGGCCGCCCGGCGGTGACGGCGGCGGGAGCGGGCACGTGGAGCGGGGCGGGCGGGTACTTGCAGGACCGTGACTGCGGGTGGCTCATGGCCGCGATTATGTCCTTGGCCGGGACCTGTCACCAATGAATTCCAGACGGCCTCCCACCAGGCCTCTCACCGGTCCCCGCCACACCCCGGCGCGCCCGGCCGCACCCCCGGCGCACCGGGGCGCGCACACGCCCGGCGGTCAGAGCCGGATCAGCACCTCGTCCAGCTCCTTGCGCCGCAGATCCGGCACCCGCGCCCCCTCGGCCGGGTAGCCGACCGGGATGACGTACGCGGCGCGCTCCTCCAGCGGACGCTCGCAGACCTCGTTGAGGAACTTCATCGGGCTCGGCGTGTGGGTCAGCGTCGCCAGCCCGGCCTGGTGCAGCGAGGCCAGCAGCAGTCCGACCGCGATCCCCACCGACTCCTTGGTGTAGTAAGGCCGCGGCGAATCGGGCCCCTTGTGCACCTCGAACACCACGATCACCGCCGGCGCGTCCTCCAGGAACGGCTTGCGCCAGTCGGTGCCGATCGGCGCCAGCGCGGCCAGCCACTCCTCCGACGCCCGGTGCGCGTAGAACTCGCGCTCCTCGGCCTCGGCGGCCTCGCGCAGACGCCGCTTGCGTTCCGGGTCGGTGATCACCACGAACCGCCAGGGCTGGACGTGCGCACCGCTGGGCGCGGTGTTGGCGGTCCGGATCGCCCACTCGACGACCCCGTCCGGGATCGGGTGGGTCGCGTAGTCGCGGACGGTCCGGCGCTGCGCCATCACGTCGTGGAAGGACCTGCTGCGGGCCTCGGCCTCGTGGGCCGGCACCGTCATCGGGGTGAGGGGGACGGTCGGATAGGGCGTCCCTGCCACTGCACTGTCAACCATGGCCGACAGCACAGCACATGACGGCCGCGCCGGGAAGAGGTCGAGACCAATCCGCAGATCAGGCCCATCCGGCGGGTCCATCCGGCGGGGCCGCCCGGCGGGGCCGCCCGGCCGGGCGGGACTACAGCTCGTGCACCCGCCCGTCCCGGACCTCGATCCGCCGGTTCACCGTGACGGTGTCCAGCATCCGCCGGTCGTGGGTGACCAGCAGCAGGGTCCCGGTGTACGAGCCGAGCGCCGCCTCCAACTGCTCGATCGCGGGCAGGTCCAGGTGGTTGGTGGGCTCGTCCAGCACCAGCAGGTTGACCCCGCGCGCCTGGAGCAGCGCCAGCGCGGCCCTGGTGCGCTCGCCGGGGGAGAGGGTGCCGGCCGGGCGCTTCACGTGCACCGCCTTGAGGCCGAACTTGGCCAGCAGGGTGCGCACCTCCTCCGGCGTGAACTCCGGGACGGCGGCGGCGAAGGCGTCCGCCAGCGGCTCGCCGCCGAGGAACAGCCCGCGCGCCTGGTCCACCTCGCCGACCACCACGCCGGAGCCCAACGAGGCGCTGCCGCCGTCGAGTTCGAGCCGGCCGAGCAGGGCGGCCAGCAGCGTCGACTTGCCCGCGCCGTTGGCGCCGGTGATGGCGACCCGGTCCGCCCAGTCGATCTGGAGGTCCACCGGGCCGAAGGCGAAGTCGCCGCGGCGGGCGACGGCCGCGCGCAGGGTGGCGACCACCGAGCCGGAGCGCGGCGCGGTGGCGATCTCCATCCGCAGCTCCCACTCCTTGCGCGGCTCCTCGACCACGTCCAGCCGCTCGATCATCCGCTGGGTCTGCCGGGCCTTGGAGGCCTGCTTCTCGGTGGACTCGGCGCGCTGCGCCTTTCCGATCTTGTCATTGTCGGAGGACTTGCGGCGGGCGTTGCGCACGCCGTGCTCCATCCAGCCGCGCTGCATCCGGGCCCGGGCCTCCAGCCCGGCCTTGGTGTCGGCGTACTCGTCGTACTCCTCGCGGGCGTGCCGGCGGGCCACCGCGCGCTCCTCCAGGTACGCCTCGTAGCCGCCGCCGTACAGGTTGACCTGCTGCTGGTGCAGGTCCAGCTCCAGCACCTTGGTGACGGTGCGGGCCAGGAACTCGCGGTCGTGGCTGATCAGCACGGTGCCCGCGCGCAGGCCCTTGACGAAGGCCTCCAGCCGCTCCAGGCCGTCGAGGTCGAGGTCGTTGGTGGGCTCGTCCAGCAGGAAGACGTCGTAGCGGGAGAGCAGCAGCGAGGCGAGGCCGGCCCGGGCGGCCTGGCCGCCGGACAGCGCCGTCATCGGCAGGTCGAGCGAGACCTTCAGGCCGAGCGAGTCGGCGACCTCCTCGGCGCGCTCCTCCAGGTCGGCGCCGCCCAGCTCCAGCCAGCGGTCCAGGCTCGCCGCGTACGCGTCGTCGGCGCCCGGGCGGCCCTCGACCAGGCCCTCGGTGGCCTCGTCCAGCGCGGTCTGCGCGGCCGCCACGCCGGTGCGACGGGCCAGGAAGTCGCGCACCGACTCGCCCTCGCGCCGCTCCGGCTCCTGTGGCAGGTGGCCGATGTTGGCGGTCGCCGGGCTGAGCCGCAGCGAACCGCCCTCGGGGGTGTCCAGCCCGGCCAGCAGCCGCAGCAGCGTCGACTTGCCGGCGCCGTTCACGCCGACCAGGCCGATCACGTCACCGGGGGCGACGACCAGGTCCAGGCCGGAGAAGAGGGTGCGTTCGCCGTGACCGGCGGCGAGGTCCTTGACTACGAGTGTGGCGCTCATGATGAGCCCGATTGTAGGAGGAGCGGGCCGGGTGGCGGAAAAGCCCGGGGCCGCGGCGCGGCTGCCGCGACCCCGGGGACCGGCCACGCGGGCCGGTCAGGAGGTCACTTGGACTTCTTCGAGAAGTAGTCGAACATCCGGGCCGCCACGTCGTCCAGGTACGGGCCGGCCTCCCAGGTGCTGGCGCCGTTGCCGATCGAGGTGTCGCTGACCAGGGCCGGCTTGCCGTCCTTGGCGGCGACCCAGCCGCCGCCGCTGCTGCCGCCGGTCATGTTGCAGCCGATCATCAGCATCGCCGGGCGGCTCGGGTCGCCGGTCTTCTTCACCGGCTTCCCGCTGTCGCAGTGGTCCAGCTCGACGCCGTCGAACGGCTTGCCGGCCGGGTAGCCGTAGGCGCTGACGCTGCTGAGCTGCTCACGCGGGGCGTTGAACCAGATCGGCACGGAGCCGCCGACGGTCTCCTCCAGCGACTTGCCGTCGCCGCTCGGGTTGGCGACCTTGATGATCCCGAAGTCGTACTGGCTCCACGGGCCGCCGTGCTCCGGGTCGGCCTCGGCCGACCACTGCGGCGAGACCATGCCGGCGGTCGCGCCCCACTCGCCGTACGGCTCGGCGGCGGTCTCGTTGGCCTGCTTGCCGCCGCTCAGCAGGCCGTTGCTGTTGTAGGCCGGGGCGAAGGAGATGTTGGTGTAGTACGTGCCGCCCTTGCCGCCGTTCAGGCAGTGGCTGGCGGTCCAGACCAGGTTGCTCTTGCCGGGGTTGGCCGGGTCGGAGACGACGGTGCCGGAGCACACGTAGTCCTCGTTCCCGTCCTTGAAGAAGAGCTTGCCGTTGACGTGCAGGTTCTTCGCGAACGGGTGCTGGGTCGGCTTGGCCTCGATGACGGTGGGCAGCGCGTCGCCGGTGCTCGGGGGCTGGGCGGTGGTGGGCTGCGCCGGGGCCGGGGTGGCCGGCTTCGAGGTCGGCTGTGCCGGGGCCGCGCCGGTCGGCTGGGCGGGCGGCTGCGTCGGGTCGGGCTGCGGCTGCGGCATCGGCTTGGGCTTGGCGTTCAGGATCCGCTGCAGGGTCCAGTAGCCCTTGACCGCCGGAGTGATCACGTTCTGCTGGGCCCACTTGTCCCAGTCCTCGAACTTCCAGGTCTTCAGCTCTTCGGCGGTCGGCAGCTTGATCGGCGCCGCGCCCGGCTTGCCGGTGGCGCCGGCCGCGACCGTCGGAGCCGTGGTCCGGGCCGTGACCGGGTCGCTGTTGTCCGGGCCGCACGCGGTCGCGGCCAGCACGGTCAGCGCGGCGACGGAGGCGCCCAGGACGGCACGGTTCGGCCGGTACATCGGTGACATGAGTTCAGATCCCCCTGTGAATAACCGCCACGCGACCCCTTCCTCGGGTACGGCTCCGGGGAGCCGCAGGCGTGGCAGGGGAGGAGTCTGCCATGCGGATAAAGGCCCCTTACGCACACCCCCGGACTGGGGCGGGGCCGTCACCGGATCGGCACCGGACCGGCACCCGCCCTCCTCCGGGCGCCCGGAATCCGGTCGGGCGAGCCGCTTCCCGACGCGTGTCCAGGGGTGCTTCCCGGTGCGCCGAAATTCGGTTGCCCGGGTCCGGCGCCGTGCGTAGCGTGGACGGAGTCACCCGCCAGACAAGGAGAAGGCCGTTGCTCTACTGAGGTCCCGAGACACCGCCCCCGCCGCGCAGGCCCTTCGCCGCGCGGTGTGCGAGTGTGCGACCTCAGTCACGGCCCCGTGGCGAGCCCGATCCGGCTGATCCGGATCCGCCCCGCCCTCCCCCGGCCGTACCGGCCCGCACCCGCGGTGTCTCCCCGTGTTGCTCATCGTTCCCTTCGGCAACCACCCGGGAGGCCCTCCATGGCACAACCCACCACCGCCGTCCTCTGCACCGATCTCACCTTCGAGTGGCCCGACGGCAAGCCCGTCCTGGACGGCTTCCACCTCGCCGTCGGCCCCGGCCGCACCGGCCTGATCGGGCTCAACGGCGCCGGCAAGTCCACCCTGCTGCGGCTGATCGCCGGCGAGCTGACCCCGACCGGCGGCACCGTCCGGGTCGACGGCGAACTCGGCTACCTGCCCCAGGGGTTGACGCTGGACACCACCGTGCGGGTGGACGAGGCGCTCGGCATCCGGGCCACCCGTGAGGCCCTGCACGCCATCGAGTCCGGGGACTCCGACCAGCGCCACTTCGACGCCGTCGGCGACGACTGGGACGTCGAGGAGCGCGCCCGCGCCACCCTCGACCGGCTCGGCCTGCACCGCCTCGGCCTCGACCGCACCACCGGGGAGCTCTCCGGCGGCGAGGCCGTCCTGCTGCGCCTCGCCGCCCTGCTGCTGCGCCGCCCCGACGTCCTGCTGCTCGACGAGCCCACCAACAACCTGGACCGGACGGCCCGGGAGCGGCTCTACGAGACGGTCGCAGGCTGGCACGGCGTCATGCTGATCGTCAGCCACGACCGCGAACTGCTCCAGCACGTCGACCAGATCGCCGACCTGCGGGACGGCGCGGTCACCTGGTACGGCGGCAACTTCGCCGAGTACGAGCGCACCCTCGCCGCCCAGCAGGAGACCGCCGAGCGGCTGCTGCGCAACGCCGAGGCCGACGTCGAGCGCCAGAAACGGGACTTGACCGAGGCCCGCACCCGGCTGGACCGCAGCGCCAGCTACGGCAAGAAGCGCTCGGTCACCCGCAACGACCCGCACATCTTCGCGGGCAAGCTCAAACGCCAGGGCCAGGAGACGGCCGGGCGGCTCCAGGGCATTCACACCGAGCGGCTGGAGGAGGCCCGGCAGCGGCTCACCGCCGCCGAGGAGGCGGTGCGCGACGACGCCGAGATCCGGATCGACCTGCCGCGCACGGCCGTCCCGGTCGGGCGCACCGTGCTCACCCTGCAGAAGGTCCGGCTGCCCTACGGCACCACCGCCGACCTCGACCTGCGCGGCCCCGAGCGGATCGCCCTGGTCGGCCGCAACGGCTCCGGCAAGACCACCCTGCTGCGCACCATCGCGGGCGAACTCGCCCCGCTGGAGGGCGAGGTCAGCACGCCGGTGCCGTTGCGCCACCTGCCGCAGCGGCTCGACCTGCTGGACGACAAGCTGACCGTGGCGGAGAACGTCAAGCTGTTCGCCCCCGCCGCCGGGGACAACGCGATCCGTGCCCGGCTGGCCCGCTTCCTGTTCCGCGGCGGCCGGGCCGACCAGCCCGCCGCCACCCTCTCCGGCGGCGAGCGGTTCCGGGCCACCCTGGCCGCGCTGCTGCTGGCCGACCCGCCGCCGCAGCTGCTGCTGCTCGACGAGCCGACCAACAATCTGGACCTCGCCAGTGTCCGCCAGCTCACCCAGGCGCTCGCCGCCTACCAGGGCGCGCTGATCGTGGCCAGCCACGACGTGCCGTTCCTGCGCGGCCTGGGCCTCACCCGGTGGCTGGAGCTGGACGGCGAACTGCGGGGGGTGGATCCGATGTAGGGGGACCGGTACGGCGCGGGCGGCCCCGCCCGCGACGCGGCCGCTACTGCTCGCCGAGGACGCGGCGGGCCGTGCTCAGGGCGGAGTCCTTGAGCCCGGCCAACTCCTCATCGGTGAACACCGGTGTGCGGACGTCGGGCGGGATGCCGGGGCCGTCGAAGGTGCTGCCGTCGGGCGTGAGGTACTTCTCGTTCGGCAGCACCACCATGAAGTCCGGCGAGAGGGTCTTGATCAGCACGTCGGAGAAGACGCCCTGGGTGTTCTCGCCGATCCGGACGACGTGCGGGGAGCGGCCCATCAGGGTCTGGGTGAAGGTCTCGGCGGCGCTGATCGACAGCGAGGAGGTGAGCAGGGCGACGGGGCCGGTGAAGTGCTCGGTGCGCGCGGGCCGCACCACGACCGGCTGCGGCCGGGTGAACTTCGTGGGGTCGGCCGGGTCGTCGCGGGCCACCTTGCGGTAGGCGACGTACGGGCGGTCGGTGAGCCGGGCGGCGATCTGCTGCCCGAGCGCGTCCGAGCCGCCGCCGTTCAGCCGGACGTCGATCACCAGGCCGTTGAGCCGGTCGGGGTCGGCGAGCAGGGCGTCCAGGGCCCGGTCGAGCTCCTTGGCCTGGGCGGTGAATCCGCCGGTCGCGTAACCGTCGAAGCCGCTCACCCGCAGGTAGCCGACGCCGTCCGGGAGCCGGCCCACGCCCAGCCGACTCGCCCCCTGCGTGTTGACGGCGAACTCCTGTTCGGGGCCGGTCAGTTGTGCGTCGACGGCCCTGCGGGCCGCGTCCCGCAGGGCGGGCGTCGACTTCAGCGAGCCGTCGCGCCGGCCGGAGTAGACGCCGGTCGGGCCGGTGCCGGTCACCCGGGCCAGACTGGTGTGCGCGTCCTTGAGCGGGGTCAGCAGGTCGATGAAGATCTGCTGGAGCTGGTCGGTGGTGGTCGCCGGAGTGATCTTCGCGCGCTGCTCGTCGCGGGCCGCGTGCCAGTCGATCCCCTTGGCGGCGAAGAAGGGGTAGTTCTCCTCGAAGGTCTCCCAGAACCGGTCGAAGACCGCGAGCGGGTCGTTGGGGGCGGGCCGGGTGCACAGCGCCGGCAGCGCGTCCAGGCGGCGCAGTGTCTTGGTGCCCGTCCCGCCCTCCTCGACGTCGATCGCCCGGCGCCCGCCCGGCTGCGGGGTGAGGGTGAGGGCGTTGTCGCCCAGGACGTACCGGACGGTGCCGTCCCGGCCGGGGGCGCCGTCCTGCGTCCCGGTGACCCACCCCGGCACGCAGCTGTGCGTCGTCACGTCGTAGGTGGCCAGGCTGCTCCCGGAGACCACGGCCACCAGGCCGTACCCGTCCATCTGCCAGACCCCCTGGAGGGACCCGCCCCGCCTGTCCTGACCGTCGGCCTGCGTCGCGGCCACCCCCGGCGCCGCCACCGCGACCGTCATCGCGAGCGCCACCGCCGTGGCCGCCACCGCCCTGCCCACGGCCGCCCCGCTCGCCGTCGTCCTGCTCGCTGCGGCCCTGCCCACTGCCCTGCGCGTCATCTCCGGCCTCCGCCGAACCGCCCGGCCTCCCCCGCGGAACCGCTCCGCCGCCTTGCCCCCGACGCTACGGCGGCCCCCACCGCCCCGGCGTCATCCCGCGCGCCCGACCCCCGCCCGACTTCGGGGCTACCCGCGGCTCCGTCGAAACCACTCCGTGGGGGTATCGACAGCAAACCCTTTTGACGGTGGGTGAAAATCCTCCGTCGGTGGTCCCAACTCCGGTGCGCTCCAGTACCATCGGCGCCATGCCTGCGCTCAACATCGAGTACACGGAGCACGAGCTCGCCGCGATCCGCGAGGCCGCCGCCGCGGACGGGAAGAGCATCAAGGCGTACATCCACGACCTGAGCGTGCGGGAGCAGCAGCGGCGGGTGTTCGTGGACCACGCGGTGGCGTTCTGGAAGTCGCACCGGGCGGAGTTCGACGCCGCGTTCCCGGAGGACGCGCCGGCGGCGTGAACGGCGCGGCGGGGGTGCGGGGATGATGCTGCTCCACGTCGACCTGCGCTGGCTGCTCGATGTGCAGGAGCTGGCCTCGCCGGAGGACCTCAGCGTGCGGGACTACTCCGCGCTCCAGGCCGCCGTCGCCCGGCACCGGGTGAACACCGCGCAACTCGGCCACGACGCCGACGCCGCCTGGTGCGCGGCCACCCTGATGCACACCATCGTGCTGCTGCGCCCCTTGCCGGTGCGCAACAACCTGTACGCCTGCGTGACGACGGCCGCGTACATGCACGCGGCCAAGGAGGGCATCGACCCGCCGTACGGGGCGCTGGTCGAGCTGGCCCGCGACATCGCGGCGGGCGGGGCGGACGTGTTCGCGGCGGCCGACCGGATCCGCTCCTGGCGGATCTGAGGCCGGCCGCCGCGCGGACGGTCACCCGGGAAGGGAGCCCCCGGGAGAGGGTGACCCCGGGAAGGGCGCCATCTGCGCCCGGGCATTCAGGACTTGGCGGACCTCAGCTTGCCCGCGACCAGCGTTCCCAGCCGGTCCAGGCCGACCACGGCGGCGGCCAGCACCACGAACTCGACCGTCAGCAGGGCTATCTGGCCCCAGACGTAGCCGTAGCCCTTGGTGGTGGGGTCGAAGAAGAAGTAGGGGTAGGGCGTCGGGTAGTCGTCGAACAGCGCGTTCCGGGCGAGCACGATCGCCGCGTAGCCGAGCGGGAAGGCCAGCCAGAGCGGGATGTCCTTCCAGGCCGCCGCGTTGCGCGGCTTCAGCACCAGCCAGTCGGCGATCACCATCACCGGCGTCACGTAGTGCAGGAAGAACGACGACCAGTGCGCGAGCTTGTCCGGCCCGCTGACCAGCCCGGGCAGCGGGTTGGCGCCGTGCTGGAGCAGGACGTGCGAGACCAGCCCGGTGATCAGTATGTACAGGGTGGCGGCGCCGCGCAGCCGGGGCGCGGGCGCGTCCACGGTGTCGCGCTTGAGCATCCAGTACACGGCGCCGATGAAGTAGCCGAGCACGATGACGTTGCTCTGCACGGTGAAGAACACCAGCGGCGCGGTTCCGAGGGTCAGGCCGAGGCCCGCCGAGAGCACGATGCCCATGCGCCACCACAGCGCGGGGCGGGTCCGGACTGTCATGCGGCCACCAGTTCGTTTCAGGCGATACGGGAGGTATCGGACGGCTAAGGGGGAACGCCGCACTCTACTCGCAGGTAGCGGGGGGACGGAAGAAACGGTCCTGCTCGAGGCCGGACCCGCCGGACTCCGCAGCCCGGCTGGACTCCAACGGCCCCGTCGGTCCCTGAGCCCCCCTCGGCTCAACTCGGCAGGACGAAGCCCGACTCGTACGCCGCGATCACCACGCGGATGCCGTCGCGGGCCCCGTCGCGGCTCTCGCCGTGCACGCTTTCGCCGTGCGCGCTCCCGCCGTGGTCGTCCTCGTTCATCGTGTCCCTCCCCCCGGCAGCCAGACGGCCAGCCGCCACGTCGTCCCGTCCTCGCTCGGCCCCGCCGTGCTCCCGCCGCACAGGGCGGTCACGCGCTCCCCGATCCCGCGCAGCCCGCGCCCGCCGCCAGGGCGGCTCGGGCGGGCGGGGCCCAGCGGGTTGGTCAGTTCGATCTCAAACCGGCCCCCGGCCAGGATGACCCGCAGTCCGGCCGGCGCGGGCCCGGCGTACCGCAGCACGTTGGTCAGGCCCTCCTGCACGATCCGGTACGCCTCCCGGGAGACCCCGGCGGGCAGCCGGGCCAGGCCCGGGGCCAGCTCGGCGTCCACCGTCATACCGGTGCGGGCGAGTTGGCGCAGCAGGTCGTCCAGCCCGCCGAGCGTCGGCCCGGCGGGCCGGTCGGCGTCGGCCTCCTCCTCGCGCAACAGCCCGAGCACGGCGTCCAGTTCGGCGACGGCCGCTCGCGTGGTCCGCTCGATCGCCTGGAGTGCCTCGGCGGCGAAGTCCGGGTCGGTGCGCAGCACCCGGGCGGCCGCCGAGGCCTGGATGCCGACCGCGCTGAGCGCGTGCCCGACCGAGTCGTGCAGTTCGCGGGCCAGCCGGTTGCGCTGGGCGAGCACGGTGGTCCGGCGTTCGGCGGCGGCCAGCCGCTCCTCCGGGGTCGGGCCGAGCAGGGCCGGCGCCCAGCGGGCCAGCAGGGCGCCGCAGCCGGCGCTGGTGGCGACGATCAGCAGCAGGAGGGCGAGGCCCAGCGCCGGGCCGGTGAGCATCCAGCCGGGGAAGTGGCCCTCCCGGTACCTCGCGAGATCCCCGGTGCCGGTGAAGGAGAACAGCAGCACCACCGCGAACGGCGTCCCGCCGAGCGTCATCCCGGCCACCACACCGCCGAAGAAGAGGTGCAGCACGTACCAGAGCGCGGTGCGTCGGCGCGCCGCCCACGAGCGGGCCGGCCCAGCGGCCAGTTCCTCGGGCCGCTGCGCCGCGCACAGCGCCCGGGCCGCGGCCCCCTCCAGCGCCCGTACGGTCGGCACCAGCGCGGTGGCGGCGGCCATCGGCAGGGAGGTGAACAGCGCGGTGAGCTGTAGGAGCGTCTGGCGCAGTTGCCCCTGGTCCGGGTCGAGCGCCCCGAGCATCACCACCGAGAGCAGCCAGTACGGCATCAGCAGCGCGCCGCCCAGCACCAGGTGCACCCAGCGTAGCCGGGCCCGCCGCCCCAGCAGCGCCCCCGCCGCCCGCCGCATCCGGCCGCCCGCCCCCGTGTTCACCCGGGTGACCCTACGTCAGCGGGTGCGCGGCCCGCGGCCGCCCGTCCGGCCGGCGCCACCGCGCCCGCCGACGGGGCCGGCAGTAGCCCGGGCCGGCGCCGCGCGTCCTCCCTGGTCCTCATGCCGTCCACGGTCCCGCCGCCCCCCCCGGGCCGACGCGTCAACCCGGCGAACGGTCCCCCTCCCCCTCCAGGGGGATCTTGCCCTGCGACCCTCCTCCCGGGCCGGGGGAGCGTCGTTGACCCGGACACACGCCTCACGAGACACGCAGGTGGACGGGAGAGGACACCGCCATGGCCGAACCGTCCGTACCGGTACCGCCGCCTCGGTACCCGCACCCGCACCCGCCCCTGCCACCGGTCGCCCCGACGGTGCCCGACCCGCTGCAGCAGCTCATCCAGGCCCAGACCGGCGCGCCGCGCGGCGACGCCACCGCCTACCTGCGGGCGGGGGCGCACCTCGACCCGGCCTTCCGGGACGCGGTGATCGAGGAACTCGCCGAACACCCGTACCGGGTACCGCCGCCGACCCCCGGGGTCGACCTGGCGGCGGTGCTCAAGGAGTGCTACGCGGCCCGGCGGCAGGCGGTGGGGCGGGCGGTGCTGGTCCTGCTGGCCGCGGCCGTGCTGCCCGTGCTCGCGGTGTGCGGCGCCGTCTCCCTCATGGCGTCCGGTCAGGCCGACGTGCCGCACGCGCTCGATGTGCTGCTGCGGTTCTGGCTGCTGCAACTGACCGTCCCCCTGGTGTTCGTGGCGGCCTGGCTGATCCGGTCCGACCGGCCCCGGCGCCGCCGGACCGGCAACTGGCTGGCCGTCGGCTGCCTGCTCGGCGCGGTCGGGGTGCTCGGGTGGCACTGGATCGCCGCCCTGCTGGCCGTCTGGTTCGCGGTGTCCCTGGCCGGTCGGCGGCGGCTCGAACAGACGCTGTACGAGCTCGGCACCGGCCGGGCCGCCGCCCCCGAGGCCCCCCTCCGCAAGGACCTGTACCGGCGGCTCGCGCGGCAGCAGGCCGACCCCGACGTCGTCTACAGCGACTACGCGCCCTTCGTCGGCGCCGGGATCGAGATCGACCACTGGTCCTTCGCCGACGACCTGCTGCCCGACGGCCCGCTGCCCGAGGACCAGGCCGAACCGGCGGCCACCGCACAGGCGTTGACCGTCCCGGCCGTCCACGCCCGGCTGCGCACCGAACTCGCCCGCCTCGGCGCCGCCGACACACCCGCCTACCCGGGCGACCGCCTGCACGGGATCGCCGTGCACGACCTCGTGTTCAAGAGCGGCAAGCGCCTCGGCCCCGCCGCCGACTGGTGCGGCCACGGCCCCGGCACCGCGTTCGCCGCCCTCGCCCCGTACGCGGCCCACTGCGCCGCCGCGCTGAACGGGGGCGGGCCGGACCCGGAGCACTGGTGGGTGGAGAGCGTCGACCTCGCCGCCGAGGAACGGCTGCGGCACTACCTGGCGGTGCGGGTCGCGGGCTGGCGCGAGGAGATCGTCGTCACCGTGTTCGTGCGGGCCCAACTCCAGGGCGGGCAGCTGTTCCTGGAGAGCAGGGCCTTCGTGCTGCCGCCGATCGCGCGTGCCTACCACGCGATCGACACCGCGGCCCCGCCCGCCGATCTCGGCGACTGGCTCGGCCTCTGCGCGGCGTCCCTCGCGGCGCTGCCCGCTCTGGTGGCGGGCTCGGTCGGCGTGCTGCGCCGCGCCGCGCGCAGCCGGCGCGCCGTCGGGCGCAACGCGCTCCGCTACGCCCGGATGTGCCGGGAGAACCGGCTGGTCGACCACGGCCCCACGCTGTCCGTCCGGGAGCTGGGAGCGGAGCGCGCGTACCAGCAGCTGTTCCAGGAGATGGACGTCCAGCGGTACGTGAAGTGCGTCAGGGCCCGGATCGTGTCGGCCGTCCACGACTGCCTGCGGGACCACGGCTACCGGACGGACGGGGCGGAGCAGTTGCAGCACGTGGTGATCAACAACGGCGTGCAGGTGCACGGCGACGTCCACGGCGTCGTGCAGACCGGGGACGCGGCCAACGCCTCGTACCGGACGCTCACCACCCCGGCGCCGCGCGTCGGCGGCACCCGGCAGGACTGAACGGCACCAGGAACAGGGGAACAGCGTGAACGACGACGGCCACGGGATCAGCATCACCGGGAACGTCACGGGCATCGTGCAGAGCGGCAGCCACGCCCGCGCCGAGTACACCCACCAGCAGACCGCCCCCACCCCGGGCGAGGCACCCGAACTGCGCGCCCTGCTCGCGGCGGCGGACGCGCTGCGCGAGCGGCTGCGGGCGCTCGCCCCGGACGAACTGCCGCCCGCCGCCGCGGAGGTGGCCGGGCAGGCGCTCGACGAGCTGGCGGCTGCCGCCCCTGAGGGCCGGCAGCCGGACGGCGGCCGAGTCAGGCGCGCCGTCTTCACGCTCACCGGCGCCCTCGGGGCCGCGGCGGCCCTCACCGAGGCCCTGCGGGCCCTGACCTCGGCCGCCGCCCCCTGGTTCTGAGGGCCGCCCTCTGGCCTCTCGCCCGTCCGCTCGCCCGGCTCCCCGGCCCGGCCCCTGGGCTCAGGCCGTCCGGTGGATCAGCCGGCCCTCGTCGTCGGTGCGGCCGTCCGGGTCCGGCAGCAGCCCGAGCCGTTCGGCGAGCCGGCGGGACGGCACGTTGTCCGGGTGGATCAGCGCGACCACCGGCACGCCGGGGAAGCGCGGCAGCGCCTCCGCCATCGTCGCCCGGGCCGCCTCGGCGGCGTAGCCCAGGCCCCAGGCGGACGGCCGGAAGCGGTAGTAGAGGTTGAACACCCGCTCGCCGTCCAGCGTGTGCAGGTAGAGCCCGGCGAACCCGATGACCGCCTCCGGCTCCTCCCGGGTGGACACGGTGCAGTACCCCACCCCGTCCCGCGCCCAGTCGGCGACGAAGCCGTCCAGCATCTCCCGGCTCGCCGCCCGGTCGCGGTGGGGTCCGTTGGGGTTGTAGCGGTTGGTCTCCGGATCCCCGTGGATCGCGAACACCGCCTCCACGTCCCCCTCCTGGGGCCGGCCGAGGACCAGCCGCTCGGAGGCGGTGACGATCGTGCGGGTGGCGGGTCCGGTGGCGTGTCCGGTGGTGGTCATGGCGCTTCCCCCGTGTCGTGCGTAATAGGTCTACCGCACCATAGGCCATTACCCCGACAGTCGCCCGACCATTTCCGCCCACCCGCCCCGGCTACAGGATCGGTTCACACCCGATCGCCTTGCCCCCGGCGGTGAGGAACTGGCGCACCAGGTCCTTCTGATCGGGGAACAGGAAGGGCCTTTCGAGGCTGTGCTCGTACCCGCCGTTGACGGTGAAGAAGACGTCCTTGCCCTGACAGGTGGCGACGAGTGTCCCGCCGGCGACCCAGCTGGCTCGCCCGAACTCGGACGGCTCCTTGCCGTCCTTCTGGGCTAGGCAGTGTCGTCAAAGGTCAGGCCCACATGAGGAGTGAGGCGAGGGTGGCGGCGGCTTGGTAGGACACGGCGGTCTTGTCGAACCTGGTGGC
>NZ_JBIUSS010000046.1:0-37573 GCF_044741445.1 Kitasatospora sp. NPDC088160 | reverse complement strand
ACGGCCGACGGGGCCGGGCTGCCGGACCGGGTGGGCCCTCACGGCCACCGACCAGCAGTACGCAGTCCAGCAGGTGCAGTACCAGCAGTACCAGCGGTACCAGCAGTACGAAAGTGACAGTTCAGTACAGAGGATGAACGGAGGGCGCAAGCGCCATCAGGATCGCCCGGCCCGTGAACACTCGCCCGGGCGGACACCGCAGACCCCAACGCGAGGACGGTGGTTTCCGGTCACGCATACGCGATCCCCGCACGACCCTCCCCAGGGGCAGCGCGGAAGCAACAGGACCGGCCCAGGCCGGTAGATGGTGTTGTTCCCCTTCGGGGCCCCGGAGCCGATACGGCCCCGGGGCCCCTCGACGCGTTCTCCCCGAGAACCAGAGAGGTGCAGTGACTACAACGACCAGCCCCGACACACCCGACAAGCTCGACGACGACGACTACCCCGCCTACACCATGGGCCGCGCCGCCGAGATGACCGCCACCACCCCCGGCTTCCTACGCGCCCTCGGCGAACACCGCCTCATCACCCCCCTGCGCTCCGAAGGCGGCCACCGCCGCTACTCCCGCTACCAACTGCGCATCGCCATGCGCGCCCGCGACCTCGTCAACCAGGGCACCCCCATCGAAGCCGCCTGCCGCATCATCATCCTCGAAGACCAACTCGAAGAAGCCCTGCGCCTCAACGAACAACTCCGCCGCACCCCGCGCGGCCAGGAACCCACCGCGGACACCTGACCGGACCGGCAACCTGGCCCACAGCTCCTTCCAGCCGTACTGCCGCCAGCCGCAGAGGCCGGACAGGGGGACGGCCTCGCGCTGCACGCTCTGGCCGTCGCCCCGTACGGCACCACCGCAGCGCGGCACAAGACGTGGCGGCTGGAGGGCGCGGCCGGGCTGGACCCCGCCAGCCAGGTACTCGGGATGGTCCGCTCGGAGAGGGCGCCGACACCGCCCGGGGCGCCGGCGCCTTCGGCTCGCCCGCTGCGCCCTTCGCCTCTGCGGCCGGGGCAGTCAGCGGTCCCACCCCGACACCCGGACCAGCCGTCACGGCACCCGCTCAAGGCTCAGCGGCTCCTTGGTGCGGGGACGTAGGGCGCCAAGCCAGGCGGCCACTTGGGCCTGGGGTGGTTCTCAGGAATCGGAGTAGCTGAGGTCCCCGACCGTCCAGCTGCTGACGTCCTCGATGGCGATGCGGTACATGCCGCCGGTGTGGGGCAGCCCGAAGTCGCCCTGCAGGATCTTCGCCCGGTGGAGATGCAGATGGGTGAGCTGTGCGGGCGGGCCGTCGGCGGGCGGGGCGAAGAGAGCGGCGAACGGTTTCAAGTGCTCCGAGGCCTGGAGGACCTCCGCCACCCGCTCCAACCACAGGGTCACCGGCGCGAGCCTGCCGGTGATCACGGCTCCGGGGACCACCACGGTCAGGGACATCTGATTGCTGTGCTCGGACTCGACCATCGCGGCGATGTCGACGAGCAGCCCGTCAGGGTTCGACATGCCCCCCAGAATAGGACACGGCCTCCGCGGCGCCCACGGGCCCGGGGCAGCGGCCATGGCGGCCACGGGCCTTGCGCCCGCTGCGCGGCCAGGAGCTACACGGCGGCGACCTGACGTGCCGATCGGCTGCGTCGCGGCGCGGGGCAGTTGGGAGCAGCCGTGAGCGTCTGGGCATCGCCCGGATCGTGCGGGCCGGCGGTGACGAGCAGGTCGGCTCCGAGGGCGGTGACGGTGAAGCCTGCGGAGCCGAGGACCTCCGCCAGGGCCAGCATCAGCGCGCCGCGGATGCCGCGGAACTCGGTGCGCCCGGCGGCGTCGGCGGGATGCGGGCAGCCGTGGAGGGTCGGTCCGATCAGGTCCTGGCCCGGGCTCCATCCCAGCACCAGGCCGATCCCTGGACGCTGCCGGGCGAAGAGCCCGGCCGCCTGGGACGGTGCCGGCTCGAACCCTCTGTGGGAGAGCACTGCGCAGACGGACTCAAACAGATGTTTGTCATCCATGCGCGGAGTTTATCGCCTGGCCAGCCCGCAGCCATTCGGCATTGATGTTTCGTCACATGCTTTTCCGGCCATGGCCGGTGAGGCTGCGGGGCCGGGGCGTCGGGTTCCCTCTCGGCCCGGCCGGGGTGCACGCCCCCTGGACGGCGTGCCGACGCGACGGGCCAGGGGCGTACCGCAGGGGTGCGCGGCGCACTCGGCGGAGAACCGCGTGCGTCTGGGTCAGAGTTTGAACATCGCGGTGTAGGGCTGGGTGATGCGTTCCCGCCGCGATCCGAAGTCGACGAGTACCGCGATGTCGCTGTCGTCTTCGACGCCGATGGCCCGGCCGAGGCCGTACGTGTCGTGGGTGACGCGGTCGCCGACGGCGAAGTGCTTGCGCGGTGCTTCGATCCGGGCCTTGAAGGGGCTGGTGGGCAGGACACGGCGGACTGCTGCAGATTTCGTCATTCCCTGCATTATGCGCCGAGAATCGCGGGAGCGGGACTTTTCGAAGCACTCAATTTCGGAGCTACGACAGGAATTTCGCGCAAGCCGTCCAGCGCGCCCCGGATGGCGCCGGTGGGCGTGGTGCGTCGCTTTCACGGGTCTGTCGCGGCCAGGGCAGGCGCTCCGCACCCGCGCGACTCGCCCTCCCCGGGAAGGTGAGCGGTCGGCACCGAAGGAGTGGGGGTGAGCACTCAACCAGACTGCTCTCCATGCATGTTGATGACCCCATCGCCTCGCGGCCGACGGCCCTGGGGGAAGGCTCCCGGAGAAGTGGGGGTGAAATATCCACCCGTGACGGGCCTGGGCCTGCTAGAGTCACTTTAGTTGCAGTAGTGGTTCCCATGAACTTTGTGTGCGCCTGCTGGTGTTTCGCAGGCGCCTTTTTGTTTCCCGGCTCTTCCCCGGGTGGGTGCTCATCGCGGCGACTCGAAGCGCGCGCTGTGCGTGCTTCGGACAGCCCCTTGAAGGAGATTTCTTTATGGCTAATGGCACTGTGAAGTGGTTCAACGCGGAAAAGGGCTTCGGCTTCATCGAGCAGGAGGGTGGCGGCCCGGACGTCTTCGCCCACTACTCGAACATCAACGCCAACGGCTTCCGTGAGCTGCTCGAGGGCCAGAAGGTCGAGTTCGACGTCACGCAGGGCCAGAAGGGCCCGCAGGCCGAGAACATTCGTCCGCTGTAGTTTCTGCCACGGCACCCGCCTGGTAGCGAGGGGCCCGCACCGCGTACATGATGCCCGGTGCGGGCCCCTCGGCATTGCGCCACGACGCACATCCCCGGCCGTTTCTGGCCCCCTGGCTCCGCCACCGGCGGCCATCCCCACGCGAGACGCCCAGCGCCGCGTCCGGATCGGCGCCCTGCCGTGACAGCTCACGGTTCGAGGTCGTTCGCTCCCGCCTTCCGCGGTGAGCGCCGACCGTAGGTGACGTGCCGCACGGTTTCACCGTCCACGCCCCGCGCTCCACACTTTCGGCCCGTCCCCTCGTGACCTCCTGTCGGCGTCCCGCGCTGCGGAGCTGCCTCGCGACGTGCCGCCAGGAAGGTTTCCCATGAACCACTCCAGCCGCTCCCCGTACCAGAACGCCAACTCCCGCTCCTCGTCCTCCTCCCGCTCCGGCGGCAGCTCCTTCTACGGCGACCGGCCCGCCCGCGGCCGTAGCGCCCGCCAGGGTTCCTCTCCGCAGGGCGAGTTCGCGATGCCGGTGAGCACCACTCCGGCGCTGCCGCCCGTCGAAGCGTTCGAGGAGCTGGACATGCCGAAGGCGCTGCTGTCGGTGCTGACCCGCCAGGGTGTCACCTCGCCGTTCCCGATCCAGGCCGCGACGCTGCCGAACTCGCTGGCCGGCCGCGACGTGCTGGGCCGGGGCCGCACCGGTTCGGGCAAGACCATCGCATTCGGCCTCGCCGTGCTGGCCCGCACCGCCGGTCGGCGCGCCGAACCGCGCCGCCCGCTGGCCCTCGTCCTGGTCCCCACCCGCGAGCTCGCGCAACAGGTGACCGACGCTCTCACCCCTTACGCCCACTCGGTGCGCCTGCGGATGGCCACGGTGGTGGGCGGGATGTCGATCGGCCGCCAGGCCCACGCCCTGAACCAGGGGGCCGAGGTCGTGGTGGCCACCCCCGGCCGACTCAAGGACCTGATCCAGCGCGGCGACTGCCAGTTGGACGGCGTCGGCATCACGGTGCTCGACGAGGCCGACCAGATGGCCGACATGGGCTTCCTGCCGCAGGTCACCGAGCTCCTCGGCCAGGTCGCCGAAGGCGGCCAGACGATGCTGTTCTCCGCCACCCTGGACCGCAACGTCGATCGCCTGGTGCGGCGCTTCCTCAAGGACCCGGTCACCCACTCGGTCGACCCGTCCGCGGGAGCGGTCAGCACCATGGAGCACCACGTCCTGCACGTGCAGAACTTCGACAAGAACGCCACCATCGCCCACATCGCCTCCCGCGACGGCGGAGTGATCATGTTCATCGACACCAAGCACGGCGCGGACCGCCTGGTGGACGACCTGCTAGCCAACGGCGTGAAGGCAGCGGCCCTGCACGGAGGCAAGTCCCAGCCGCAGCGCACCCGCACCCTGGAACAGTTCCGCACCGGCCAGGTCACCGCGCTGATCGCCACCAACGTCGCCGCCCGGGGTATCCACATCGACGGCCTCGACCTCGTCGTCAACCTGGACCCGCCGAGCGACCACAAGGACTACCTCCACCGGGGCGGCCGCACCGCCCGGGCCGGCGAGTCCGGCACCGTCGTCACGCTCGTCCTGCCCGGCCAGCGCCGCGAGATGGCCGGTCTGATGACCGCCGCCGCCATCACCCCCGTCACCACCCGCGTCAGCGCCGGCGACGAGGACCTGGCCCGCATCACCGGCGCCCGCGTGCCCACCGGCATCCCCACCGTGGTCGCCGCCCCCGTCGTCGAACGCCCCCTCCGGAGCCCGTCCACGAGTCGCGGCCGCCGAGGACGCCCCGCCCGCGCGGCCGGTGACACCCGCGCGAGCGTCACGGGCCGCGACAACCAGGCCGCCGCCGGCCGCCGCCGGGCACCGAGGCGCGTCGCCCTCGCTGCCTAGTAGGCAGGTGTGGGCCTGGACCGCCGCCGCGGTCCAGGCCCACACCCCCCCCCCGCGGGCCCCCGGGGGGGGGCCCCCCGCCGGCCGGGGGGGGGGGGGGGCCCCCGCCCCCCCGGCGCGGCCCCCCCCCCCACGACTCACCAGCGCGAAGCAGGAGTCCCGGCCCGCTCCGGCGGACCCCGCCGGCCCTCCCACCGCGGTGCCCCGACCACCGCCGGCCCCGGCGGAACCGACACCAAGGAGTCCGCCCATGACCCTCACCCTCGAACACCCCGCGACCACCGCCACGGTCGGCGACCTCATGAGACACCCCGAGCTGCAGATCAGCGACGACGTCATGGTCGACATGGCGATCGACATCCTGCACGGCTCCGGCGCCGACCACCTCCTGGTCCGCGATGACGACGGCCGCTGCGCCGGGCTGCTGACCCGCCTGCACCTCGCACCGTTCCAGACCCGCACCTGGTCCACCGAGCGCACCCCGGTGCGCGACATCGTCCTCGACCAGGCCCCGTTCGCCACCGCCGACATGCCCGCCACCACCGCAGCCTCCGCCATGCGCGCCCGCGGCCTGACCACGTGGCCGGTGGTCGACCCCGACGGCCACGCCATCGGCCTGCTCAGCTTCTAGGCCCGCGCTGCCGGCGCCGACGCGCCGGCAGCCGCGTCTCCAGGGAGCTGTCCACGGCGGCGTTCAGCATTGGGCCGCTGTCCTGGTCGGGGTCGGCCATCGCGTCGAGCATCAGGGCGCCGGTTCCCGGTCGCAGGCGGATGTCGAGGGCAGGGGGTCGGATTCCGCGGGGACGGCCACCGAGTAACTCCTCGCGGCCCCGGTCTCGGGCGGGCCGGGGGCGCCCGCAAAGCGGGCGACTTGCCTGACGGCCCGCAGGCGGCGGCGCAATCCTCACCGTAGCGGCCGGGCGACCGAGCGGACCGCCCGCTCAGCGCAGGCGAACCGTCAGCGGCTGGCGCGGCCAAGGACCGGTCAAGGAAACACAGTTGTGCATGAGCGCGGCCCGGAACCGGTCCGCGCCGGTGAGGCAGGGTGCCGGACTCCTGGCCGCGCGGGGAACGGTCGGCCAGCGATCGGGGACTGAGGGGTAATCGTGTCCGGGGCGGCCTGCGGTGAGCGCCCGTCGCTCACCGCGGACCGGTCTCGTCGGCCTGGCAGGCTGGTCAGGTGTCGGCGGCGGACTCCTGGCCGCGCGGAGAACGGCGGAGCTCTTCGTTGATGCGCAGGGCTTCTTCGAGTTGGTCTTCGAGGATGACGATGCGGCAGGCGGCCTCGATGGCGGTGCCCTGGTCGACGAGGTCGCGGGCGCGCATGGCGATGCGCAGCTGGTAGCGGGAGTAGCGGCGGTGGCCGCCTTCGGAGCGCAGGGGGGTGATGAGGCCCTGTTCGCCGAGGGAGCGTAGGAAACCGGGGGTGGTGCCGGTCATTTCGGCGGCGCGGCCCATGGTGTAGGCGGGGTAGTCGTCATCGTCGAACGAGCTGACGGCGCCGGGGGTATGCGGTCGGATGGTTGCCGTGGTCACTGCACCTCTTCTTGTTGTTGTGCCTGGGGACGTACTGAGGGGCCCCGGGGGCCATTGTGGCTCCCGGGGCCCCGAAGGGTTTTACACCATCTGCAGGCCTTGTGGCCGGCTTCCTTATATCCGCACTGCCCCGGGGGAGGGGGCATGCGGGGATCGCGTATGCGTGACCGGAAACCACCGTCCTTGCCTTGGGGTCTTCGGATTCCGCCCGGGCGACTTCCTCACGGGCCGGGCGATCCTGATGGCGCTCTGTCCCCTCCGTTCATCCTCTGCACTGACCTGGTACTGCGGAACTGCTGGTACTTCGAACTGCGTGGTAGTGCCAACCACTCGGTACTGCTGTGGCGGTCCTTGCGGTCCACCGGGTCCGGTAGCCAGCCCCGTCGCCCGTCCTGCTTAACCACTCGGCTTGGAACCCCACTGCCGGACTCCCAGTGCGCGCGCCCGCAGTCTGGGCGCCTTCACCGGGATACCGCGTACTTTCGACTGCTGGTACTTCCCAACTCAACTTCACACTGCTGGTACTGCACTTACCGAACTGCGGTACCGCTCGGTGGCGACCCCTGATACCTGCGGGCCGCCCGGCCCGGCCGCCGGTCCTGTCGCCTTACTGCACCATCCCTGGCTTCAAGACCCTGCAACCGTACCGACCTACGAACTCCTGTACTGCTACCCGCCAGTTCGTGTCTGGCAGGTACCGCTTCTCTCGTCTACGAGAGAAACACTAACCACGGCGCGTGGCAATGTCTACTCCAGCGGGCATAGATTTTTCGGCGCCGGCTGGGGAGGTAGTCTTCGCCCCTCACGGGGTGGGGCGGCCTGTCGCCGCAGCCGCGCCCAGGGCGGAGGACGCCGCGTCCCGCGGCCAGGACCACGAGTGAACGGGAGACAAGTGGTGGAAGGGCCGCAGGCCGCGCGGCAGGTGCGCACCCCCGACCCCCATACCCAGGCGTCGCTGGCGGCGGCCATAGGCGAAGCAGTGCGCGACCGGGACGAGCGGGGCCTCCGCCGGCTTCTGGCCCGCTTCGCCGAACAGGCCGCCATCACGGACCTGCCTGCCCTGCGCGAGGCCATCGACACCCCCCACGGTGATGACAATCCGCCGGGGGCCCGATAGGCCCAGTCGGCCCGCCGCGCTCCCGGATCAGAAAGCGCGGGCAGCGGCATCACAGGTCAGGCAGACGTATCCGGCCCAACGCGGCGGATACCACCCCTGCCTCGGACGCTCCGGGCTCCACCGCTCGACCACCATCGCGCTGGCGTCCATTCCGCACGCGGGTCGACGGCCCGGGGCCGCCGGGGGCGTCCGGATCGGAGAGGGCGGCGTGGACCCGGCGCACCGACAGGACGTCGACCGGATCACCGCCCACCCCCAGGATGCGCGCATCCAACGGCTCAACCAGCTCCAACAGAACCACGATCCCCATGGTTCAACCGCGCGCGCCCGAGGCCGCGCACGCGACCGCACCCGGGCGAGGGCGGCCGGCGGTGGACCACGCCGGACACCCCGCCGTACAGGCCCGGACCAGAAGGGGGGAGGGTCAGGGCCCGTGCGAACGGGTCCGCTCGCGCCCAGGGTGCTTGCCAGTATCGGCGAGCGAAACCCGGCAGGGCGCGGCGGCCGGTCGGCGCAGCAGGGGACTGGGAACGAGCGTCCAAGCCGCGCCGCCGAGGTCAGGCGGAGATTGTCAACGCTTCCGCAGAACTGAAAACCCATCAGTCCCGCAGAATTGACCCCCTCGGGTCGTGCGGTTCGGTCGTGCGGCTTGGTCGGCCCGGCATGGTGGGCGGATGGAAGACGATCTCCCGACCGTGTCGGTGCGCCTGTGGCAGGCGGACACCATCGTGTTGTTCGACTGGCTGATGACGACGGATCTCGGCTCGGTGCCGGTGACCCATCCGGCCCAGAAACAGGCCCTGGCCGATCTGCTGTCGCGGTTGGAGCGGGCCGCGGACTCCGACGTGACCGGGGTGACCGCCGAGGACATCGCTGCTGCTCAGAGCGAGGTTGCCCAGGATATGGGCTGGTAGTTCATTCGCGGACGAGAACGGCACGTTCCGGGTGGAGATCACGAAGGTGATGGCCCGGCCACGCCCGCGGCACGGACAGGCACACGTGCCTGCACGCCATCCCGCCGCCCTGAACGTCGGCCCGCGGGTAGGCACACCCGTGGGCCGCTGCCGTGCCGCTCGTCGGCCGCCGTGCGGCCGGGGTCTACAGGAGTAGCCCCGGCCACACGGCCCCGCCCCGCCGAATACAGCCCTGGCCCTCGAAGGGCCGAGGGCTGCGTCACGGCGAATGGCCCGCCTTCCCTACCTGCGCCCGGAGCGTCGGCTGCCCAGACGCATGCCGCCGAGTACCAGGGCTGCGAGGAACAGGACGATCCCGATCACGAGCAGCCACAGCAGGCCCTTCACGAGGGCGCCGACGAAACCGAACACCACAGCGATCAGGACGATGAACAGAAACAGTGCCATCGCGGCTCCGCCTTTCTCACTTGTCGCGCTTCAAGACGCCCTTCACACGGTCGGCGACGTCGCGCACGCCGTCCTTGACGTCCGCGGCGGCCTGCTTGAGCTTCGACTCCGCCTGGTCGGCCTGCCCCTCGCCCTTCAGCTCCTGGTCACCAGTCAGGTCCCCGACCTTCTCCTTGGCCTTGCCGGTCACGTTCTGCGCCTTGTTCGACAGGTCACTCATCGGTTGCTCCGTCCATCCGGTAGTGCGCGAATCCCACTGTCCGATCGTCCATCTTTGCCCGGTTTTGGGGATTTTATGCTCGCGGCACGGCTGACGAGGCGCGGGCCGTCCCGAGGGGACCGCCTGTGAGGCCGGACGGCGGCGCGAGGCGGTACGCGGGCCGGGGGATCGGCGCCGCGTACCGCCGGCCTGATGACCGCGGGCAGGCGCCCGGTTCAACGAGCCTCTCCCGCGGACGGGCACGGGTGGCGGGCCGGGCTGCCGGGGGTGTCGGGGCCCTGCGGGGGCCATGGCTGGGTGGCGAGCTGGCGACGCAGGGCGTCGAGGCGGGCCAGGTGGGTGTCAAGGACGGTGAGGGCCGCAGTGCTCTGCTCGCGGATCCGCAGCTCGATGGCGGCGAGGCGGTCCTCGATGTGCTGCCATCGGTCCTGGGCAGGAGGGTCAGGCGCGTCGTTGATCACTGTCATGGCGGAGGCGGTCGGTGCGGTCGTCGAGGTCGTCGAGGCGGGCGGCGAGGTCGGGATGGGCGTCGCCGAGATGGAGGCGCATACCGGTCAGGGGCGCTATGAGGTCGGCCGCGTCGGTGGCGCCGAGGGCAGTGGTGAGTGCGTCCAGGGCGGGCCCGGCTTCGGGGGTGTGGCCGGGGGCGGCGGTGATCCGGGCGGCCAGGACGCGCAGGTCGGCGGCGTGGTCGCGGGCCCAGGCGTCGACGGCGCGGTCGGCGGCGCGGCGGTCGCGCACGGCCTTGACCCGCTCCGCGCCGGTAGCAGTGGTGCCAGTGGTGCCTGTGGTGCCGGCGGGGCGCAGGCGCAGGTAGCGGTTCTCGGCGGCCTGGCGGCTGGCGACGCCCATGGGCTGGGCGAGGTCGGCCCAGGTGGCGCCTGCGGCGCGGGCGGCCTCGACCATCGGAGCCTCCCAGTCGGCGAGCTGGGTACGCAGCTCCCGCAGCAGCACGAGGGCGGCCAGCGCCCGCTCGGCACCGCCTTCCCGTGTGTCTTGGCCTGCGGGACGGCCAGGTCCCCGGGCCGTGCGCACGGCGTCGTCGATGGCGGCTAGCGCTGCGGCGGCGGCGAGGAAGGAGACCGGCTCGGGTCTGGCTGCGGGCTTCGGGGGCTTCGCGCTCATGCAGTCATTCTACGGACGACACTAGGAGTTTGTCATTGGATGGATGACGTGCTACAACGATGTCAGGTGAAGCGCACTGGCACCCAACGATCAATGGAGGTGTTTCGCGATGCTGCTGCGCACTGACCCCTTCCGCGAGCTCGACCGGCTGACCCAGCAGTTCCTCAACACGACCGGTACCTGGTCGCGGCCGACCCCGATGCCACTGGACGCCTACCGCGCCGGTGACGAGTACGTGATCTGCTTCGACCTGCCAGGGGTGGCCCCGGACGCGATCGACATCGACGTCGAGCGGAACATGGTGACCGTCAAGGCCGAGCGCCGTCCGCACCGGCAGGGAGACGACGTGAAGTGGGAGCTGGCCGAGCGCCCGCTCGGTGTGTTCTCCCGGCAGGTCATGCTCTCCGACACCCTCGACCCGGAGGGGATCACCGCCGACTACGACGCCGGCGTGCTGACCCTGAAAATCCCGGTCGCCGAGAAGGCCAAGCCCCGCAAGATCGCCATCGCCCATGGCGACGGGCGCAAGCAGATCCAGGCCTGACCTCTCCCCGAGCCGTCCCGTGCCGCCCGCAATCCCCCCGGCGGCGCGGCACGGGACACCCCGGCCCCGGCCTGACCTTCCGGACACGCCCGCGACCCGCGGGCCCAACGGACAGCGAGCCGCCCCATGACTACCCCGGCGCCACCGTTCACGGTGAGGGTATGCGGCGAGATCGACCTCGACTCCGCCCCGGACCTTCGTCGCGAGCTGTCCCGCGCGCTGGCGGACCACCGGCAGGTGGTGCTCGACCTGTCACAGGTGACGTTCATGGACTGCTCGGGCCTGAACGTCCTGCTGGAGGCCCGCAACCAGGCCGACCGAAACGGGGCGCGCCTGGCCCTGCGCGGCATCACCCGCCCGGTGGCCCGGCTCCTCAAACTGACCGGCCTGACGACCTGGCTGGCCCCAGCACCCCGCCCGCACGGCCACACGCCCCAGACCCGGCATCCGCCGCCGACCGGAGGGAGGAACCCGCAATGACACTGCACTGGGAGGCGTTCCTGGACCAGGTCCGGGAACGCGGCGAATACGACACACCCCAGGAAGCCGAACGCTGCGCGCGCGTCGTCCTGGCCCTGCTCGGCGCGCACCTGGTCGGCGCAGTGCGCTCGGACCTCGCGGCCCGCCTGCCCGAGACGCTCGCCCTGGTCCTGCTCAACCCACTGCAGGCCACCGAACCGCTCAGCCCCGAACGGTTCGTGCGCGCCACCGCCGCTTGGATCGAAGGCGCCGCCGAAACCACCGCCCTGTGGAACATCGGCGCTGTCCTGTCCACCGTCGCCGACGCCGCCGGCGACCAGCTCATGGAGCAGGTCCTGCTCCAACTGCCGCCCGGCTACGACGTGCTCTTCGGCCGCCCCGCCGCCGGCCAACGCCCCTGACCCCCATCACGGCCGCCCCGCCGCCGGCCAACGCCCGGAAGGCCACCGCCATGACCCGGCACCGCCACCTGATCCAGCAGGTCCGCATCCTCGGCCGCTACCCGAGCGACGACGAAGCCGAACGCGCCCTCGCCGCCGTCCTGGCGCTGCTCGGCTCCCAGCTCACCGGCGACGAACGCTGCGACCTCGCCGCCACACTCCCCGAGCGGGCGCGCGCCGTATTCGCCTCCCAGATCCCCCTGCCCCAACCGGTCTCGGCCCCCGCCTTCGTCGAAGCCGTCGCCGACGCCCTCGGCACCACCCTCGCCGCAGCCCGCTGGGACACCTCCACTGTCCTGGCCGCCCTCACCGACCTCGCCGGCGACCACCTCACCGACCGCATCCTTCACCAACTGCCCAACGGCTGGGCGCTGCTCTTCGGCCGCGCCGATCTCACCCCAACCGCCGCCTGAACCGCCAGCGCCAGCCGGGACCTCAAGGTCCTGGCTTCTTTGCTTCTCAACCATCTTGCTCTCATCGGACATGCTCGACCGATCGAAGGGGATCGTGCGGAGTGAGATGCCGTCAGCGTTCACTTCGTGCACATGCGTCCGTTACCGCCCATGGGCGCTCATTGGCACTCATCGCGCGTGGTCCCAAAGTGGTCCCCAGGGCTCC
Organism: Kitasatospora sp. NPDC088160; assembly: GCF_044741445.1. Lineage (NCBI taxonomy): Bacteria > Bacillati > Actinomycetota > Actinomycetes > Kitasatosporales > Streptomycetaceae > Kitasatospora > Kitasatospora sp. NPDC088160. Next base: position 25,077 of record NZ_JBIUSS010000046.1, on the reverse strand, counting down.
GGTCACGGCGAGTGACACCAATCTGGCGGGCCTTCAACAACCGCGGGTTGAAGCGCCCCGCGATCCACCAGCAGCGACGTCGGCCGGCGGGTTCACGGAGGGCGAATCAAGGTCGCCTACCCATCGACTACGGATGGTGATCTTCCAGGCGGTGTGTCGTCTTGAGCGTGTCCTGACCGATTGGTTCTGACGTGCCTCGCGCACCCGGGATCACCCCCACTCGAAAGGGAGGAAGTTCATGGGACAGCGTGCGCAGCGTGGCCGGGTCTGCCGGCGGTGTGGCTGCTCGGACGGGCGGGGGAAGCAGTTGGGTCCGTGGTGTGTGCGGTTGTTGGAGGAGGCGGATCACGGGAGGTGGACGTACTGCATCGACCTCGCCCGGGAGGACGGGAAGCGCCGGACCCGCCGTCGGGGCGGTTTCGCCACCCGGGCCGAGGCGGCCCGGGAGATGAAGGCGATGCTGGACGGTGAGCTGCGCGGGGTCTACGAGGACCGCCGCACCACCGTGGCGAGCTTCCTGCGGGAGTGGCTGGCGGCGAAGAAGGAGGTGCTCGCGCCCAACATCTACGCCGGCTACGTGGACTGCGTCGAGCGGGACCTGATTCCCCGCCTTCGGTCACTACCGTCTCCCCGACCTGCGCCCCAAGCAGATCAACGGCTAGGTCGCCGCCCAGCAGAAGGCCAAGCGGGGTCGCGTCACCGTCTACCGGGCCGTGTCCACCCGGCGCAACGCGCTCAACGCCGCCGTCCGCTCCTGGCGGCTGCGCTACAACCCGGCCAAGCACTCCGTCCCGCCCAAGCCCCGCGCCGCCGTGCGCACCTGCCGGACCCGACCAGGCCGCGGCGTTCCTGCGGCACAACACGGAGCACTACGCCGACCGGCTCACTGACCTGTTCGAGGTCATGCTCGGCACCGGCATGCGCCGCGGTGAGATCCTCGCCCTGCACTGGTCCGACGTCCACCTCATGGACCACAAGCTCTACGTCCGCTGGACCCTGACGGCCGTGAGCAACGGGAAGATCCACCTCGGTGAGCCCAAGATCGAGGCAAGTCGCGCGTGGATCAGCCTTTCCCCCAGGGCCATGGCCGCCCTCCACCACCAGGCCGCCCTTCAGATGGCGGCCCACCCCGACGGCCGGCTCGACGGCCTGGTCTTCACCCGCCCCGACGGCGAGCCGCTGCGCCCCCAGCGGGTCCTCGGCCAGCTCCGCAAACGCACCGCAGAACTCGACCTGCCGAAGATCGGTCTGCACGACCCTGCACCACACTACGACCAGCATCATGATCGCCGCCGGTATCCCGCTCGCCGTCGTCTCCAAGACCCTGCGCCACTCCAACCTCGCCATCACCGTCGATCTCTACGGCCACCTCCTCAAGGACTCCGCCGACGAAGCCGTCAAGGCACTCGCCTCCGCGCCCGACCGGGCGGACGCCGAGGTGGCCGGCCAGGCCGGTTGCTCTGCCGGTCGCCGCTTCGGCAAGGCAGCGTGAGCGGTCCGGCGTCAGGCCTTCATACCTAGCTGCTCATCGGCCGCTTCCGAGCCGCTGGTGTGAGTGCGGTCGGGTTCCTCTTCGTCGATGTCCGGCTGGAGGAGGTCGGGCAAGTCCTGTGCTGCCCAGTCCGGAAGGGTGACCGCTGCGGGGACCGGCAGCAGGGCATCACGCCGAAGGGACTCCTCCTCGAAGACGGCCTCGGTGAGCCAGGAGAACGTGTCGTCGTCCAGCAGATCGGGATGACAGGCGGCGGTGTCCGCGAGCCGCTCGGTGTCGGGGAAGGCGGTCGGGAGGCCGCCGTTGCCCGCGGCGCGAGCGACGGCGCGGCGGGCCGTGCTCTCATACCAGCCGGACCCCCACCATCCGCCGACGGACTCGGTACGGAAGCCGTGCAGAGTGAGCGGCCGCAGGACGGTTTCCGGTCCGAGGGTTTCGTCGGCCGTCTGCCAGTGGTCGATCTGGCGGTGGATGGAGGCGAGGATCGGTGCCCAGCCTTCATCGAAGATGTCGCTGACCGCGCGGCCGTCGGCGAGTCGGGGGTCTGTACCGTCATCCGCGACAACGACGCCCTCGCCGAGATCCGCCGGCTCGGCATCGGCGTCGGCCGCCAGGAGTGCATGCCCCGCTGGGACTCCGCCGCCGCCCGGTCCTGGTGCCCGGCGCTTCGGCCTGGGAGCCGGGTCGGCTGCGGACGGTGCGCTACCAAGGCTCTGGTTGACGGTTGGCCACTGACGCTGACTCGATGCACCTGAACCTCGCCTGCCGCACTGCGGAAGCCCGATGACCGGTTGCAGACCCCGTTGCCCGCGCGCCCGAACGGTCAGCTGCCGCGCCGACCCCAGGCCGAGACCATGGAGAACGCCAGGTCCCACACACAGGGATTCCGGAAGTCCGCGTAGACGTCGGCCAGTTCCGCCTCGGTGACCAGACCGGTGTCCACCATCCTCCGGGACAGCGGCTTCATGCTGAGGTGCAGCATGCGCGCCATGTCGTCCTGGCCATGGAAAGGGAGGGTGCTGACATGGGCCCCGATGTCAGTGAGGCCGTGGTCCGCGAGCGGGGTCGGGAGGTGGCGTGTCCACGTGATGTCGGTGCCGGCGGTTTCGTACATGACACGCCACATGGCGGCCATGGCGTTGCGGTGGTGCGGGCGCGGGGAGGTCCCGGAGGTGGTGTCGGCGGTCTCCTCGACGACGAGCCACCCACCGGGGCGCAGCCAGGAGACGAGACGTTCGAGGAGTTCGTCTCGTCGGGGAACGTGGATGAGGACGAAGCGGGTGTGGACGAGATCGAAGACGGGGCCCGGGTCGAAGTCTTCGGAGAGGGCATCGCCGGTGACGGTCGTCAGGCGGGGGTGGGCGGGCAGGAAGCGGTCGTCGCGGTCGAGGGCGGTGACCTGGGCACCCTGGTCGGCGAGCCACCCGGCGATCGACCCGCTGCCCGCGCCGACCTCCAGGCAGTTGCGTCCGGCGGGGGAGAGCAGGGAACCGATGACGTGCTCGGTGATGGGGTCGTAGACGGAGGTGAGGTGCCTCAGCCGGTCTCGTTCTTCCTCTGCCGAGAGGCTGAAGATCTGGTCGTAGGTGTGGTGGTCGCCGTGGTCCACGGGGTGCTTCCTTCCTTCCGCCGGTCAACTCACCATGCGGCGAGCTGACCGTAGTCGTTCCCGTTCGTCTCCGGTTGACGGAACGTCATGCTCCCCCTGGAGCCGCTGGGTGACTTGTCCGGCGGTGGATCCTGAGTTGCGGACCCCGGGGACGGAGGGTGGCCGAGGTGGCGGTCTCGTGGACGCGGCCGGGCGTGGCCAGGCCGATCCGCCAGCGGGCCAGGACGGCCGCGGCGATGATCAGCAGCTCGGTCCAGGCGAAGGTCTCACCGACGCACTTGTGCGGTCCTGCGGCGAAGGGCATGAAGAGCTTGCGCGAAGCGTGGTCCCCGCGCTGGCGCCATCGGCCGGGGTCGAACCGGTGGGGGTCGGGGTAGCGGAGCGGGTCACGGTGCAGCGCGGTAAGGCTGAAGAGGATCTCCGAGCCCGGGGCGAGCCGGGTGTCGGCGCACTGGAGGGGGGCCACCGCGCGGCGCATCAGGATCCAGTTGGGGGTGTGGAGCCGGAGGGTTTCGCTGAGCGCGTGCCCGGTGCGCTCAAGGCGCGGCAGGTCGCTCCAGCCGACGGTGCCGTCACTGGCGACGGCTCGTACCTCCTCGCTCAGTTCGTCCTGCAGATCGGGATGGCAGGCGAGCTCGTAGCACAGCCAACTGAGTGTGGTGGCAGCCGTCTCGGTGCCCGCCAGCAGCAGCGATACCACCTCGTCCCGAACCTGGAGAGGGGCCATCGGCCGACCCGTCTGTTCGTCCCTGGCGGCGAGCAGCAGTGACAGCAGCGTGCTGTCCGGGCTGTCACGCCGGTCGACCTGCGCGACGATGTCGTCCACCACCGCGCGCAGGTCCTCGACTGCCGCGTCGAAGCGCCGGTTGGCGGGAACGGGCAGCTTCTCCAGGAGCGGCGAGGGGTACAGGGCCCGCTGGATGAACCCCGTGAGGACCACCGGCACGGCCTGGTGGATCCGGGCTTTGTGGCCGGCGCCGAGGCGGGTGGCGAACAGCGCCTCCAGCAGAACGTCCAGGGTGAGTTCGTGCATCCGCTCGCTGATCGTCAGCGGTGACTCCGGCTCCCAGCGGGACACCGCCCGGGCTGCCTCGCGGGTCATCACGGCGGTGTACGTGCGGATGCTGTCGCGGTGGAAGGCCGGCTGGAGAAGGCGTCGCTGGCGGAGGTGGAAGGCGCCCTCGGAGATGAACAGCCCGTTCCCCAGCAGCCTGCGGGCCTTGTCGAAGACGAAGCCCTTCTCGGTCTTCGCGGCGTCCTGGACGAGTAGCCTGTGCACGAGTTCGGGCGCGGTGAGCACATGGACCGGCCGCCGCCACAGCTGGATCCGCACGACGGGGCCCAGGTCCGCCAGCGACTGCAGGAAGGGCACCGGGCGGGTCATCAGCGGAATCAGGTGCCCGATCCCGGGCAGCCGGCCCCCGGCGCAGGGCGCCTCGCCGCCGGCCGTACTGCGGTCACGGGTCATGGCCGGCTCGCTGCGGGTGACGGTGTGTCGAATCGCGAACTTCCACGGGACCAGTCGATGTGCCCCCTTAGCCACAGCCCGAGGCTGCGCGCGTACACCGCGGTCGGTGCGGTGGCGTCGGCGCTGACGGCTTCGCACGCCTCGATGAAGTGGTTCATCTCCCGGTCGCGCATGGCGAGGGCCCGGTCCCGGGCTGCGGACGGGGAGCAGCGATGGTGACGGGCGAGGACCTCGACGAGGTTGTGGCGTCCCTGGCCGCCGGCGCGCTCCTTGGCATGGGAGTACAGGTCGTTGTCCCAGCTGACCAGGTTCGCGGTGATGTCCGCGAGCCTGCGCAGCGTCGGGCCGTCCGCCTGCGCGGGCGGGAGTTCGTAACCGCCCACGATGTCGATGAGTGCCAGGCAGGTGTACGTCGCCCCCGCGTGGCGGCGCATGGCCACGTACTCGGCGAGCCCGGGGACGGCCGACGCCTCCCGGTTCGCGGCCTCCCAGACCTGCGCGGACAGGTAGTCGCAGACCGTGCGCTCCCACCGGACGAGCTGCGGGGGCGAAGCGTGCACGCGGATCCGGTCCCGGATCTCCCGCAGGGCCACCGCGTAGGCACGTGCGGTTCCCGTGAGCTCGGTCAGGGGCAGGTCGGCGTCGAGTACCCGCGCCAGCAGGGCGGTTGTCCGGGCCAGTGGGCCCGGTGGCCCGCCGCGCTCAGGGTCCTCGCCGTACCCGTCGTCGAAGGCGAAGAGCCAGACGTACCAGTCCGCCAGCAGCCGCAGCATCTCCGCGCCCGCCTCGGGATTGGTCCGAGCGGCGAGGGCACCGCTTCGCTGACGCCGTAGCCGTTCCGCACGCTCGGGCAGCCCGTCGAGCAACCGGTGCTGTGCCATCCAGGCGAAGCTCTCCCGGTCGGCCTGCTCGGCATGCCGGTTCAGCAGGGAGGGGAAGGGGCACCACAACTCGTCGGACCTCCCGTCGGTCGCTGTGTCGTGGGGATTGCTCACGGGCATGCCGGCCTCACCGTTCGGTCGAAGGGAGCGTGAACGCTGTGTCGGCACGGGTCGCTCCGTGCCGGCAGCGTGGTTCAGCGCCGGTGCAGGAGGAGGCGGGTGGCGAGGCCGCCGCCCACGCCGGCCAGTACGGCCACCGGCAGCCACCAGGCGGGCCAGGGCAGCAGTCCGAGCGGTGCGTCGAGTGACCAGCGGCCGGGTCCGGTGGCGGACAGCGCCGCGCCGATCGTGACCAGCACCAGCGGGTACTCGAACCCGTCGTTCTGCACCCACAGCCCGTGCGGCCGCTTGACGGTCAGCGCCACCGTCATCACACCCATCGTTCCCGCGGCGGCCAGCGGCGTGAGCAGACCCGCCGCAAGGAGCAGTCCGGCCCCGATCTGGGTGCCTCCCGCGGTGAGCGCGGTGAACACGCCGCCGCGGAAGCCGTCGCCGCGGAACTCCTCGGTGCCGCCGGCCAGCCCCCGGCCGCCGAGGTGGAAGCTGACCTTCTGGATCCCGTGCCCCGCGACCAGCAGGCCGGCGACCAGCCGGAGCAGCAGGAGACCTGCGTTCACTGGTGAACTCTCTTTCTGTGGTACCTGGTTTCCGGTCAGCCGGCCGCGTGCTCGTTGATCATGCTCTGCGCGTAGACCACACCCAGGCCGTAGGCGCCGGCGTGCTCCTTGACCACGTCCATGACCGGCAGGTAGGTCTCGGTGCGAGCCCAGTCGCGCTGCAGCTCCAGCAGCACCTGGACCCATGTCACCGGCACCGCGCCGGCCGCCGTCATCCGCTGGATGGCGTGCTCATGGGCCAGCGGGCTGACGCCGCCGGAAGCGTCCGTGACCACGTAGACCTCGTAGCCCTGGTCCAGCGCCGACAGGGCGGGCAGCACCAGGCAGACCTCGGTCCACAGGCCGGAAAGGATGATCTTGCTGCGCCCGGTCGCCTTGACCGCCTCGACCAGGGCCGCGTCCTCCCAGGCGTTCATCGAGGTGCGGTCGACCACCCCGTGCTTCGGGAAGACCGCCTTCAGCTGGGGCAGGATCGGGCCGGAGAAGGAATCGGCGGCCACCGTGGACAGCACCACCGGGACGTCGAAGACCCGGGCGGCCTTGGCCAGGCCGACGGTGGCGTTGATGATCGCCGTGCGGTCGCCGCTGCCCGTGCCGAAGAACATCTGCGGCTGGTGGTCGACGAAGAGCATCATCGAGTTGTCCGGCGTCAGTAGATCGGAGCTGGGGGCGGCGTGCACGGAGTCGAAGTCGACCATGGCGGTTCTCTCTTTCGGCTGATGGGGTGTCACGGGGGCGTCGGCGCGGACATCAGCGGGGACGTCGGCGCAGACCTCGGCGGGGACGTCGCAAGGCATCGAAGGCTCGGAGACACGAGCGGTGCCGCAGGCTCTCCGGCACAGCAAGGACGCTATCCGGCGGCGCCCGGACATCTCTTCTCCCCCCGCGCCCAGGACTGTTCCCACACTGCACGGAGCTCCCGTGCGCCGTCGGTCCCGGCGCTGCCCGCGGGGGTCGCTGCCCGCACAGGACAGAGCCGGTGCGTGCAGAGCAAAGTCGCAGCTCGATGCCGCCCTAGGTTGACTCGTGCCAGAGCTCAACGGGCCGTGCCGCTCGCGCTGTCCGGCCCGAACGACAAGGACGGTCACCATCATGTCGAGCATGCCTGTCGCCGGGATCCGCGCCGGTCACCCCGGCGAAGCCGGCCGAGCCGCCGACCTGGTCGTGCGCAACGCCAAGGTGTACACCGGCGACCCGTCGCACCCGCGGGCGAGCGCGGTCGCGATCCGCGACGGTCTGATCATCGCCGTCGGCGACGACGCGGACGTCATCCCGCAGATCGGCCCGCGGACCCGGGTCGTCGACGCGCTCGGACGACGTGCCGTCCCGGGCCTCAACGACTCGCACCTGCACGTCGTCCGGGGCGGTCTCAACTACGTGCTGGAGCTGCGCTGGGACGGCGTACCGACACTGCGCCAGGCGCTGGCCATGCTCCGCACCCAGGCCGAACGCACCCCGCCCGGCCAGTGGGTCCGGGTGGTCGGCGGCTGGTCCGCGGACCAGTTCGCCGAGCGCCGGCTGCCCACGGTGGCCGAGCTGAACGCCGCGGCGCCCGACACCCCCGTCTTCGTCCTGCACCTGTACCAGTCGGCGCTGATGAACCGGGCGGCGCTGCGGGCCGCGGGGTTCGACCGCGACACCCCGGACCCGGTGGGCGGCCAGATCGTGCGCGGCCACGACGGACAGCCGACCGGCCTGCTGCTGGCCGCCCCCGGCGCCCTGCTGCTGTACTCCACGCTCGCCAAGGCGCCGACGCTGGACGAGGCCGAGAAGGCCGCCTCCACCCGGCACTTCCTGCGCGAGCTCAACCGCTTCGGGCTGACCTCGGCCATCGACGCGGCCGGCGGCTTCCAGAGCTTCCCGGAGAACTACGGCACCGTCATGCAGCTCGCGCAGAACGGCGAGCTGACGCTGCGGATCGCCTACCACCTCTTCCCGCAGACCGCCGGACAGGAGCTGGACGACCTGGCGCGCTGGGTGGCCACCGTCCGACCGGGTGACGGGGACGAGTGGCTGCGGCTGAACGGTGCCGGGGAGAATCTCACCTGGGCGGCTGCGGACTTCGAGAACTTCACCGAGCCGCGCCCCGAACTCGGCCCGTACGAGGCCGGGTTCGAGCAGGCCGTCCGGCTGCTGATGGAGCACGGCTGGGGTTTTCGGCTGCACGCCAGCTACGACGAGACGATCCGCCGCGACCTGGCGGTCTTCGAGAGGCTCGCCGCCGAGGGCCTCTTCCCGGGCGGGAACCGGTGGCTCTTCGACCACGCCGAGACGGTCTCCTCCGCGAGTCTGGACCGGATCGCCGCGCTCGGCGGGGCCGTCTCGGTGCAGAACCGGCTGTCCTTCCAGGGTGAGGCGTTCGTGCGCCGCTACGGCGCCGCCGCGGCTGCCGAGGCGCCGCCGGTGCGGGCGATGCTGGAACGCGGGCTGACGGTCGGCGCGGGCACGGACGCCACCCGGGTCTCCTCCTACAACCCGTGGGTGGCGCTGCACTGGCTGGTCTCCGGGCGCGCCGTCGGCGGACGTACGCTCCGCCCGGCGGCCAACCGGCTCAGCCGCGAGGAGGCGCTGGAGCTCTACACCCTGGGCGGCGCCCGGCTCACCGGCGAGCAGGAGGTCAAGGGCCGGCTGCGGGTGGGCTGTTACGCCGACTTCGCGGTGCTCAGTGCCGACTACCTGACGGTGGACGAGGCCGACATCCCCCACATCGAGTCCGTCCTCACCGTGGTCGGCGGCCGCATCGTGCACAGTGTCCAGGAGCACGAGGGTCTCGCCCCCGAGCTGCCGGCCGTGGTCCCGCTGTGGAGCCCCGTGGCGCGCTTCGGCGGCTACCAGGCCACCCCCGCGCCCAGCCTCACCGGCGTCCGGCAGGCCGCGCAGGTGGCCGAGGCAGCCGCCGCCTCCGACGAGCAGCGCGAGTGGCGGCAGGCGCGCGGACTTCTCGTCCCCGGCCCGGGCGGGCCGGCCCTCGACGACCCCTGCTTCCTCTGACCCACATCCCGCATCCCGTTATCCCGCATTCCGCCTCCCGTATTCCGTATCCGCCGTGCGCCGCCGGGCCCCGCACCCCCGGTGGCGCACCGCGCTGGACAGCCCTGAAGGACGCCCAGATGACGACCACCCAGTCCGACAGCACCGTGGCCGCCGCGCAGGTCCGGGACCGCCACCCGCTGGCCCTGGCCCTGTTCGCGCTGACTGCGGTCAGCGGCCTGATCGACGCGGTGAGCTACCTGGGGCTCGGCCACGTGTTCACCGCGAACATGACCGGGAACGTCGTCGTGGTCGCCTTCGCCATGGTGGGCACGCCCGGCTTCTCGATCGCGGGCTCGCTCACCTCGCTCGCCGCCTTCCTGCTGGGCTCGGTCCTGGCCGGCCGGCTGGCGCTGCGACAGCGCGACGGCCGCCGGGAGCGCTGGCTGCGCACCGCGCTGCTGGCCGAGACCGCGCTGCAAGCCGCAGCGACCGCCATCACGTTCACCGCGAGCGGGCGGGCGCAGCAGGAGGCACTGATCGCGCTGCTGGCCGTGGCCATGGGCCTGCGCAACGGCACGGTCCGCAAGTTGGGCGTGCCGGACCTGACCACGACGGTGCTCACCCTCACCCTGACCGGCCTCGCCGCGGACTCCTCGCTGGCCGGCGGCGCCAACCCCCGCCTGGGCCGGCGCCTCTACGCGGTCCTGGCGATGCTCGCGGGCGCCGCTCCCGGAGCCGCGCTCGTCATCCACGGACACCTCGGCTGGGCGTTGCTGGCCGGCACGGTCCTGGTCGCCGCGATCGCGGTCGGCTACCGCGAGCGCGACTGAGGCGTCCGCCCCGCCGTCACCCCCTCGGCCAACTCTGTCTCCCGGAAGGACACTTCACATGCCCATGCGCCTCTCCCTGCGCCTGCTGGCGGCGGTCACCGCCACCACCGCGCTGGCCTTCGTCACCGCACCGTCGGCCCCCGCGGCGCCCACCGCCGGACGCCCCGGCCTCGCCGTCGGCCCCCAGTACGACACGACGCACGTGTACGTGACGCCCGGCGCGATGGACTCCTTCGTCAGCAGCTGGGAGGCGACCTTCGGCGGCACCAACACGCCGCAGGTCCTCGCCGACGTCACACCGACCCCGAGCCTGACCAAGTCCGAGCTCGTCCTCTCCCCCGTCGGCACGCTCTCCGTCTTCGACTACCAGACGCCCGTCCCCTACCCGTTCGGCGCCGAGCGCACCGGCTGGCTCGTCACGGACCTGGACCGCGGCGTGCGCAAGGCCGAGGCGGACGGGGCGAACACGGTCGTCGCGCCGTTCGCCGACCCGATCGGCCGCGACGCGATCGTCCAGTTCCCCGGCGGCATCTACGCGCAGCTGTACTGGCACACCAAGGCACCCTCGTACCCGGCGCTCGCGTCCGTACCGGAGAACCGGCTCTACCTGCCGAGCGGCGCGACCCGATCCTTCCTGCACTCGTACCTGGGCTTCACCGGCGGCACGGTGGTCTCCGACGACAACCACGCACCGGGCGCCGAACTCGGCCTGCCCGGCACCTCCTACCGGCGGATCCGGATCAGCTCACCGTTCGGCGACACCTCCGTCGCGGTCACCGACGGGCACCTGCCCTACCCCTTCGGACGCGAGAGCACCGGCTACGCCGTGAGCGACCTCGCCGCGACCCTCGCCAAGGCCCGGGCCGCCGGCGCGACTGTGCTGTGGGGGCCGTACGCCTCCCCCCGGCGCGACAGCGCGATGGTGCAGTTCCCCGGCGGCTACATCGCCGAGATCCATGACGGCGGCTCGCGGTCGTAACCGGCCGGGACACTCGGCTGGATCGCCGCCGGATCGGTCACGGCAGCGGCGCACGACACACGGCACACGGCGACGTGCACCACTGCGGCCCGGAGCGCCTGCTCAGCCGGGCGCGCGAACAAGGACCCGGCACCGCCGGTGCACAGCACGGTGGCACCGGGTCCTCGACGGTGCGGAGCGGACGTCAGACGGCGTGCAGCGCCGCACGCAGGGTCTGGGTCGCCAGGGTGATGGCGGCCTGGGCCGCGTGCGTCTCGCGCAGGGCGTTGAGCATCACGAAGTCGTGGATGATGCCCTGGTAGCGCACGGCGGTGACCGGGACGCCGACCGCCCGGAGCTTGTTCGCGTATGCCTCGCCCTCGTCGCGCAGCACGTCGGCCTCGCCGGTGATCACCAGCGCGGCGGGCAGACCGGTCAGCTGCTCGGTGGTGGCGCGCAGCGGGGAGGCGGTGATCTCGGCGCGCTGGGCAGGGTCGGTCGTGTACTGGTCCCAGAACCACTCCATGCCGTCGCGGCGCAGGAAGTAGCCGGTCGCGAACTGGTGGTACGAGTTGGTGTCGAAGGCGGCGTCGGTCACCGGGTAGAAGAGCACCTGGTGCCGGAGCGGCACGTCGCCGCGGTCCTTGGCCATATTTCCGTCTCCTCATGGTGCGGGGTGGTCCGCCCGGCAGGTGCCGGCCGCGGCGTCGCCCGGCCGGCGCCCGAGTCCCGAGGCGTGGCCGCTACCGTAGAACCGCCCGGCCAGGCCGCGTTGTCCGACGGCGCCCGACCTCTGGTCTCTGCGCGCAGTCCCCAGCCGACCCGGGTGCCACTGCCGGCCGGCCCGTCAGGCAGGCAGGCAGTTGGGCAGTTGGGCAGTTGGGCAGTTGGGCACGCAATCAGGCAGCGCTTGTACGCCCTGGGGCAAGGCCGGGACACAGCTCGTCAACTCGTCCGATTTACTGTCAACCATGGCTGCGAACAGCGCAGTTGACGTTGGCAGAGCACGACGAGGGCGTCGTCAGGGTCTCGCTGACGGCCGACGACGACGGCGGCACCGGCCGGGGGGTGGACCTCTGGATCAATCCCGACAATCTCTACGTGGTGGGGTTCTCCCCCCAGGCCACCCCGGGCGTCTCGTACGTCTTCAACGACATCTTCGCCAGTGCCCCGATTCCGGGAGTCCGCAGGCTCCCGTTCGGCGGCAACTACGTCTCCCTCGCCCGCACCGCCCAGCGGGACCGGTCCACCACGCCGGTCTCCTTCGACAGCGTGCGGCGAGCCGTCGTCGACCTGGCCAACCAGCGCTCCGCCGATCAGGATCCGCGCACGACCGCCCGCGCGCTGATGCTGCTCCTCCAGTTCACCTCCGAGGCCGTCCGGTTCAACGACGTCGAGGGCGTCTTCCGTAATGTCCTGAACGACAGGGGAAGCTCGGGCAGCGGCATTCCCTCCTGGGTGCAGCAGCTGGAGAACAACTGGGACGCACTGTCCAACTTCTACTGGAACGAGATGGGGGTCGGCCCCAATCCGCGCCCCGCGCCCCTGCGCATCGGTGGCACCACCGTCAACAACGCCCATGACGTCCTGCGCTACGCGCGCACCCTGCTGCCGCCGGTCGTGGGTACCTCGTTCAAGCCCGGCCACGACGAGCTGTAGCGGCCGGCCGGCGTCGCCACGCGGACCGGCGGTCAGCCCGCACGCTGCGCGTCCCCCAGCGCGTCGTGCAGTTGGGTCCGGGTGGTGATGCCGAGCTTGGGAAATATCTTGTGCAGGTGGAAGCCGACGGTGCGCGGGGAGAGCAGGAGCTTGGCGCCGATCTCCCGGTTGGTCAGACCGGCGGCGGCCGCGCGGGCGATCTCCAGCTGTTGCGGAGTCAGGTCGGCCGTGCGGCCGGCGGTCTCCGTACGGGTGGTCGGCACACCGGCGGCCCGCAGCTCCGAGGCGGCCCGCTCGGTCCAGGGACGGGCGTCGAGCCGTTCGAAGATGCCGAGGGCGGCGCTCAGCTCGGTGCGCGCCTCGGTGACCCGGCGGTGGCGACGCAGCCACTCCCCGAACTCCAGCCGCACCAGCGCCCGTTCGAAGGGCCACAGGTCACCGGCCGGGTCCGCGAGGGCGGCGCGGAAGTGCTGCTCCGCCTGGTCCAGCCCGCTCAGCAGCGCGCAGGCCCGGTTCACCACCACCTCCAGGCGCGCGGAGCGCAGCCAGCCGAGCGAGCGCACGGCAACCTCCAGCACGGCCCGCGCGTCGTCCTCGTGACCGGCGCGGACAGCCGCGGCGGCGAGGTCGCCGAGGTAGTAGTACGACGCGTGGTAGTGCACCGGGGCGGGGTGGAAGTCGCGGGAGAAGACGGCTCGCAGCTGCCGGTACGCCGCGAGGTGGTCACCCTCGGCGAGGGCTGCCAGGGCGAGCGCGTGGCAGGACCGTACGAACAGGCTGGGCGAGCAGGACAGGTCCACCCCGGCGACGGCCGTCCCGATGAGCTCGCGCGCCCCGCTCGCGTCGCCGTGCAGCGCGAGCAGGGTGCCCTGGAGGATGGGCGATCCCACCGCGGCGTTGTCCGAGCCGACCTCGACGGCCACCCGGTACGCCTCCTGCGCGGTGGACCGCGCCGCGGACCAGGCGCCGCTGTCGAAGAGTGCGAGCGCGAGCGCCTGCGCGACGACCGCGTTGCCGCCGGCCGTCGGAGCCCGGTGCAGATGGTCCATCGCCTGGCCGAGCAGCCGAACGGCCAGCTGCGTCTCGTCGAGAATCCAGGCGGCGGCGCCGAGTTCGGCCAGATGCGCGAGTGAGTCCTCGGGCGCCTCGGCCACGCAGCGGCGGAGCTCGGGCAGCGCCCACTCGCGGTCCGTGAAGGGTTCGGTGCCGGCCCGCAGCCAGATCCGGTCCACCTCGTCCGGCTGTTCCGGCACCAGCTCGGCGATCCGGCGCAGCTCCGCGCGGTAGAAGAGGGAGCCCGCGTTGTACGCCGGGGTGGCTGCCGTGCCCAACGCGCCCAGGGCGAGCTGGGGTGCCCGCTCGACCATGGACTGCGCGACGGGCACCAGAAATCCCAGCGATTCCTCGTGCCGGGTGGTCACCGCCAGGGACCAGCCGGCGCGCATGGACGCCTCGGCGAGCAGTTCCGGGTCCTCCGCGATCGCACAGACCCTGACCGCCAGCTCGCCCACCCACTGGGGGCAGCCGCCGAGCATCGCCATGGTGGCGGCTTCGAGCAGCCGCCTCGCCCGCAGGTTCGCGTCCGGGGTCAGTGCGGCCGCACGTTCGAGGGTGGCCGCGGCGGCGGCGTATCCGCCGCGTCGGCGTGCCCGCTCCGCGCCGGCGGCCAGTGCCCCGGCCACCTCCTCGTCCGGTCCGAGCGTGGCTGCGGCAAGGTGCCACGCGTGCCGGTCGGGGTCGTCCACCAGTGCCTCGGCCAGCGCCTGGTGGGCGGCGCGCCGCTCCTCGAAGGAGGCCGCCTGATAGACGGCGGAGCGCACCAGCGGATGGCGCAGCCGGGCCTGCCCGGACTCCAGTCGCACCAGGCCCGCCCGCTCGGCGGGTAGCCACACCTGCGGGTCCCCCGCGTCCGGGGTGGCCCGCAGCACCTCGGAGAACTGCGCGGGGCCGGCCGCGGCGGCCAGCAGCAGCACCTGCCGGGTCCGCTGCGGGAGGCCGGCGAGATCCGCCGCGAAGATGCGTTCCAGACGGGCGGTGAGCGGAAGCGATTCGGCGGCGTCCGCCCCCTTCGCTCCGCCGGGCTCCCGGGCGACGGCTCGGGCCAGCTCGGTCAGCGCCAGCGGGTTGCCGCTAGCCTGCTCGAAGATCCGCAGCCGGGCCCGGCCGCGCGGCGGCTGCGGCTGGCGGTCGAGAAGCAGGCCCGCGGCCGCGCGGTCCAGCGGTGTGACGGCCAGGACGGCGAACTCCCGGTCGAATTGCCCGGGAAGGCCTTCCTCCCGCGCGGCCAGCAGGACGCCTATCGCCTCGCCGTCCAGCCGACGGGCGAGGAAGGCGAGCACCTCCACGCTGCCCTGGTCCAGCCACTGGGCGTCGTCGACGAGCAGGAGCAGTCGCCGGCCGGTGGCCGCGTCGGACAGCAGACTCAGGACCGCGTAACGGATCAGCAGCGGATCGGGCTGCCGGTCGCCGGCAGCCGCCTGCTGACCGAAGGCGACCAGCAGCGCTTCCCGCTGCGGAGCGGACAACCGGTCGGCCTCCCCCAGCAGCGGCCGCAGCAGCTGGTGCAACCCGGCGAATCCGAAACCTTCCTCACCCTCACCGGCGCGAGCCCGCAGCACCTGGAAGCCGCGGCCCGCCGCCCGGGCTGCGGCCCAGTCGACCAGCGTGCTCTTGCCCGCGCCGGGTTCGGCGGTCAGCACGAGCACCTGGGCGCGGACGCCGACACGGCTGTCCACCGCGTCGAGCACCCCCGCGATCCGCGCCAGCTCACGCTCCCTGCCGACGATCTCCGAGCCGCCGAAGCTCTCCATGCCCACCCCTGCTGTTGGTCCTTGCCCGCGGCTGCTCCATGCGTTCCACCGCCGAGACCGGTCATCTGGCAGAAGCGCCGCCCTGTGCGACGCCTGCAAGATAGTGCCAGGTCAGCGGTGGTGACTCCATGCCCAACGCCCACGGCTGACGACGAGGGGAGCCCTGTGCCAACCACCGTATCCACCGAATCCCTGTCCCCCGGCGAGCGTGCCGAGTTCTGGCACGAGGCCGTCGCGCGGGCGTTCATTCCGCTGGAGCTCCGGCTCCTCGAACGGGAGCCCTCCCCCGGGACCCTCAGCAGTGACCGGCTGGGAGTCGTGCAGATCTCCGGAGTGGCAGCCGGACCGCAGGTGGTCACCCGCAGCCGCCGAACGATCGAGGCCGGCGGCGAGGGCTGGGTCGCGTTCACGATTCAACACCAGGGCCACGCGAGGATCTCCCAGGACGGCCGGGAAATCATCTGCGGCCCGGGCGGGTTGGCGCTCTGCGACTCCAGTCGCCCGTTCGCCAAGGAGTTCCCGGGCGCCTTCGGGTTCACCGCGTTCCGGCTGCCTCGGCACGTCCTGCACGTGTCCGACCGAGACCTCGGGGCGGCCACCGCCGCGCCGTTCGCATCCGCGTCCGGATCCGTCGGGCTGGTCACCACGTACCTGCGGAAGCTGGCCTCCGAGGCGGCGAAGCTCGACCCCTGCGCAGGGATCCGGCTCGCCGACACGGCCGTCGATCTGCTGGCCCTGCTCATCCAGGAGCACAGCGGCCATCTGGACCCGACGGCACCGGAGATGGCGCCGGCCATGCTCGCGCGGATCAAGGACTACATGATGTGCCGTCTCGGCGACCCGTCACTCTCGCCCGAGCGGATCGCCACCGCACACCACGTCTCGGTCCGCTACCTCCACAAGCTCTTCCAGGGCGAGGAGACCACGGTGACCCGCTGGATCCAACGCCGCCGGCTCGACATGTGCGCACACGACCTGTCCCGGCGCGCCTTCGCCACACCGACCGTCTCAGCCGTGGCCCGGCGCTGGGGATTCGTCAGCCCGACCCATTTCAGCCGCGTCTTCCGCGCCGCCTACGGCGTCACGCCCCGCGAATGGCGCGCCCGGGCAGGGGGCGACGATCACCCGCTCACCCCGGCTCGGTGACGGCGTGCGCCCGAGCCGGGCGCGCAGGGGCAATGATCGGTGCGCTTCGGAACAATCCCGCACTTCGCGCGCCCATAGCTTTGCCCGAGTCACTGGACCGCGACCGGGGGGTCACCGGACCGCGACGGCCGAGGGAGTTCCCATGAGCAGTTCCGACCACCCCACCATCGGCGGCAGCAGCCAGCCACTGCTGCACCAGAAGGGCCAGGAGATCCAGGAGTTCGGAACCGTCACCCAGGTTCCGCTCGGCCTCTCCCACGATGCGCGCCTGTACGCCTGTACGCCTGTACGCCTGCCAGCGGCTCAACCGGGTACTCGCGGACACCCGGATCCTCTACACGCTCCACAAGAAGCACCACTGGCTGATGCGGGGGGCGACCTTCTACCAGTTGCACCTGCTGCTGGACAAGCACGCGGACGAGCAGCTGGCGCTGGTGGACGTGCTCGCCGAGCGGGTCCAGTCCCTCGGCGGAGTGGCGGTCGGCGACCCGCGGCACGTCGCGGAGATCACCTCGATCCCGCGTCCGCCGGACGGCGTCGAGGAGGTGCCGGCGATGCTGTCGCGGCTGCTGGCGGCGCACGAGGCGATCCTCGTCGACGCCCGTGATGCCGCTGGCCGGGTCGCGGCGCTCGGCGACGACGGCACCAACGACCTGCTGGTCTCCCAGGTCGTGCGGACCGGCGAGGCGCAGGTGTGGTTCCTGACCGAGCACCTGGTGGACACCCCACTGGTGCGGCTGTGACCCACCCGCTCCACCCGCACCCCGCCTCGCAGCGCTGACAGGAGTCACCATGGCGTCGTCCGCGACGGTGGAACTGTCCCGCTGGCAGTTCGCCATGGTGCGCGGCGAGGGGCTGCTGCCCGCCTGGGGGCCGTTCGCCGCGGTGCGGGTCGCCGACGGGCTGCGCGGCGAGGGCGTCGGGATACGCACCGGGGCCGAGGTCGAGCGCCTGACCCGGGACGGCTCGACCGGCGTGGTCACGCCGTACCTGGCCGACGGCTCCACGGTGGAGTCCGAGGAGTTCCTGGTGGCCACCGGCCGCAGTCCGCGTACCGCCGGGCTCGGCCTGGAGACGGTCGGCCTGGCGCCCGGCGGCCGGCTGCTCGTGGACGACAGCTGCCGGGTCACGGAGGTCGCCGCCGGCTGGCTCTACGCGGCCGGCGACATCAACCAACGCTCGCCGCTCACCCACATGGGCAAGTACCAGGCCAGGGCCTGCGCGGCGGCGATCGCGGCACGCGCCGCCGGACGCCACGCGAACCCCACCCCCTGGGCCGCCTGGGCGGCCACCGCCGACCACCACGCCGTACCGCAGGTGGTCTTCACCAGGCCGGAGGCCGCCGCCGTCGGCCTGACCGAGGAGCAGGCCCGCCGGGCCGGGCTCCCGGTCCGGGCGGTGGAGTACCCGATCGGCGACGTCGCCGGAGCCTCGCTGCTCGCCGACGGCTACCGCGGGCACGCCAAGCTGGTCGCGGACGAGCAGCGATCCGTCGTGGTCGGCTGCACCCTGGTCGGCCCCGGTGTCGGCGAACTGATCCACGCGGCGACCGTCGCCATCGTCGGCGAGGTCCCGCTGGAGCGTCTGTGGCACGCCGTCCCGGCGTTCCCCGCCATGAGTGAGATCTGGCTGCGCCTGCTGGAGCAGTACGGGCCCTGACACCGCCCCCGCGAGGCGCCCCCGGACGGAATAGTTGAACAATGAACTATGTTCTCTTGTGCAGGGTGCCACAAAGGCGCCACCGGGCCCTCGCGAGAGCTCCCGGACCGCCCGAAAGGAGAACACGGTGAACACCACCGCGAACCACCCCCGCGTCGACGTCCGCCGCGCCGGCGAGCGCCTCGCCACGAAGATCGACTGGCTGGACTCCAAGCACTCCTTCTCCTTCGGCGGACACTACGACGCCGCCAACACCCACCACGGGCTGCTGCTCGTCAACAACGACGACACCGTCCGCCCGGGAAGCGGCTTCGAGACCCACCCGCACCGCGACATGGAGATCGTCACCTGGGTCCTACAGGGCTCGCTGGTCCACCAGGACTCCACCGGCCACTCCGGCGTGATCTACCCCGGACTCGCCCAGCGCATGAGCGCCGGCACCGGCATCCTGCACTCGGAGAAGAACGACTCCTGGCGCCTCAGCGGCGCCGACGCCCACACCGATCCCGTCCACTTCGTGCAGATGTGGGTCGTCCCCGACGAAGGTGGCATCACACCCGGCTATGAGCAGCTCGAAATCGACGACGCGCTGCTGTCCGGCGGCCTGATCCCGGTCGCCTCCGGGATGGACAAGCACGACGGCGCCGCCGCCATCCGCATCAGGAACCGCTACGCGGCGCTGCACGTGGCCCGGCTGCAACCCGGCCAGAGCGCCGAACTGCCCGACGCCCCCTTCGTGCACCTCTTCGTCCCGCGCGGCAATGTCGCCCTGGAAGGCATCGGCCCACTGGCCGCCGGCGACGCCGTACGCTTCACCGCGATCGGCGGGCAGAGGGTCACCGCGGTCGAACCCGCGGAGATCCTGGCCTGGGAGATGCACGCCACCATCGCCAACTGACCCGCCAAGACAGCGCACAGGTAAGGCGGCGGGCGGCAGACCCCATCCGCCGTCCGCCGCCCTTGCATGACGCTGCATCAAATTCCGGGAATGTTGCGCAGGTTGGCGCGGGCCGGCTGCACCATGCGTCCGACGCCGCCGTTCACGACGGTGCGGCCGGCGGACAGGGCGAACCCGATGAGCTGCTCGGAGGTGATCCTGGGCGGGATGGAGAGCGCGTTGGGGTCGGTGACGACGTCGACGAGGGCCGGGCCCGGGTGCCGGAGGGCCTCGCGCACCTCCGCCGGCTGCTCCACCCGGATGCCCCGCGCGCCCGCGGCCCTGGCGATCGCCGCGTGGTCGGTGTGCGAGCAGGTCGCGTGGCAGCCAGTGCGCGTGGCCGTCGATGATCCCCGCGGGGATGTCACCGGTTACCGGCGTCCCGCTCTCCTCCGGTCTGCTCGCGCGCGGCCCGCAGGATCGCGCGGCGGATGGGTTCGTAGCCGGTGCACCGGCAGATGTTGGAACCGACCAGGCCGTCGACGCGCTCCGGGGAGTCGCCGATGGCGGGATCGGCCTCCAGCGCCCCGGCGGCCACCATCAGGAATCCCGGGGTGCAGAAGCCGCACTGCAGGGCGTGTTCGGCGGAGAACGCACGCTGGAGCGGGTGGGGCTCACCCTCGGGCCCGGCGAGCCCTTCCACGGTGCGCACCGAACTGCCGTCGCACTGCACCGCGAACATCAGGCACGACCGGACGGCCTCGCCGTCCACCAGCACCGTGCACGCCCCGCAGATCCCGTGCTCGCAGCCCAGGTGAGTGCCGGTGAGCCGGCAGTCCTCCCGCAGCACGTCGGCGAGGATGCGGCGCGGCTCCACGTCGAGCGGATACGCCTCCCCGTTCACCGTAAGAGTGATCTTCACGTGTGGTCTCCCTTGGGCTGGGCGAGGCGCGACCGCTGGTCGTTCGCCGCCTGGCACAGTGTCCTGCCGACCAGGACCGCGATGGCGTGCCGCTTGTACTCGACATCGGCGAACGGCTCGGGCAGGGGTGCGGCGTCCTGGGTCGCCGCGATCCGGCCCGCGTGGGTGAACGGATGGCCGTCGGGCAGCCGGTAGCCGTCCACGGGCGCGCCGACCTCGGTGCCGATCAGCGACTGCTCGGCTGCGTGGGCCCGCAGCGGCCGGTCGGCGCAGTTGACCAGGCCGATCCGCGCCTCGCTGATCACCCCGTCGCACACGGTCAGCGCGGCGGCGACGGCCACCTGGGCGAAGCAGAAGTGCGTGCGCCGGTGCTCGACGAAGCCGACCCCTGTGTCGTCGCCGAGCAGCGGGAACCGCACGGCGGTGATGAGTTCCTGCGGTCGGCGCGCGGTCCGGTGCGGACCGTGGAACCAGTCGCGGGCCGCGACCGTGCGTCTGCCCTCCAGGCCGCGCACCTCGATGTCGGCGCCCAGGGCGGTGCCGATGGCGCACCACTCCGAGGCGGGGTGCGCCCAGGCGAAGCTGCCCACCATCGTGCCGCGGGAGCGGATCGGCGGATGCGCGATGTTCACCGCGGCATGCGCGAACAGCGCGCCGAGCGGGCCCGGCACGGCCTGCGCCGACTCGAAGGCGCCGTGGCGGACCAGGGCGCCCACCCGCAGCGTGTCGCCGTCCACGCTCAACCGGTCGAGCCCGGCGATGCGGTTGATGTCGACCACCAGCTCGGGGCGGATGCGCTGCAGGTGCATGTCGAGAATCAGGCTCTGCCCGCCGGCGAGCACCTGGGCCTTCCGCCCGAGGTCACCGAGTGCCTCCACGGCTTCGGGTACCGTGCGCGGCACGACGTAGTCGAAAGCGGCGGGCTTCACCGGACCTCCTCCTCGTGTTTCGGGGCGCGGGCCGCTCGCCAGACCACGTCCGGGGTGAGCGGCATCTGCAACAGGTCCGGGTCGGCGATCCGCAGCGCGTCGGCCACCGCGTTGACGATCGCGGCCGGAGTACCGATGCACCCCGACTCGCCCGCGCCCTTCGCGCCCAGCGGCGTCGCCGGGCTCGGGGTGCAGGTGTCCTTGACCTCGATCGGCGGGACCTCGGTGAACGTCGGCAGCAGATAGTCCAGCAGACCCGAGGCCAGCACCGGCACGCCGTCGTCGTCGTAGGTCATTCCCTCGTACAGCGCCTGGCCGATGCCCTGGACGGCCGACCCGAAGGCCTGCCCGCGCACGATCATGGGATCGAGCACCACTCCGCAGTCGTCCACGGTCACCACCCGCAGCAGCCGGACGGTGCCCAGCTCCGGATCGACCTCGGCCACCACCGCGTGGGAGCCGAACGGAAAGGCCATCCCCGACTCGAACCGGTCGTCCACCCGCAACGGCCCGGTGACCTTCACCAGGTCCGCCACGCCGATGGCCGCCGGGCCGTCCTTAGCGGCATGCACGATGCCGTTGGACCACTCCACCTCGTCAACCGGCAGATCCCACAACCGCGCTGCCCGCTCCCTGGCCTTCTCGATCAGCGACCGCGAGACATGCTGAAGCAACGCGCCCACCACCTGCGCGGAACGGCTGGCGAACGAGCCCAGGCCCTCGGGCTGCTCGTCGGTGTCCCCCTCGACCAACCGGACCCGCTCCTCGGCCACCCCCAGCGTCCCGGCGACCAGCGCGGCGAAGACCGTCTCGTGTCCCTGACCGCTGGGCGCCGCACCGCACCGAGCGGTGACCGTGCCGTCCTCGCCGACCTCGACACTGCCGAACTCGTGCAGCCCGCCCGCCTCGCCACCGGAACGCTCCACGTAACAGGACAGGCCGATGCCCAGCGGCAGGGCGCCCGGATCCGTGCGGCGCCGGGCCTGCTCGGCCCGCCACTCGTCGTACCCCAGGGTTCCCAGCGCCAGGTCCAGCGCGGCGGCGTAGTTCCCGCTGTCATAGCACCGCCCGGTGGGCGTCAGGTACGGGAAGCTCCCGGGCGGGACGAAGTTGCGCCGCCGCAGCTCCGCCGGATCCAGACCCAGCCGACGCGCCATCACGTCCATCGCCCGCTCCAGCGCGATCGTCGCCTCCGGCCGGCCGGCACCGCGGTAGGGATACGTCAGCATCGTGTTCGTCAGCACCGAGCGAACACTCGCATGCACCTGGGGAGTGGTGTACGGGCCCGTCGCCAGCCAGGCGGTCTGCATCGGCAGCCCCACCCCGAGGTGCGGATAGGCGCCCACGTCGGCCTCGATCTCCAACTCGTAGCCGAGCAACCGCCCATCGGCGTCAGCCGCGAGCCGCACCCGCTGGTCCTGCCCCCGACCCCGGGTCGCGACCAGCATGGACTCCAGCCGGTCCTCGATCCACCGCACGGGCCGACCCAGCCTCACCGCCAGGAAGGCGACCACGACGAACTCCGGGAACGCCGCGCTCTTCGACCCGAACGCCCCACCGGTATCCGGCACCACCACCCGCACCCGGTCCACCGACCACCCCAGCAACGCCGCCAGTTCACGACGCAGCCGATGCGGCATCTGGTGCCCCGACCACACCGTCAGCCGGTCCCCCTCGGGCACGGCGAGGATCGTGCGGCACTCCATCGGCGTGGGCATCAGCAGTTGCTGGCGGTACCGGCCCTCCACCACGGCCGCCGCCTCCCGCCACACCGACTCCTCGACCGGCTTCCCGGCCTCGCCTCGGAACGCGATGTTGCTCAGCCCGTCGAAGAGCCGCACCGAATCGTCCGCCGCGGCGGACGGCGTCACCATCGCGGGCAGCGGATCGACCCGGCAGGAGACCTCCGCCGCCCCGTCCTCGGCCCGGTAACGGTCCTCCCCCAGGACCACCGCGACCGCCTCGCCCGCGTACCGCACCCGGTCCTTCACCAGCGCCGGCCACTCCCGACCGGCCACCGACTCCTCGTGGGACAGCCCGGCCAGCACCGTGTACGGCACCGCGGGCAACTCCGACAGCTCCGCGGCAGACCAGGCCCCCACCACACCGGGCACCGCACGGGCGGCGGCACAGTCCACCTCGCGCAAAGTGCCGTGGCCCACCCTGCTTCTGACGAAGACCGCGTCCAGACAACCCGGCACCGCGATATCGGCGACGTAGCGGCCTTGGCCGGTGAGCAGCCGCCCGTCCTCGCGCCTGGTCCATCGCTCCACGAATACACACCTCTGCGCCTCGTCATTGTTGCGGGGAGTGACCGTTCACGAGCGTAGGCGTCGCCCGTGACAGGCAACCCGCGACATCCCGGCCCGTGCGCCCTGGGACAGGCTCTGTGCACTGCGCGGCAGGCGGCTGCTTCCTCGTCAGGGCGCCGCCAGGGCTCTGTGGTCCGACTACGGCCCGGCTTCCGTCCAGTTGTTGCAGCCCGTCAGTCGGTCGGCTCGGTGGCCTGTCAGTCGGCGCGGTGGCAGCGGATTCTGCGGGGAGATGCCCTTCAGGGCGCCCGCTGCTCGGCTTCGCCGTCCTGCGGGCGGTCGGCGTCGAAGCGGAGACGGAGTTCGCCTTCGGCGCCCTGCACCAGGCCACCTGGCCGCTGCTGCAGCCTCGGCCACCTCGGTCACCTCAGCCACCCCGGCCGCCCCGGCAGCGGAGCTGACCGGCCAGGAGCTGCGCGTCGCCCGGCTCGCCGCGACCGACCTGAGCAACAAGGAGATCGGCCACGCGCTCCGCCTGTCGCCCCGGACCGTCGCGGCGCACCTCTACAAGATCTTTCCCAAGCTCGGCATCACCTCTCGGGCCGCTTCCTGTTCTGCCCGTGCACTGCGCCTGTGCCGAGAGCGCACGATCGCCCCCGCCCCGCGAACCGGCAGTCAAATGACTTAGCGCCGCCGCCGACCCGCGGACCAGGCTGACTGCGCAGGGCGTCGGCCGAGAGGGGCAGTCAGGTGAATGTGACGGTGACCACCGCCTCCATCCAGGAGGACAAGAAGGCGGAGTTCTGGGGAGAGGCGGTGTCGCGGACACTGGTGCCGGTGGAGGTGGTGCCGCTGGCCGACCGGCCGTTCGAGGGCCGCCTGGTGTCGCACCGGCTGGGATACCTGCGGGTGTCCACGATGGAGGCGGACGCGACGCGGGTGTCGCGCACGGCCGGCCTGATCGCCCGGTCCCCGCAGGCGGAGCCGCAGGTGGGGGTGGGTGTACAGGCGTCCGGCCGCGCCGTGTTGCGGCAGGACGGGCGTCGGGCGGAGGTGGCGGAGGGCGGCCTCGTGCTGTACGACACCGCGCGGCCGTACTCCTTCGACTACCCGGAGCGCTTCCGCTCCCACGTCTTCCAGGTGCCGCGCAGGCTGCTTGGGCTACCGGAGTGCGACATCCGGCAGGCGGCGGGGACGGCCATCACCTCCACCGAGGGGTTCGGGGCCGTCCTGCTCCCCTTCCTGGACACACTGGCGGCCTCCGCGCACTCCTACCCCGCCTCCGTGGGCGACCGGTTGGCCGGCAGTGTCGCCGATCTGCTCATCATGCTCGTCGGCCAGCTCACCGAACCGGCGGCCACCGACTCCCGCACCTGGAGCGGCCATCTCGTCCAGCGGGTGCGGGAGCACATCAACCGCCACCTGGGCGATCCGGAGCTGTCGCCGGAGAGCATCGCCCAGGCGCACCACATCTCGGTGCGCTACCTGCACCGGGTCTTCGAAGGCGAAGGGGTCACGGTGGGCCGGCTCGTCCAGCGGTGCCGACTGGAGGCGTGCGCCCGGGAGTTGGCCCGGCCCGGCGGTACCGTGCCGACGGTCTCGGCGGTCGCCCAGCGGTGGGGGTTCGTCAACCCGGCACACTTCAGCCGGGCCTTCCGCGCCGCCTACGGGGTGTCCCCGCGCGAGTGGCGCGCGTCCCGTACCTCCGGAGCGACCGACAGCGCGCCGAGCCCTGTGGTGCCTGCGGAACAACAACAGTACGCGGTGGAGCAAGTCTCGATGCCTCCTCGGCAACACGGCCGACCGATCGGTGACTAGTGTGATGCGCCACAAATCATGAGGGTAGTAATTACCGTGATGCCTGGACGACTGGGTTGATCTTGGCGAGGTAGTCGGCGAGGGACTTGAGGATCTCGTCGGCGGTCTTGGTCCAGG
>NZ_JBIUSS010000045.1:0-41171 GCF_044741445.1 Kitasatospora sp. NPDC088160 | reverse complement strand
GTCATCAAGCAGGCCATGGAGATCAACGACCGCCCGGTCGTCATCGACTTCATCGTCCACCAGGACGCCATGGTCTGGCCGATGGTCGCGGCCGGTACCAGCAACGACGAGATCCAGTTCGCCAAGGGCATCCGCCCCGACTTCGGCGACGACCTCGACTAACGCCCCCCTGAACCCCGGTCGTAGGCCCTCGACCCCCGCGAGGGCCTACGACCGGCCTTTTTGTGCCCAGGATCTCGTGCCGTCCGGGCAGACGGCCGTTGGAGCGGGCCGCTCAGCGGGTCGCCGACGCCGACCAGGAGAGCAGGAGGCGCAGGGCGTCGTCCGACGGGGTGTGCGGGTCGGCGGTGTAGGTGACGAGCGCCTGGTCGGGGTCGTCGGCGGGGCGGAGCGTGTCGTAGGCGAGGTCGAGGGGGCCGGCGATGGGGTGGTGGAAGAGCTTGCGGCCGGAGGTCTTGTCGGCGACCGGGTGTTCGGCCCAGAGGTGACGGAACTCCTCGCTGTGGACGCAGAGTTGGCCGACGAGTTCGGCGAGGAGGGGGTCGTGGGGACGGCGGCCCGCCTCCAGGTGGAGGAAGGCGACGTTCTCGCGGGCGCAGGCCGTCCAGTCGCCGTAGAGCTCGCGCGAGGCCGGGTCGAGGAAGGTGCCGCGGGCGATGTTGCGGTCCTCGACCGGCAGGGCGCCGTAGTCGCCGAACAGCGCGACGGCCGCACGGTTCCAGGCCAGGACGTCCATCCGGTGGCCCATCACCAGCGCCGGGACGTGGTCGAGCTGGTCGAGCAGGCGCAGCAGGGAGGGGCGGGGCTGCTGCGGGGCGGTGCGGCGGCGGGGCGCGCGGCGGGTGGGGCGGGCGAGGCGGTGGAGGTGGCCGGACTCGTCGGGGGCGAGTTGCAGGGCGCGGGCGACGGCGTCGAGGACGGCTTCGGAGGGGTTGCCGACGCGGCCCTGTTCGAGGCGGGTGTAGTAGTCGACGCTGACCCCGGCGAGGTGGGCGAGCTCCTCGCGGCGCAGCCCCGCGACCCGGCGGCGTCCGCCGTAGTCGGGCAGGTCGACGTCCTCGGGCCGCAGCTGGGCGCGGCGGGTGCGGAGGAACTCGCTCAGGGCACTGGTCGGGTTCATGGGGATGATTCTCACCCGGAGGCGGCCGGCCGTGCCTGGCCCTGCCAGGACCAGGCACGGCCGGCACCGGGGCGCGGGGGGTAGCGGGGGGGGGCAGGCGGTAGCGGGGCGCGGCCGGGGGCAGCCGGGGATCAACCGGACGTCAGCCCGCGACGGCCTGGACGGCGGGCACCAGGCCGCCGTCGATGACGATGTCCTGGGACGTGATGTAGGAGGACCGGTCGGAGAGCAGGAAGGCGACGGTTTCGGCGACGTCCTCGGCCCGGCCCAGGCGGCCGAGCGGGATGCGCGCGCGGATCGGCTCGTGAGCGGCCGGGTCGGGGATCACCGCGTGGAACATCTCGGTGGCGATGTAGCCGGGGCTGACGGAGTTGACCCGGATGCCGCGCGCGGCGAGGCCGCTGCCGAGGGTGCGGGCGAGGCTGAGGACGGCCGCCTTGGTCGCGGCGTAGACGGGGGCGTCGGGCAGGCCGCGGTGCGGGGTCCAGGAGGCGTTGAGCACGATGGAGCCGCCGCCGGCCGCCTCCAGCAGGGGCAGGGCGTGCTGGACGGTGAAGAACACGCCCTTGAAGTTGACGTCGACGGTGTGGTCGAAGTCGTCCTCGGTGACGTCGGCGGCGGGCTGGAAGACGCCGACGCCCGCGTTGGCGAAGACGCCGTCGAGCGCGCCGTGGCGCTCCCGGACGGTGGCGGCGAGCCGGGCGAGGTCGGCCCGGGCGGCGACGTCGGCGCGGACGGCGAGCAGCCGGTCGCCGCCGTCGAGCCGTTCGGCGGCGCGGGCGAGCCGGGCGTCGTCACGGCCGGTGATGACCACCCGGGCGCCGGCGGCGAGGAGGCGGCGGGCGGTGGCGAGGCCCATGCCGCTGGTGCCGCCGGTGATCAGGACGGTGCGGTCGGCGAATTCCCGGGAGTCGGCGGGATCCCGGGTCATGGCGTTGTCGGACGGGGCGTTGTCGGTCATGGCACCCACTCTCCCGACGGCCGTGGAGCCGGGGCCAGGCCCGGCCCGACCCTGGGTCCGGAAGAACCACCCTGCACCGGGAATCGACGGCGCCACCGGGTGGTTGGGGCAGGACGACAAGCGTGTGACACTCGCGAACAGGGGTCTGACATGAAGATCGGCATCATCGGTGCGGGCAACATCGGCGGCAACCTGACCCGACGGCTGACGGCGCTCGGGCACGACGTCTCGGTGGCCAACTCGCGCGGTCCACAGTCGCTGGCCGCCCTGGCCGAGGAGACGGGCGCGACGGCCGTGCCGGCCACCGAGGCGGCGCGCGGAGCGCAGGTCGTGGTGGTGACGGTGCCGCTGAAGAACGTGCCGGACCTGCCGGCCGGGCTGCTGGACGGCGCGGCCGAGGGCGCGGCGGTGATCGACACCGGCAACTACTACCCGCAGCAGCGCGACGGCCGGATCGACGAGATCGAGGACGACGGGCTGACCGAGAGCCGGTGGACGGAGCGGCACCTCGGCCACCCCGTGGTGAAGGCGTTCAACGGCACCTACGCGCAGGACCTGCTGGAGCGGCCGCGGCCGGAGGGCGACCCGGAGCGGATCGCCCTGCCGGTGGCGGCGGACGACGAGGCGGCCAAGCACGTGGTGCGGGCGCTGATCGACGAGTTGGGCTTCGACACGGTGGACGCGGGCGGGATCGACGAGTCCTGGCGCCAGCAGCCGGGCACGCCGGTGTACGGGCTGCGCGCCGGGGTGGAGGCGGTCACCCGGGCGCTCGCGGAGGCGTCTCCGGAGCGCCCGGCGGACCACAAGGCGTGACCCCGGGAAGGCGTGCTCCCCGCGCCGACCCCGACGGGCCCGGTCAGCCCGTGCGGCGGGCCCCCTCGGCCGGGACGGCCGTGAGGGTGCGCGGGGCGGCGTAGCCGGCCGCGCGGAACGCGGTGGTGACGGCGGCGGCGACGGTGTCGGCGGCCGGTGCGTCGACGAGGGCGATCACCGAGCCGCCGAAGCCGCCGCCGGTCATCCGCGCGCCGTGGGCGCCGGCGGCGAGGGCGGCCTCGACGGCGAGGTCGGTCTCGGGGCAGGAGACCCGGTAGTCGTCGCGCAGCGAGGCGTGGCCGGCGGTGAGGATCGGGCCGAGCGCGGCGGGCCGGCCGGCGTCCAGGTGGGCGACGGCGGCCGTGACGCGCTCGTTCTCGGTGACCACGTGGCGCACCAACGGCCTCAGCTCCTCGGGGAGTCGGGGCAGGGCGGCCGGCAGGGCGGCGGGCGTCAGCTCGCGCAGCGCGGGCAGTCCGAGCAGCGCGGCCGCCCGCTCGCAGCCGGCCCGCAGGGCGGCGTAGGCACCGTCGCCGAGGTCGTGCTTGACCCGGGTGTCGAGGACCAGCAGGGCGAGGCCGGAACCGGCGAGGTCCAGCGGCACCTGCCGCATCGCCAGGTCCCGGCTGTCGAGGTGCAGGGCGGCGCCCGGGCGGCAGCACATCGAGGCCATCTGGTCCATGATCCCGCAGGGGACGCCGACGAAGTCGTTCTCGGCCCGCTGTGCGATCAGGGCGAGGTCGGGTGCGGACAGGCCCAGCCCGTACAGGTCGTTGTACGCGATCGCGACGACGCATTCCAGGGCGGCCGAGGAGGACAGCCCGGCACCACCGGGCACGTCGCTCTCCAGTCGGAACTCGGCACCGCCGACGGGGTGCCCGGCCTCGCGCAGCGCCCACACCACGGCGGCCGGGAAGGCCGCCCAGCCGGGCACCGAGCCCGGGGCCAGGTCCGCGACGGCCAGGTCGGCGACCACCCCGTCGCCCTGGGCGGACCAGAGCCGCAGCCGGCCGTCGTCGCGGCGCCGGGCCTGGGCGCGGACGGCCTGCGGGAGGGCGATCGGCAGCACGAACCCGAGGTTGTAGTCGGTGTGTTCGCCGATCAGGTTGACCCGGCCGGGGGCGGCCCACTCCCCCTCGGGGGCGTGGCCGTGGAGCTCTTCGAAGGAGGCCGCGGGGGTGTTCACAGGAGTCTCCACGGGCGTGGTCACGGGCGTCGTCACGGGCGTACTTAGGGGCGTGGTCACAGGGCTACCTCCCGCAGCCGGCGGGCCGCGTCCTCGGGGGTGACGTCGTTGACGAAGGCGTCCATGCCGGATTCCACCCCGGCCAGGAACTTGAGCTTGTCGGCCGCGCGCCGGATGGTGAACAGCTCCAGGTGGAGGGCGAGTTCGTCCTCCTGGCCGGCGGGCGCCTGGTGCCAGGCGGAGATGTACGGGGTGCGGCCGGCGCCGAAGAGGCGGTCGAAGCGGCGCAGCAACTCCAGATAGAGGCGCGGGAATTCGGCGCGCTGCGGCTCGTCCAGGCCGGTCAGGTCGGCGACCCGGCGGTGCGGGTAGAGGTGCACCTCGTACGGCCAGCGGGCGGCGAAGGGGACGAAGGCCGTCCAGTGCTCTCCGGCGAGCACCACCCGGGCGCCGTCGGCGCGTTCGGCGGCGAGCAGGTCGTCGAAGAGGCTGCGGCCGGTGGCGGCGCGGTGTTCGGCCGCGCGCGCGGCCATCCGGGCGGTGCGCGGGGTGGTGAAGGGGAAGGCGTAGATCTGGCCGTGCGGGTGGGCGAGGGTGACGCCGATCTCGGCGCCCCGGTTCTCGAAGCAGTAGACCTGCCGGACGCCGGGGAGGGTGGCGAGTTCGGCAGTGCGGTCGGTCCAGGCGTCGAGGACGAGGCGGGCGCGCCGCTCGTCGAGGTCGGCGAAGGAGGCGTCGTGGTCGGCGGTGAAGCAGACCACCTCGCAGCGCCCGGCGCCGGGGCCGCTGACCCGCAGTCCGTCGACGCCTTCCAGCGCCGCCGGGGGGCCGGCCAGCGAGGGGAAGCGGTTCTCGAAGACGGCCACCTGGTAGTCGTCGGCGGGGATCTCGCTGTGCCGGCCGTCCCGGGAGGGGCAGAGCGGGCACTCCTCGGCGGGGGGCTGGTAGGTGCGGGCCTGGCGGTGCGCGGCGACGGTGACCCAGGCTCCGGTGGCCGGGTCGAGCCGGACCTCGGAGCCGTGGGCGGGCGGGTCGAGCGGGCGCCGGTCGACGGCGTCCCGGGGGACGGCCTCGCCGCTGTCGTAGTAGATCAGCTGTCGCCCGTCCGCGAGTGTGGTCGCGGTCTTGGCGGTGGGCTGGGTCAGGGTCCCGGCCATGGCCTTCTTCCCTCTATCCGACACGAAACAACAATATCCAACATTATCCATCAAGCCCGGCTGTCCGGAAGAGGCCCGCGCCTGCCATGATGGCGGTGACCGTGGCCCGCCGGGCGGCCAGTCGAACGGACGGCTGGACGGACGGCCGGCCGAACGGTCACGCCGACCACACCGACCCGAGGAGCCCCCCGATGGCTGACAGCGCCCAACCGCTCGCCGGACAGCGCCGCGTGCTGATCCTGGAGCGGGTCCGCGCGCGCGGCGGCGTCCGGGTGACCGAACTGGTCCGGGACCTCGGGGTGTCCGACATGACCATCCGCCGCGACCTGGACGCGCTGGCCCGCCGCGGCCTGGTGCACAAGGTGCACGGCGGGGCGGTGCGGACGGAGGCGGCGGCCAGCGGCGAGCCCGGGTTCGAGACCAAGGCCAACTGGCAGCTCCCCGCCAAGGAGGCCATCGCCCGGGCCGCCGCCGCCCTGGTGCCGCCCGGCTCGGCGGTCGGGCTGGCCGCCGGGACGACCACCTTCGCGGTCGCCCGGCAGCTGCGCGCCGTCGAGGGCCTCACCGTCGTCACCAACTCGCTGCGGATCGCGGAACTGCTGGAGGAACCCGACGAGGACGGCACCCCCGCCACCGCGACGGTGATCCGCACCGGCGGCGTCCGCACGCCCTCCGACGCGCTGGTCGGGCCGGTCGCCGACCAGGCGATCCGCTCGCTGCACGTCAACGTGCTGGTCATGGGCTGCCACGGCCTCTCGGCCGAGACCGGGCTGACCACCCCGAACCTGGCCGAGGCGGAGACCAACCGGACCTTCCTCCAGTCCGCCCGCCGGGTCGTCGTGGTGGCCGACCACACCAAGTGGAACGCGGTCGGCCTGGCCTCCTTCGCCGCACTGGAGCAACTGGACGTGCTGGTCACCGACGACGCACTGGCGGCCGAACACCGTTCGTCGGCCGCCCAGTTGGTGGGCGAGCTGATCGTCGCGCCGACCGGGGAGCAGGGCCCCCAGGCCTGACGGGCCCCCTACGGACCCGTCCGGGAACTCGCCCGCACCACCAGCTCGGCGGCCAACTCAAGACCGCCCGCCGGCGGCGCCTCCCCGCGCACCTGGCCGAGCAGCCGCTCCACCAGGGCGGCGGCGATCGCCCGCAGCGGGAGCCGCACCGAGGTCAGCGCGGGGTGCAGGTGGCGGCAGAGCGGCGTGTCGTGGAAACCGGTGACCGCCACCCCCGCCGGCCCGACCGCCGATCCCTCCGCCCGGACCGCCTCGTAGACGTCCAGCGCCAGCAGGTCGCTGCCCGCCGCGAAGGCCGTCGGCCGCTCGGGCCCGCGCAGCAGCTCCCGCACGGCCGCGACGTCCGGCCGCGCCGCCGTCACCGCGGACAGGCCCAGCCGGGCCGCCTCGGCGAGGAAGCCCGCCCGCCGGGCGGCCATCCACGGCAGGTCCTCGGCGCGGCCGACGTACCCGATCCGGCGGTGGCCGAGCCCCGCCAGATGCCGCACCACCACGGCCATCGCCGTGTCGTTGGCGATGTCGACCCAGTGCTGGGGCTGCCCCGGGCCCGTCCGCCCGAAGGTGACGAACGGGAGGCCGGCCCGGACGACGTGCCCGATCCGGGGGTCGTCGCCCAGCACGTCCGCCAGCACCAGCCCGTCGACCTGACGGGCCGCCACCAGTTCGTCGATGGCCGCCAGCGGGCCGGCCGCCCGCTGGACCCCGCTCTCGGCCGCACCCTGCCCCGGACGGAACAGCAGCACCCGCTGCCCCTGCGCCCCCGCCGCGTCGACCAGCGCCTCCAGGAAGCCGGCCATCAGCGGGTTGGGGTCGAACGGGTCGTCCACCGGGGCGAGGTAGCCGAGGGTGCGCCGGGCGCCGCTGCGCAGCGAACGCGCCGACTGGTCGGGCTGGTAGCCGAGTTCGCGGATCGCCGCGGTCACCCGGGCCAGCGTGTCCGGGCGGACCCGCTGGGGGGCGTTGAGCGCGTTGGAGACGGTCTGCCGGGACACCCCGGCCGCGCGGGCCACCTCCTCGATGGTGGTGGCGCCGCGGCGCGGTCGGGGTGTTCCCTCGGGCATCGGAGGCTCCAGGACGGCTGCTCGGGTCTGACGGGTGCTCGGTACCACTGCTCGGTTCTACGGACGGCGCAGGGTCAGCAGCCCACCGCGCGGCACGGCGATGCCGCCCGCCCGGTCGAGCTCGACCTCGCCCTGCCGGACGATACGCCCTCGGGCGTCCTGCACGGTGGCCTCGGCCGTCCCGCCCCCGCCGGTGAGCCGGACGTCCGGGTCGGCGTCGGCGTTGGCGACCAGCAGGGTGCGCCAGTCCGCGCCGGAGACGTCCACCGGCAGCGCGGCGTAGCGGGCCACCGCGACGGTGCCGCCGCCGACGGCGGTGACCATCGGGTAGCCGAGGTCCGGCCGGGCCGGGCGCAGCTCGCCGAGCTGCAGGGTGGCGACGTGCTCGCGGAAGACGCCGAGCCAGAAGGCGATCGCCTCGCGCTGCCCGGGGCTCTGCGCCGCGAGGTCGACGGAGACCTGCGGCACCGAGAACAGCACGTTGATCAGGTGGCAGGCGATCTGCTCGGGCGGCTCGGCCGGGTGCCACATCAGCATGTCGGCGTGGACCGGGACGGGCCCGGCGGCGAGCCGCACGTCGATGGTGCGCTGCCGGTTCTCCTGCGGGCTGAGCGGGCAGTCGGTGGCGCGGACCATGGTGACGTACGGCCACAGGCCGGGGCTGACGTACGGCTGGCGGTGCTCGATCATCGCCCCCGGCTTGACCGCGGTGATCCGGCGGCGGATGGCGGCGAGCAGCCGCTCGACGCCCTCGTCCACGGTGGCGCAGTCGGCCTCGGGCCCGGCCTCCGGCGCGTCGGCGCGGGCGAACCAGTCGACGAAGTCGACCTTCAGTCCGTCCATGCCCCACTCCTCGACGGCGCGGGCGAGCCGGCCGGTCAGGAACTCGCGGACCTCGGGGTAGCGCGGGTCGGCGACGACCGCGCCCATGTGGGCGGCGTCGGCGAGCGCGTAGCGGCCGATCGCCTCGAAGGCTGCGCTGTCCTTGCCGATGAACGGCAGCGCGTACCAGAGCAGGTACTGCACGCCGAGGTCGTGGACGCGCTGGACGTGGGCGGCGGTGTCGGGCAGCGAGACCGGCTCCCAGTCCCCGCAGTGCGCGTAGCCGCGGGTGCGGTCGGCGGTCATCCAGCCGTCGTCGACGATGATGACGTCCATGCCGAGCTCCTTGCCGAGCGCGGCCTGGGTCTCGACGGCCTTCGGCGAGACGTCCTGGTGCATCGAGTACCAGGTGGAGTAGGCGGGGCGGCGGGCGGCCTCGGGGATGTCGGCCTCGCGGTCGGTCCACCACCAGGCGGCGAGGCCGGCCAGGCAGCGGGCGAAGTGCCGGCGGGATGTGTCGATGCGGACGGTCAGCCGGCCGGCGGCCTGCGCCCAGAACCGGAACTCCCCGGTCTCCTCCAGCACTCCGGCGCCGGCCAGGACGTCGGCGCGCTCGGCCGCGAAGGCGCAGATGGCGATGTCGCCGGTGCCGATCAGGGCGGCGATCGGGGCGCCGTTGGCCAGGCTGGTGCGGCGCGGAGCGCTCCACGCGGCGGGCAGCCAGCCGGTGCCGCGCGGCTCGGGCGTCCAGAACGCGGTGGCGTCCACGCACGGCACCCGCCACTCGATCCGGACGTCGCCCGTCCCTTCGGCGGTCACCTCAACGATTCCGTCACCCGCCCCGCGGGCGCTCGCGTTCCCGCTGACCCGCAGGTCCAGGCCCTCTGCGTAGAGCGAACGCAGGCCGCCGGCGACGGCGGGGGCGTGCGGTTCCCAGATCTCGGTCATGTTCAGCCCTTCGTGGCGCCGGCCAGCAGGCCGGAGATGAACTGCCGCTGGAGGACCAGGAAGAGGACCATCATCGGCAGGGTGGACAGCGCGGTGCCGGAGAGGATCGCGCCGTAGTCGGTGTTGCTCTTGTTGCCGTGCAGGGTCGCGAGGGCGACCGGCAGGGTGTGCATCCCGGGGCTGCGCAGAGCGATCAGCGGCCAGACGAACTGGTTCCAGGAGCCGAGGAAGAGGAAGATCGAGAGGGCTGCCAGCACGGGCCTCATGACCGGTACCACCACGCTGAACAGCACCCGGAACTCGCCCGCGCCGTCGACCCGGGCGGCGTCCAGGAGTTCGTCCGGCAGGCTGCTCAGCGACTGCCGCATCAGGAAGATGGCGAAGGGCACGCACAGGCCGGGCAGGATCAGCGCCTGGTAGGTGTCCAGCAGGCCGAAGTTCGTCATCATCTTGAACAGCGGTACCAGCATGACCTGTTCGGGCACCACGAGGGTGGAGAACAGCAGGGCGAACAGCAGGGTCCGGCCGCGGAAGCGGAACTTGGCGAAGGCGTAGCCCGCGAGCAGCGCCACCACGAGGGCGCCCAGCGTCTGGACCCCCGCCACCAGCAGGGAGTTCCCGACGACCCTGAGCAGGCCGATCTTCTGCTCCAGGTGGCTCAGGTTCTCGCCGAGGCTCCCGCCGGGCAGCAGCTTGGGCGGCCAGTCGAAGACCTCGGTGTCCTTGCGGGTGGCGGAGACCACCAGCCAGTAGAAGGGGGCGATCGACAGCCCGGTGATGCCGGCGAGGAGGAAGGTCAGCGGCCAGCCGCGCAGCTTCTTGAGGGGGTTCACGCGCTCGGAGGCCTCGCTCTGGGGGGTATCGCTCTTGGAGGTATCGCTTTGGGAGGTATCGCTTTGGGAGGTCACTTGTCGCGCTCTCCCATCAGGCGCATCTGGACGGCGCCGAGCACCGTCACGAGCAGGGTGAGCGCGTAGGCGACGGCGGAGGCGTAGCCGAAGTCGTAGTACCGGAAGCCGTTCTGGTACAGGTACATGGAGACGGTCAGGGTGGCGTTGTCCGGCCCGCCGCCGGTCAGTACGTACGGCTCGTCGAAGAGCTGGAGCGTTCCGATGGTCGAGAGCACGACCGTGAACAGCAGCACCGGGCGCAGCGCGGGGACGGTGACGGAGGTGAAGCGGCGGATCGGTCCGGCGCCGTCGACCATCGCGGCCTCGTACAACTCCCTAGGAATGGACTGGAGTCCGGCGAGGTAGATGACGGCGTTGTATCCGGTGTAGTGCCAGGTGAGCACCACGACGACGGCCGCCCGGGCCCAGACGGGCTGGCCCAGCCAGTCGACGGAGGGCAGGCCGACGGCGTTCAGCACCCAGTTGACCGCACCGTCGTCGGTCTTGAGCAGGTAGGCGAAGATCACGCCGGTGGCGACCAGGCCGGTGACCGAGGGCATGAAGACGCCGAGGCGCCACACCGTGCGCCAGCGCACCACCG
The DNA here is from genome assembly GCF_044741445.1 of Kitasatospora sp. NPDC088160. Lineage (NCBI taxonomy): Bacteria > Bacillati > Actinomycetota > Actinomycetes > Kitasatosporales > Streptomycetaceae > Kitasatospora > Kitasatospora sp. NPDC088160. The sequence goes on along the minus strand of NZ_JBIUSS010000045.1, from coordinate 30,596 downwards.
CGGAGTTGATGCCGACGGCCATCAGCAGGGCCAGTCCGAGCATCAGCGGGACCTGCATGACGAGGATCTCGCCGGTGTTGGACAGGGCCGTCCAGAACAGCGGGTCGTCCAGCAGGCGCCGGTAGTTGGCGAGGCCTGCGTCGCGGGTGGCGGCGCCGGAGCCGGTGGTGAAGGAGAGCAGCAGCGACTCGACGACCGGGTAGGCCTTGAACACGCCGAAGGTCAGCAGGGCGGGCGCGAGCAGCAGGTACGGTACGGCGGCGCGCCGCCGGCGGGACCGGCGCCGCGCTGCGGACCTCCTGGAGAGGGCGGCGGGCGGGCTGGCGGCACTCATGCGATACCGCGCCCGGTCTGCTGGGCGAGCTGCTTGGCGGCGTCCTGGAGGACGGCGGCCGGGTCGGCGCCCTTGAGGAGGACCTTGACCTGGGCGTCGCTGACGAGCTTGAGGGCGCGGGCGTAGTCACCGGAGTAGTTGGTGGGGTAGCCGCCCTCGGTGGCGAGGTCGGCGAAGGTCCTGAGCACCGGCTGCCCGCCGTAGTAGGCGCTCGGCGCGGCGTACAGCGGGTCGGCGTAGGCCTCGGTGAGGGCCGGGAAGACGCCGCCCGCGTTGAACATGGCGTTCACCGAGGCCGGGCGGGTGACCGTGTACTCGACGAACTTCCAGGCGGCGCGGCGGCGCGGGCTGGAGGCGGCGACGGCCAGGTGGGTGGAGTTGACCAGGGCGGTGCGCTTGCCGCCGGGGGTGACCGCCGGGGGCTTGGTGAGACGCCAGTTGCCGCTCTGGTCGGGGATCTTCTTCTCCAGGTAGTGCGCGACCCAGGCGGGCATCGCGGCCACCGCGAGCTTGCCGGCCTTCATCACGGGCGGCCAGCTCTGGACGCCGGGGGTGTCGCCGATCAGCCCGGCCTCGTCCAGCCGCTTGACGATGGTCAGGGCGCGCACGGCCGCCTCCGAGCCGACGGTGATCTTGCCCTGGAGGTCGAAGTAGAAGGCGCCCTGGAGCTGCATCAGGGCCTGGACGAAGTCCAGGTCGGGGGTGGGGTTGGCGGCCCTGTTGATGCCGATCAGGGCGACGCCGGGGTTGGCGGCCTTGAAACGGTCGGCCACGGCGAGCAGGTCGTCCCAGGTGGCGAAGGACTCGGGGTCGATGCCCGCCTTGTCGAAGTAGTCCTTGCGGTAGAAGAAGCCGAGCGGGTTGACCTCCCAGGGCAGTGCGTAGGCGTGGCCGTCCTTGCCGCTGACGACGGGCCACAGGCCCTTGGCGAACTTGTCCTTGTGCGCGTCGGCGCCGAGCGCGGAGAGGTCGGCCAGGCCGCCGGGGAACTTCTCCTGGTATCCGGGCAGGTAGTCGCAGCCGATGTGCAGCACGTCGCCGAGGCCTTGGCCGCCGGCCGCCAGGCCGACGGTGATCTTGTCCCAGATGGCCGGTTCGCCGATGTCCTGGACGTCGACCGTGATCCCCGGGTTGTCCTTCTGGAAGGCCGGGACGATCCCGCGCAGGGCTTCGGCGGCCGTGGCCCAGGACCAGACGGTGATGTTGCCGGTGTCGGCGTCCCCGCCCGAGGCGCCCCCGGAGCCGGAGTCGCCGCAGGCTGCGAGCGTGCCGCCGGCGGTCAGGGCCAGCAGGCCCGCTCCTGAGGCTCGGAGCAGATCACGACGGGAAAGGTGTGACATTGCATTCCTCTCTGAGGGGTGGCGAGGAAGGGTTTGAGGCAGGAAGGGCGAGGCAAGGGGAGGGAGCTTGAAGGGTTTTGAACGTTCAAATACACAAAACAAACCAGAACCAAACAGGTTCGAACGAGCGGGTCACAGCAAACGCCCACCCTCCCCGCGCCGTCAAGACCTGGGCGCGGAGAGGGTGGGCTCCGAAACCGTTCTGTTATCCCAGGACCGCGTCCGGAGCGCCGAACACGGTTCCCGGGGTGACCGGGATCCCCCGCGCCATGGCCTCGAAGTCCAGGATCGGATGGGTCAGGATCTCCTCGACCTCGTCGGTCAGGAGGTTGCCCAGGATGAACTCCTCCTCCGCGCCCGACCCGAAGGTGACCACCTGCCCGCTCGACTGGATCATCCAGTTCAGCAGCTCCCGCTCGCTGCTCTCCGCGAGGTGGATCTCCCGGCCGGGGTGGTCGCGCCGGATCCCGTCGACGACCGCGCGGACCTCCTCCACCGCCACGCCGAGCCTGCGCACCGTGGCCGGCGAGGCCCGCCGGCCCCACCACTGGAAGATCACCCACTGGGCGACCGACGGGTGGGACAGCACCTCCGCGGCGAGCTCCGGCAGCTGGTGGAGGTTCTCGGCACTCGCCACGGTGTGCACCCGCACCCGGTCGAAGCCCTCGGCGTCGCACAGGGCCAGGGACTCCAGCAGCGCGTCGAGGAGCCTGTCGTCCGGGCTCCGGCGGAAGGCGCGCTGCACCTCCGGCGTGACGGCGTCCAGTGGCAGCCGCAGCGAGGACAGGCCGTGGAGCCGGGAGAGCTTCTCGGCGGTGAGCGTGTAGCCGGTGGTGTCGAGGCCGACCTTGAGACCACTGGCGATGGCGTGGTCAACCACGTCGAAGACCGGCGGCCACAGCAGCGGGTCACCTCCGGCCAGGACCAGGTCGGTGGTCCCGTGCGCGGCCAGCTTCCCGACGATCCGCCTGGCCTGGTCGAGGTCGATCTGCTCCGCCGCGAACGGGTTGTAGCAGCCCTGGCAGGACATCGGACAGCGGTTGTTGATCGACCAGTTGACCCGCCGGACGCGGCGGCCGGTACGCGGCTGGTCGGCCCTGCTGCGGATCCCGGCCACCAGCCGGGCCAGGCGGACGGCCTGCGGGAGGGTGGAGCCGGCGAGCAGTTCCCCGGCCCGTTCGACGCCGGCCGCGGTGGCGTTGTTCTGGAGCAGGAGGAAGGCCAGGCGCCACCGCATGGCCTCGTCCCCCGGGTCCTGGCCCAGGGCCTGTTCGACCCGCTCGGTCAGGGCGCCGAGGTAGCCGGGGGTGAAGTTGGCGGGTTCCAGGCGCCTTTGGAACGCATCGGCTATCGACCCGCGCGCCAGGGCCCGGTCGTAGCCGGCCCGCAACGGGTGCGGGGGCAGGATCTCCACGTGCTGCCGGGTGGGCATTCGGTGTTCTCCGGTACGGGTCAGTTCGGGGCGGACGGCAGCATGACGACCATCGAGTCGGCGGACGACAGGCCCATGCCCTCGACGAAGACCGCGTCGCGGACGAGCTGTGCGATGGCGGGGTGGGTGGGGGCGGCGAGGTAGCGGGCGGTGGATTCGAGCGGGGTGATGTCGTGCTTGGCGATCAAGGTGCGCAGCGAGCCCGGCAGGTCGTCGAGGCCCTCGCGGATGTCCTCCAGGTCGAACCGGTCGGCCAGTCGCATCGCCGCCCTGCGGGCCTTGGCGAGGTTGGTCGTCGGGTCCAGGATGGTCGCCTTGGCCAGGTAGTAGGGGACGGGCTGCATCATCCAGGCCAGCGCCTCGCCCGGGTCGTCCTCGTCGTGGCCGGAGTGGTCGAAGGCCTCCGGCCCGAGCCCGAGGCCGTCGCAGAACCACTCGGGCCGCATGCTGATCCGGTAGTGGGCGTGGCCGGCCAGCCGGAACGCCGGGAGCCTGGCTATGACGGACGTCGTCTCGATCCGGAACGTGTCGGAGATCCGCCGCATCGTCCGCCCCAGCACGGCCCGGACCTCCGGCACGTCGGCCCCGTCGGCCACGACGTGGATCAGGTCGAGGTTGGAGACGATGTCGCCGGCGGGCCCGGTGCGGTGCTCGCCTCGGGCCAACGAGCCGGTCGCCGCCACTGACATGTCGGTCACGTCCGCGAACTCGCGGGCCAGCTCCTGGAACAGCAGGGGGACGTCTTCGGCTCTCACGCGCTTCCTCGGGTGTCGGCTACGGAGGTGGAGTCGACGCCCTCTCTTCCAATGCCGCTCACATCATGGAGAGTTGGCGTTCAGATGGGCACCCTAACAGCGACCCGCCACAAATGGTCGTGTTTGCACCACATATCTCACACACCACAGCTGACGGACCGACACAAGCGGTCTCAACCAGTCACTCAAGTGCCGCCCGCGACACGTGGATCGGGTGGGCATCGAGACATCTGAACCACACCTGCGCGAGAAGTCGGCCGGGCCGACTTCTCGCGCAAACCTCATCCGGCCAGCACGACCGGCGTGCCCGTCAGGTCCACGCCCGCCTGCCGGAGTTCGCCGAGGGCGGTGACCGTGGTGTCGGTGGCCACGCCCGCCGTGTAGTCCAGCAGCACCCTGGTCGCGAACCCGGCCTTCACGGCGTCCAGCGCCGTCGCCTTCACGCAGTGGTCGGTGGCGATCCCGACCACGTCCACCGCGTCCACGCCCTGGCCGCGCAGCCAGTCGGCGAGCCGGGTGCCGTCCGCCGCGAAGCCCTCGAACCCGCTCTTGGACGCCGAGTGCGCGCCCTTGAAGAACACCTCGTCCACCGCGCCCGCGTCGACGGCGGGCGCGAAGGACGGGTGGAACTCGCCGCCCTCGCTGCCGACCACGCAGTGCACCGGGAAGGACTCCCGGAAGTCCGGCCGCGCGGAGAAGTGCGGGCCCGGGTCGATGTGGTGGTCCCGGGTCGCGACCACCCGCGCCCAGCCCTCCCGCTCCGGGCCCTGGACCAGCTCGGCGATCGCCCGGGCCCGGTCGGCGCCCCCGCCGACCGGGACGCTCCCTCCCTCACAGAAGTCCTTCTGCACATCCACCACGATCAGCGCGCGAGCCATCGACCGGCCTTTCCTCGGGGGTACGGATTTCGCGGCCAGCTTGACGCCTTCGAGGTGCGTGGACGAAGCAACCCGGGCTGCCGTTCACCCGGACGGGCCTGGCGCGGCGATCAGCACGCCCCGGCGGCGCCGCCAAGGCCCGCAGCGGAGCGTTCGAGGGAGTCGGTCAGCCACAGGTAGGACAGGCCGACGGTGACCGGATCCCCGCTCGCCTCGGCCACGAGCCGCCAGTAGCGGCGCATCCGCGGGTCCCGGTCGACGGCCACGTAAGCCAGCAGGCGGCCCCTGAACTTCGGGGTGTCGCGGTCGCCGCGGACGGCGGCGTGGGCCGCGACGAACCGGTCGAGCGCGGGGCCCGCCCGGGGCTGCTCACCCGCCCGCACCAGGGGCTGGGCCAGCGCGCACGCCTCGCCGATCCCGCTCACCAACTCGTCCTCGTCGGCGATCAGCGTGGCGCCGGCCCGCGCCCTGGCCAGCAGGCCGCGGCTCAGTTCCCGGTCACCGGCCAGGGCGAACAGTTCGGCGAACGCGACCACCTGCGGCGGGGTCGGGTCGGCGGGCGGCTCGGGTACGGCGATCGCCACGAACGCGGTGAGCATCGCCTCCGACACCGGGGCGGCCATCGCGCGCCTCCAGAAGCCGATCAGCGCGTCACGGGCGGCTCCCCCGCCCTCCATCGCGGCCAGCAGCTCCAGCCTGGCGGCCCGGTCGGCCGGTCCGGCCTCCTCGACAGCGCGCAGCGAGGCCCGCCGCCAGGCCAGGTCCGCGAGCCGCACGTCGAGCGCGGCCCGCTCGGCCGCGACGACCTCGGCCACGGAACGTTCTCCGGCGAGCACCTGCCTGACCGAGGGCAGCCCGAGCCCGAGCCTGCGCAGCCGTCTGACCAGGCCCAGCCGCTCCACGGCCACGTGGTCGAACCTGCGGTGCCCGCCCGTGCTGCGCACCGAGTCGACGATGCCCTCGTCGCAGTAGAAGCGGATGGTCCGCACCGGCACGCCGGTCAGCCGGGCCAGCTCGCCGATCCCCAACGTCTCATCGAGCAAAGGCACTTGAACCTCCACCGGACTGGAGTTCCTACCGTACCCAGGTAACCCCGAGAGAGGAGCGCCGTCATGACATCAACACTGGACACCGCACGGCTCGTGGAGGGACTGCGGGAGCAGAGCGCGAGGACAGGCCGCGCGGTCGCCGGAAGGGACCCGGACACCCCGGTGCCCACCTGCCCGCAGTGGCCGCTGCGCACCCTCGTCGGGCACGTCGGCCAGGAGCACCGGTGGGCGGCCGAACTCGTGCGCACGCGCGAGCAGTTGCCCGCCCCCGACCCGTGGCAGGCCGATCCCGGCGCCCCGGACGGGTGGGCTCGGTGGCTGCGCGAGGGCGCGGAGGACCTGGTCCGCGCGGTCCAGGAGACCGGCGCGGACACCGAGTTGCCCACGTTCTTCGGGCCACGGCCGGCGGCGTTCTGGCTCCGCAGGCAGCTGAGCGACACCTGCGTCCATCACTACGACGCGGCGTCGGCGACGGGCACCGCGTTCGAGATCGCCGACGACCTCGCGGCCGACGTGATCAGCGAGAACCTCGACCTGCTGTGCACGCCGGCCTTCGAGTCGGTCAGGCCGGCGGTCGCCGAGCTGCGCGGCCGGGGCGAGCGGGTCGGGTTCCGGCCGAGGTCCACGGAGGGCTGGGTGGTCACCAGGGCGCCCGAGGCGCTGCGGTGGGAGCGCGGGCGGGTCGAGGCCGACGTGGTGGTGTCGGGCGCGGTGGCGGACCTCATGCTGGTGGTCTCCCGCCGCCTCCCGCCGCAGGACGACCGGGTGACGGTGACGGGCGACCGCGCTTTGCTGGACCACTGGCTGATCCACACGGCCTTCTAGCTACCAGAGCTGCGTGAGAAGTCGGCGGGGCCGACTTCTCACGCAACGGTATTCGGCTACCGGCCGACCTCGCGGAGGCGGAAGTCCTCGACCGTCTCCCGGCGGATCAGCAGGCGGGCCCGGCCGTCCTTGACGGCGGCCACCGCCGGGCGGCCGACCAGGTTGTAGCCGGAGGCCATCGACAGCTGGTACGCCCCGGCCGCCGGGACGGCCAGCAGGTCCCCCGCACGCAGGTCGGCGGGCAGCACGGCGTCACGGACCAGCACGTCGCCGGCCTCGCAGTGCCGGCCCACCACGTCCACCCGGGCCGCGCCCGCCTCCGAACGGCGGCCCACCAGGCGGACGCTGTACGGCGATCCGTACAGCGCCGGGCGCGGGTTGTCGCTCATCCCGCCGTCCACGGCGGCGAAGCAGTGGCCGTCCGCGGTGTGCTTCACCGACAGCACCCGGTACACGGCGACGGCGGCCGGGCCGGCCAGCGCGCGGCCGGGCTCGACGATCAGCCGCGGCACCTCCAGGCCCGCCTCGGCGCAGCGCACCGCCAGCCGGTCGGTCACCCGGACGGCGAAGTCGGCGACGTCGAACTCGGCGTCCCCCGGCAGGTAGCGGATGCCGTGGCCGCCGCCGAGGTCCAGTTCGGGCAGTTCCACGCCGTGCTGCTCCCGGATCTCCGCGAGCAGCCGCACCAGCGCGTCCACCGCCTGGAGGTAGGGCTCGACCTCGGTGATCTGCGAGCCCAGGTGGCAGTGCAGGCCGGCCAGTTCGAGCCCGGGCTGGTCGAGCACCCGGGCGATCGCGTCGGCCGCGTCGCCGCCCTCGATCGGGAAGCCGAACTTCTGCCCGCCCACTCCCGTCTGGACCGCCGTGTGGTGCCCGGCGGCGATCCCCGGGACGACCCGGACGAGTACCCGCTGCGGGGTGTCGGCGGCCACCAGGGCGGCCAGCCGGGCGATCTCCGCCGGTCCGTCGATCACGATCCGCCCGACCCGCAGCCGCCGGGCCAGCCGCAGTTCCTCCGGGGACTTGGCGTTGCCGTGCAGCAGGATCCGCTGCGCCGGGAAGCCGGCCGAGGCGGCCAGCCACAGCTCGCCGGAGGAGCAGACGTCCAGGCCCAGGCCCTCCTCGGCCACCCAGTCGGCCATCGCGCTGCACAGGAACGCCTTGGCGGCGTACAGCACCTCGGCGTGCGGCAGCGCCCGCCGGTACGCCCGGGCGCGGTTGCGCACCTCGGCCTCGTCCAGGACGTACAGCGGGGTGCCGAACCGCTCGGCCGCCTCCGCCAGCCCCACCCCGCCGACCAGCACGTCGCCGCCGGGGCCGGGCCGCGCCGAGGCCGGCCAGGGGCCGCCGAGCGCGTCGACGGCCGGGGCGTCGGGGCGGGCGGTGGAGGTGCCGGTGGAGGGGGCGGGGACGGCGGAGGGGACGGACGGGGCGGTCAGCTGCGTCATGGCGGTACTCCTACGGGGCGGGGCGGGGTTGCGGCACGCGGTGGGCGGGGTCAGTCCTCGAACTGCATCGCGATCCGGCAGTGCGCCGGGCGGCCGCGGTCGCGGCCGACCGTGGGCGCGGGCGCCGGTTCGGGCGGCTCGGGGCTGTCCTGAAGCTCCTGCCGGTCCTGCCGGACACCGGCGGGCACCAGGCGGACCAGGCGGCGCGGCGACTGGTCGACGGCGGTGACGATCGTGCTGCTCACGGAAGGCTCCTCGGGCTCGGGCGGGCCACCGTGGTGCGGCCCTCGGTTCCAGTGGATGCCCACCGAACGCCGATCGCACCGGGCCTTGACGCGTGGCCTACGCTCCGCCGTGCGTCCTTGACGCCTTCCTGACATCCGCCGCCCCGGTCATCACCCGTACGGCCGCACCCGACCCCGAACGTCCGTACGACCGCCCGAATGCCCACCCGGTCCGGATGTCAGGGAGCCGTCAAGGACGGCCGCCCGCACGCCAAGCCCGCGTCAAGAGGCGCGTGGCGGGCGCGGATCCGGTGGTGGGCTGGCCGCCGTCCCCGCCGCCACCGAGTCCGCCGCCCCGTTGCCCCGCAGCCCGGGGCGGCCCGGAAGGTCTTCCGAGACGATGCGCCGTTCGGCCCTCACTCCCCCGGACACCACCACGCCCCGAACCGACTGGTTCCGCCGCCCGGAGGGCGTCCGCGAGCAACCCCCGCACGACCGACCGGACGACCGGCCGCACCAACCGCAGCACCACCCGAGCCACCACCCGAGCCACCGGCCGACCGGCCCGGACGGCGGCCGCCGCCGGCTCATCACCCGCCGCCAGCTCACCGAGGCCCTGCCCGCCGCCGTCCGCAAGCTCCACCCGCGCACCATGATGCGCAACCCGGTGATGCTCGTGGTGGAGACCGGCTCCGCGCTCACCACGCTCAGCGCGGTGATCCACCCGAGCGTGTTCGCCTGGGTGATCGGCTTCTGGCTCTGGCTGACCGTGCTGTTCGCCAACCTCGCCGAGGCCGTCGCCGAGAGCCGGGGCAAGGCGCAGGCCGAGTCGCTGCGCCGCACCCAGGCCGGGACCACCGCCCGGCGGCTGCTGCACTGGCGGGTCGGCACCCGCGACCACCGCCACGAGGTGATCCCCGCCGAGCAGTTGATGCTGCACGACGTGGTGCTGGTGCCGGCCGGCGAGGTCGTGCCGCAGGACGGCGAGGTGGTCGAGGGGGTGGCCTCCGTCGACGAGTCGGCGATCACCGGGGAGTCCGCGCCGGTGATCCGCGAGTCCGGCGGTGACCGCACCGGCGTCACCGGCGGCACCAGGGTGCTTTCCGACCACCTGGTCGTCCGGGTCACCTCCCGGCCCGGGCAGAGCTTCGTCGACCGCATGATCGCCCTGGTGGAGGGCGCCAACCGGCAGAAGACCCCGAACGAGATCGCGCTCAACATCCTGCTCGCCTCGCTCACCATCGTCTTCCTGCTCTCGGTGGTCTCGCTCCAGCCGATGGCGATCTACGCGCACGCGCCGCAGACTACCGTGGTGCTGGTCGCCCTGATGGTCGCGCTCATCCCGACCACCATCGGCGCACTGCTGTCCGCGATCGGCATCGCCGGGATGGACCGGCTGGTCCAGCGCAACGTCGTCGCCCTCTCCGGCCGGGCCGTCGAGGCCGCCGGGGACGTCGACGTGCTGCTGCTCGACAAGACCGGCACCATCACCCACGGCAACCGCCGGGCTGTCGCACTGCACCCGCTGCCCGGCGCGAGCACCGAACAGCTCGCCGAGGCCGCCCAGTTGGCCTCCGTCGCGGACGAGACCCCCGAGGGGCGCTCGCTCGTCGAACTGACGAACCGTCAGTACTGGGTGCCGCCCCGCGCCCCCGGCGAACTCGGCGAGCAGCGGCCCGTCCCGTTCACCGCTCACAGCCGGATGAGCGGCGTCGACCTGACCTGGCCCGACGGGACGAACTGCCTGATCCGCAAGGGCGCCGCCGGCGCCGTCGCCCGCTGGGTGGTGGAGTCCGGCGGGCGGATGCCGATGGAGGCCAAGCCGCTGGTGGACCGGATCGCCGAGGCCGGCGGCACCCCGCTGCTGGTCGCCGTCCACGACCGGCACGGCGCCCGCGCGCTGGGCGTGGTCGAACTCAAGGACGTGGTGAAGGAGGGCATCGCCGAGCGCTTCGCCGAGCTGCGCAGGATGGGCATCCGCACCGTCATGGTCACCGGCGACAACCCGCTCACCGCCCGCGCCATCGCCGCCGAGGCCGGGGTGGACGACTTCCTCGCCGAGGCCACCCCCGAGGACAAGCTCGCCCACCTGCGCCGCGAGCAGGCCGCCGGGAACATGGTCGCGATGACCGGCGACGGCACCAACGACGCCCCCGCGCTCGCCCAGGCCGACGTCGGGGTCGCGATGAACTCCGGCACCCCGGCCGCCAAGGAGGCCGGCAACATGGTCGACCTCGACTCCAACCCGGCGAAGCTGATCGACATCATCCGGGTCGGCAAGCAACTCCTCATCACCCGCGGTGCGTTGACCACCTTCTCGATCACCAACGACGTGGCCAAGTTCTTCGCGATCATCCCCGCGATGTTCGCGAACGCCTACCCCGGGCTGCACCACCTCAACATCATGGAACTGCACAGCCCGACCTCGGCGATCGCCTCCGCGATCATCTTCAACGCGCTGATCATCGTCGCCCTGATCCCGCTGGCCCTGCGCGGCGTCCGCTACCAGCCCGCCTCCGCCACCGACCTGCTCCGCCGCAACCTGCGGGTGTACGGGCTGGGCGGGCTGATCCTGCCGTTCCTCGGCATCAAGGCGATCGACCTGCTGATCCAGTTCGTGCCGGGCCTCGGCTGAGCCGCACGGCGCGCCGGAGCTGTCAGAAGGCCGTCAAGAAGTGTGCGACCGGCGTCATGGAGCCATCAGCGGCGGTACGGACGGACCGGTTCCGGGGTTCACTGGAATCATCCGAACCAAGGAGTACGGAACCGGGAGTACCCGACCGGAGAAACGGAGGCGAACGGCCATGACCGGGACCACCCGAGTGATCGTCGGCCTGAGCGGATCACTGAGCAGTCTGGCCGCCCTCTACCACGCCGTCGGCGAGGCGGCCCGCAGCGAGGCCGTGCTGGTGCCGGTGGCCGCGTGGAACGCGGGCGAACGCGACGGCCTGCGCCCGCTGTCCGAACTGGAGCACGCCGCCCGGCGGCGGCTGGACATCGCCTTCGAACAGGCCTACGGCGGCTACCCGGCCGGGCTGGTCATCCACCCGCTGGTGGTCAAGGCCGAGCCCGGGCCGGCCCTGGTCGGCGCCGTCACCGGGCCGGAGGACCTGCTGGTCCTCGGCGCCGCCACCCGCCGACGGTTCGACCGGCTGCGGCACGGCTCGGTGGCCCGGCACTGCCGCCACCGCGCGGGCTGCCGGGTGGTCGAGGTGTCGCCCTCCGCGCTGCTGACCCGGCTCGAACTCCCCGCCCGCACCGGGGCACCGCTCCCGCTGCTGGGGCGCGCCTAGCTGGGGCGTGTCCCCCGGATCTCGCCGGACAGGCCCTGAGCAGCTCCCCCGAACCCGCCCGCCGGCTCGACGCGTCACCTCACCCACGCCGAGCCGGCGGGCGCCATCGCGCCCGGGCCCGCCGGTCCAGGGCCCCTGGTCCGGGCCCGCCCCGGCGCCTCCCCCAACTGCACCACCGCGTCCGCGTGTTCGCGCACCAGCGGTAGGTCGTGGCTGATCAGCGCCAGCGCCACCCCGCGCTCGGCGCGCAGCCGGCCCAGCAGGGTCACGATGCCCGCGGCCGTGTCGGCGTCCAGCCCGGAGGTCACCTCGTCGCACAGCAGGACGTCCGGCTCGGCCGCCAACGCCCGGGCGATGGCGACGCGTTGACGCTGGCCGCCGGACAGCTCGGGCGGGTGCCGGGCGGCCAGGTCGGCGGGAAGGCCGACGGCGGCCAGCAGTTCGGCGACCCGGCCGGGGCACTGCTCGTGCGGGGTGGTGTGGTGCAGCCTCAGCGGACGGGTGAGGGTGGCGCCGACCGTCCGGGCCGGGTTGAGCGCGCCGAGCGGGTTCTGCGGGACGAGTTGGACGCTGCGGCGCTGCTCGCGGGTGCGGGCGTGGTGCGAGCCGGCCAGCGGGGCGCCGTCCAGGGTGAGGGTGCCGCCGGTGGGCGGGTGGAGCCCGGCGAGGACCCGGACGAGGGTGGTCTTGCCCGCGCCGGAGGGGCCGATGATGCCGGTGCAGCTGCCGGGCGCGAGGTGCAGGTCGACCCCGGTGAGGATCCGGCGCCGCCCGCGCCCGTACCCGACGTGGGCTTCGACGCCGAGCGCGGCCAGCCCGACGGCGGTGCGCGCCGCGACCGGTCCGGACGTACGGCCGGCCCCGGTCCGGATGGCGCCGCCGCCCGCCCCGGGGCGGGCCGGGGCGAGGACGAGCACCTCGTCGGCGCAGCGGGCGACGAAGGCGGCGTCGTGGCTGGCGAGCGCGACGGCGATGCCGTGCCGGCGGGCGAGTTCGCGCAACAGGTCGGCGATCTCGTCCCGCAGGGCGGGGTCCAGGCCGGCGCCGGGTTCGTCGAGGAGCAGCAGGTCGGGGCGGCGGGCGAGGGCCCGGGTGAGGGCGACGCGGCGCTGCTGACCGCCGGAGGGGGCACCTGGGAGGGCGAGGGCGCCGGGGAGGCGGCGTTCGAGCCGCTGGTCGGCGGGCAGTCGGACCCGGGCGAGCAGGTCGCCCACGGCTTCGGGGCCGCGGTCGGCGGCGGCCCCGGCGGGCAGTCCGGCGACCCGCGTCCGGGGGTTGAGGCCCGAACCCTGGTCCTGGCCGAGGAAGGCGAGCCGGTGACGGCGCAACCGGCGCAGCGCTTCGGGAGCGAGGGAGAGGACGTCCTGGCCGAGGACGGTGACCAGCCCGGTGGCCCGGGCGCCCGGGGGCAGGGCTCCGGCGAGGGCGTGCAGCAGGGTGGTCTTGCCCGCGCCCGAGGGGCCGGTGACGGCGTGCACGCGTCCGGGGCGCAGATCGAGGCTGACCGGGGCGAGCAGCGGGGTGCCATCCGCGAGGGCGATGGCGAGCCGGTCGACCCGGGCGGTCGGGTTCTCGGTCACAGTCATTCCGCGCGTCCTCACCCCCGAACCGAAAGCACTTAGGTTTGCCTATCCTGAAGTTGAGCCCCCGGCAACCCTCCTGCCACACAATGGCTCAGGAGTGACCACCCCGCCGACGTTCTCGGCCGCCGTCCGGCCGTCGGCACCAGAACGTGCCCGGCGCGTGCCCGCCGCGCGGCTGGTGTCACTGCGGGTCGTGCAGGTGGTCGCTCAACCAGGTCAGCGACGGCGGGAGCAGCCTGGTCCAGGTGGTGAAGTTGTGCCCGCCGGTCTCCACGGTGGCCTGGGCGACCACCAGCGGCGGGCGGGCGGCCGCGGCGAAGGCCACGGAGTCGGCGTAGCCGTGGCCGTCCTCCTTGCTGTCGGCGAGGAGCACGGCCAGGGCGGGCATCGGCAGGTGGGCCAGGCGCCAGTTCAGGTCGGCCTCGTCGCGCCGCTGCCGGCTGCCGCCGAAGAGGTCGCCGGTGGTCACGTCCTCGGCGGCCTTGAAGTAGCCGGACAGCGAGACCGCCACCGGGAAGGTCTCCGGGTGGACCATGCCGAGCTTGACGGCGCAGTAGCCCCCGGTGGAGTCGCCGATCACGCCGAGGCTGCCGGTGCCGTCGAGCACCCGGTAGGAGGCCCGCAGGTCGGCCGGCACGTCGGTGGTGAAGTAGCGCTGGGCCTGCGGGCCGTTCGGGACGTCCTCGCACTCGCTGTCGCGCGGCATCGACGGCGAGGGGCGCACCAGCACCAGGACGGTCGGCTTCATCGCCCCCCGGCGCAGCAGGTCGAGTTCGTACGCCGGGTAGCGCAGCTTGGTGACCAGGTTGGCGGCGTCCCCCGGGAAGCCGGTCATCACCAGCACGGCCGGGAAGTGCCGGGTCTCGGCGCCGGGCCGGAAGTACTGCGGCGGCAGGTAGACGTACCCGTCGGTGCTGAGCCCGGTGGTGCCGCCGGGCAGCCGCACCCGGTCGAGCCGCCCGATGGTGGCCGGGCCGCGGTCGGCCCCGTCCGCGCCGGTGATCTCGGCGGTGCCGAGCACCTGCACCCCGGCGGGCACCTCGGCCGGGGTGCCGCCGGGGGTGCCGCCAGGCCCTCCGGACGGAACGACGGTCGGGCTGGCAGACGGGCCGCCCGCCTGGATGACGCCCGCCCCGCGGTCGCGCCCGAACAGGTCGGACCAACTGCTGTAGAACACGAAGTCGTCGTTGACGGCGAGCCCGAGGGTGGCCAGCAGCGCGAACTGGGTGACGGCGATCGTCCCGAGCCGCAGGAACACCGCGGGCCAGCTGCGGACGGCCAGCCGGGGCCAGACCCAGAGCGTGCCGAGCACCGTGCACACCGCGAACAGCGCCGCCAGCGCCAGCAGCTTGTGACTGGTGAGTCCCATCCGGCCTCCCTGGGCGCGTCCGACGGCGCGACCCAGGGTAACCAGGGCGGGACCGAACGTCACTCCCTCCGGTCGGCCACCGTGTTCAGATCCATGTCGCTCCATCGCCCCCGGCCGGTCCCGTTCCTTCGGTACGGCGATTGAAGCGGCGGCGACCGGCCGGGCGCGAGTGGGCCCGCACATCAGCCGCACCCGGCCCCACCTGGTCGATCGTCCAACGGCGGGCTCTCCCACCGGCGCCAACTTCGACAAGGGTGTCGAAGTTGGCGTGAGGCCCGGGCTATGCTGTCCCGAAGTCCGAGGATGACCCCCCCTTGCCCCGTCGACGAACGCACCAGCATGGCGCGCCCGACCGGAAGGAGGCGAGACGCATGGACAGCAGCAGTGCGGGCCGCACCACCCACCCCCACCCCCGCATACCCCGGTCCGCCTCCGGCAGACGGTGAGCACGGTCGAGACGGTGAACACGCCCGTCGCCCGGACTTCCTGACGCAACGTCAAGTCTTCTTGGCGCCACGTCCCACACGTCGGCCCTGCCGCCACCGCCGTCCGCGGCCCCTTCGCCCGCCCCGGTCTCCCCCGCCGAGGAGAGGTATCCCATGACGACGTCCCGGCCCTACCCGCGCCCCGCCGAAGCCGCGGTGCTGCTCACCGTCCTCGCCCTGCTCGTCGCCGAGGAACTCGCCCTCGGCCTGGCCGAGGAGGAGGACCGCCCGGTCATCAACGCCGTCCTGATCGGCGCCTCCGGCTCCGGCCTCCTGGCGGTCGGCGCGGTGCTGCTCGGACGCTGGCTCGACACCCGCCGCCCACTCCCGTTACCCCCGCCCGGCCCCAACGGCCGCGAGTACAGCGCCCGCGCCCTCGAAGACTTCCCGATGGACGCCGTGCGCCCACTCCTCCTCGCCCACCAGGCCCCGCAGCTGGGCCAGTTGTACTCCGCCTGGATGCTCGCCCGGGCCGGCCGCCCGGCCCCGTGGATCGCCCGCCGACTCGGCATCCCGCTCGACGCCGCCCACCTCCTCGTCGACGCCGCCCGCACCCGCCACGACTGAGCCGACGGCGTCAGCGGCGCCGGCCGGGCGCCCCCGCGCCCGCCTGCGCCAGCAGGAACGGCACCAGGCCGCGCTCCGCCAGCGCCGACCGCCAGGCGTCCCGCGCCAGCCCCAGCTCCCCCAGCACGCCGGTCTCCCCGCCGGACTCCGCCGACCTCGACCGCGAGGCCGCGCCCAGCAGTCCCAGTCCGCCCACCAGCAGGCTCACCGCGGCCACCCCGGCCGCCACCCACCCGGCGCCGACCAGCGCGTGCCCCAGCACCTCGGCGTCGTCCGCCAGCCCCAGCGCGTACCCGAGCAGCAGGAAGATCGCGGCGGCCACCCCGGCGACGATCGGCACGATCACCCCCAGCACCCCCCACCACCCGGACACCCGCTGCCGCCCCGGCTCGTCCACCGGCAGCCGCGCCACCGCGTCCTGGTCCGCCCGCAGCGCCGCGTACCGCTCGTACTCGGGCGCCGCCGCCGCCAGCACGAACTCCGCGTTCTCCCGGGCGCTCCGCCGCAACCGCTCCACCCCCGGCCCCTCGTCCCCCACCGCCCGCAGGGCCGCCCGCACCTGCGACCCGGCCAGCGCCCTCCCCAGTTCCGTCTCGAAGTCGGCCCGATCCTGCTGCGGCAGTCGAAGCGGCCTGTCCATGCCGTGCCCCCGTTCACTGTTCTCCTAGTTCTACAGAACTGTAGAACATGGCGGCGGATAGCAGCAGCCCCGTTCACCTGTGGGCTTGCGATTCAGGAGCGGCCGGCACCCGCGCGGCCGACGGACCGGTCGGCTCAGGACACCGTCAGGATCCCCCGCATGAAGTGGTGCAGGGTGCACAGGTACGAGGAGGCGCCCGGCCGGGCCGGCGCGGTGAAGGTCGCGGACGCGCCCGGGGCAATGGTGCCGGTGTCGAAACTGCGGTCCTGGGCGGTGAGGGTGTGGTCGACGGTGTCGGCGTTGCGGACCGTGACGACGGCGCCCGGGCGGATGGTGAAGTCGGCCGGCTCGAACGCGAAGTCCCTGATGGCCACCACCCCCGGGGCGGGAGCGGTGGCCGAGGACGGCGAGGCGGCCGGGGTCGCCGAAACGGACCCGGTCGGCCCCGGGCCCGAGGTCACGCCCGAGGTCGCGACTGAGGTCGAGCCCGAGTCCGGGCCTGAGTCCGGGCCGCCCACGCGGACGGAGCAGGCGGCGAGGGCGGCGCCGAGGAGCACGGCGGCCACGGCCCGGGCCCGCGGACGCATCAGGAGCCGAAGAGCGGGACCCGCCGGGCGTCGGAGGACGCGGGCGGGGTGGCGCCGAGGTCGGAGACCGTGGCGATCAGGACGGCGTCCGCGCCCGGGATCCAGTTGACCGTCTTGGACTGGACGACGAGCTGCCGCTGCCGCGCCGTGCCGTCGCAGATCACGTCCGCCTCGGCCGTCCGGCTGGAGCCGAAGGCCATCGAGGAGGTGTCCTCCGGGTCCCGCTGCTCGACCGAGACGGTGAGCGACCGGGCCTCCTCCGCGACCCCGCAGACGTACTCGACGTCGACCCGGACCCGGCCGGGCACCTTCGGGTCGATCCGGGCCTCACCGAGAGTGACGCCCGTGGGGGCCGCGTCCCCGTCCCGCACCCGGGCCGGGGCGGCCACCGAAGCCGCGGCCGGCGCCGGGTCGGCGGCCAGGGCGGGTGCCGTGAGCCCGCCGAGGGCCGTGGTGAGGGCCGTCACAATGATCCACCGCTGCACTGCCAACCTCCCATAACTGAAACCGTGTTGCGGCCGACGCTAACCGCCCCGCCAGTGGCCCGCGCGCCGAGGCGGGGACCCGTCGCACGGACAGCCCAGCCACGGCGGCGACCCGCCGTCACCAACGGCCCAGCGCGGCGGTGACCCGGCATCACCACCGGCCCAACCCGCCGCCGACCGACCGTCACCACCGGGCCGGGCCGCCGCGACGACCCTCCGTCACCACTCACCCCGCATGGACCGGCGCCCGCTCGGCCGCCGTCCCCGGAACCGTCTGAACGGACGAGGGGCCCGCCGCGCGGTACGCGCGACGGGCCCCTCAGGGACGCGAGGCGTTACCGGCGCCCGGCGCCGACCTCGGAGCCGGTGTTCTCGTCCTCGCCCTGCTCGTCGTTCCGGTCGTCGCTCCGGTCCCGGTCGCCCCAGCCGTCGCTGCGGTCGCGGTACAGGGTGAAGCGGTCGAAGAGCACCGGCGTCGGGAACGGGTTGGCCGCGGTGGCGGACGGGGAGTGGTAGTAGCTGACGGTGATGGTGGTGCGGCCGCCCGGCAGCGGCCCGGGGTCGACGTCGAAGACCGCGACGCCGTAGGGGAAGGCGGTGTCCGGGTCGGTGACCGCGGACCAGTGGGCCTTCTCCTTGGCATCCGGGTCGGCCTTGAAGGTGAGCCGCTGGGTGCGCACGGAGGCCTGGCGGACGCCGTCCGCGTCGGCGGGCAGGTAGACGTCGTCGTGGCCGGCGGTGCCGCCACCGCCGAGGATCAGGTGGACGGTGCCCTGCGAGGTATCGATCCGGCGCAGGTCGTCGTCGGCGACGGCCGGGGTGAGCAGGCCACCCGGCTCGGTGCCGCGGACGGGGTGGGTGCGCTCGTAGTCGTGGTCGTGCCCGGCCAGGACGAGGTCGACGCCGTAGCGGTCGAGCAGCGGCAGCAGCTTCTCGCGGATGCCCATGTCACCGCCGTGGCTGGCGGCCGAGGAGGACATCGCGAACTGGTGCAGGTTGACGACGACCCAGTCCACCGCGCGGCCGCGCCGGGCGCGCGCCAGGGTGCGTTCCAGCCAGCGGAGTTGGGCGCCCTCGCTGTAGTCGCTGATGTAGATGGACAGGCCGGTGGCCGGGTCGAGGCTGGCGTCGTCCTCGACGGCGATCTCGTTGCCGTCGAGGCTGACGAACAGCACCGAACCGACCTGGAAGCTGTACCAGTTGCCGCAGTAGTCGCGGGTGCCGTTGTCGGGCAGTTCGAAGCGCGTCAGGTAGGAGGCGTAGCCGAGGTCCCCGCCGCCGGCCTCGACCTCGTGGTTGCCGGGCGCGGGCATCCAGGGCCGACTGGCGGCCGACTTGGCGAGGTTGTTCATGAACGCGTTCCAGCACTGCGGCTGGCGCTGCGGGTTGTTGTTGGCGTACGCGAGGTCGCCGTTGAGCAGGTGGAACAGCGGCGCGAACTGCTCGACCTGGCGGACGGCGGCGGCGCCGTGGATCGAGGACTTGCTGAACACGTTGTCGCCGGTGCCGAGATCGCCGAAGCTGGTGAAGCGGAACGCGGCCCGGCCACGCGCGGGCGCCGTGCGGAAGGTGCCGCGCACCGGGCCGGAGCCGTCGTGCAGCACCTCGTAGACGTACGTGGTGTCGGGCCGCAGGCCGTCCAGGCGGACGTGGTGGGTGTACGTCTCGACCTTGTTGAGCCCGTCGACGTAGGTGCGGGTCTCGGCGTCCACGGTGTGGCCGGCGCCGCCGCGGGGGGTGCCGATCCGCACCCGGGGGCGGCGCACACTGGCGGGCGTCGCCCAGGAGACGGTCATCTCGCGGGACGGCTCGTTGCCCCACTGGAGGTGGATCTGCTCCGGTCCGGGGGTGCCCGCCAGGGCCGGCTGCGTCCAGAGGAGGGCGGACGCGGGCAGCGCGGCCAGCGCACCGGCCGCGGTACCCGTCCGAAGGACCGTTCTGCGCGAGGGATGTGACACTGCCGCCTCCAAGGCTCCGGGAAACGCCCTGGAGAGTCCCAGCCGAACCGGGCGCCCGGGCCACCGGGGAAGGTTCTTCCGGCGAACGCCAGTTGAACGCCGGATCGGATCGGGCGGCGATCGACCGTGACACCGGTCAGGCCGGTCAGGCCGGTCACACCGGTTACGCCGGCCACGCCGATTACGCCGGGAGGATTACCGATCCCTGACGGCCGGTCCGTCCACGCCCGATCCGCCGCACCGCGCGGCTAGCGTCGGCGGCATGGAGATTCTGGTCACCGGCGGAGCCGGGTTCATCGGGTCGGCCGTGGTCCGCGCACTGGTCGCGGCCGGGCACGGGGTGCGGGTGCTGGACGCGCTGCTGCCCGCCGTCCACCGCTCGGGGCGGGCCCCCGAACTGCCCGGGGGCGTGGCCTTCGAGCAGGGGGACGTCCGGGACGCCGCCGCCGTGCAGCGGGCGCTGGCCGGGGTGGACGCGGTCTGCCACCAGGCGGCGATGGTCGGCCTCGGGCTGGACCTCGACGACGCCCCCGCCTACGCGGGCTGCAACGACCTCGGCACGGCCGTCCTGCTCGCCGCGATGGCCCGCGCCGGGGTCCGCCGGCTCGTCCTGGCCGGCTCGATGGTGGTGTACGGGGAGGGCCGCTACCGCTGCCCCGCGCACGGCGACGTGGCCCCGGGCCCGCGCCGCCCGGCCGACCTGGAGGCCGGGCGCTTCGAGCCGCCCTGCCCGGTCTGCGGCCGCGCCCTGAGCCCCGGCCTGGTCGCCGAGGACGCCCCGGCCGACCCGCGCAGCGTGTACGCGGCCACCAAGCTCGCCCAGGAGCACCTGGCCTCCGTGTGGGCCCGGGCCTGCCAGGGCACCGTCCTGACGCTCCGCTACCACAACGTGTACGGCCCGGACATGCCGCGCGACACCCCGTACGCGGGGGTCGCCTCGCTGTTCCGCTCGGCGCTGGCCCGGGGCGAGGCCCCCCGGGTGTTCGAGGACGGCAGTCAGCGCCGGGACTTCGTCCACGTCGAGGACGTCGCCGCGGCCAACCTCGCCGCGCTGGAGGCCCTTGCCGCCCGCGCGCCGGGCAGCTCCCGCGCCTACAACGTGGGCAGCGGCGAGGTCCGCACGATCGGCGAGATGGCCGGGGCGCTGGCGGCGGCGTACGGCGGCCCGGCACCGCTGGTGACCGGCGAGTACCGCCTGGGCGACGTCCGGCACATCACCGCCGACTCCTCCCGGCTGCGCGCCGAACTCGGCTGGCGCCCGCAGGTGCCGTTCCCCGCCGGGATGGCCGAGTTCGCGGCGGCACCGCGGTCCGGCGCCACACCTGACGGTCCGTCCGATATCGGCCGGAACTCACCGGTGAAGAGCGGAGGATGGGGCTAGCCTTGCAACATGGTTGCAAACTACAAGGAAGAAGTGGCCATGAACGACCAGGAATTCGTCAGCGCACCCGCCCTGATCCTCCGGTCCCTCTCCGCCGATCCGGAGCGGCGGGCCATCGTCACCGCCGACGGCGTCGAGATCACCGCCGGCGACTTCGCCACCGCCACCTACCGCCTCGCCCACGAGCTCATCGCCCGGGGCGTCACCCGCGGGGACACCGT
Source organism: Kitasatospora sp. NPDC088160 (assembly GCF_044741445.1). Classification (NCBI taxonomy): domain Bacteria; kingdom Bacillati; phylum Actinomycetota; class Actinomycetes; order Kitasatosporales; family Streptomycetaceae; genus Kitasatospora; species Kitasatospora sp. NPDC088160. The sequence goes on along the minus strand of NZ_JBIUSS010000045.1, from coordinate 9,742 downwards.
CACCCTGCTCACCGGCAACACCGCCGAGGCGCTCGGCGCCCGCTACGCCGCGGGCCTCGCAGGTGCGCGGGTGGTCACCCTGTACGACGGCATGAGCACCCCCGTCCTGGCCGAGATCGCGGCGAGCGTCGACACCGCCGTCCTCCTCGTGGACGCCGAACGGTACGCGGAGGCCGCCGAGTTGCTGCCCCTGATCGCCGTGCCGACGGTCCTCCGCCTCGGCCCCGGACCGGATGCGATCGGCGAGGACGTGATCGCCGCCTCCGCCAACCGCCCCGCCGAGCCGCCCGCCGTCCGGATCGGCCCGGACGACGACCTCGGCATCCGCCACACCGGCGGCACCACCGGGGTCCCGAAGGGCATCCTCAGCCTGCACGGCCCCTACCGCGGCGTCTTCGACACCTCGTTCGGCTCCGCCGGCACGGCCGGCGAGGCGCCCCGCTTCCTCGCCGCCACCTCGCTCGCCCACCTCGCCGGGATCTTCTCCGACCTGACGCTCCACCACGGCGGCACGGTGGTCCTCCAGCGCACCTTCGACCCCGGCGAGGTACTGGCCGCCGTCGAGCGCGAGCGCATCACCAGCCTCTGGGTGCTGCCGCCGCTGCTCTACCAGCTGCTCGACCACCCGGCGATCGGCCGCACCGACCTGTCCAGCCTGCGGCAGATCACGTACGGGGGCTGCGCCGCCTCGCCGACCCGGATCCGCGAGGCGCTCAAGGTGTTCGGGCCGGTCCTGGTGGGCGTCTACGGGATGTCCGAGGCGCAGCTGATCTCCTTCCTCACCCCAGAGGGGCACGACCGGATCGCGCAGGGCGGCCAGGTCTCGGTCGGCCGCCCTCTCCCGGGCGTCGAGGTGGTGATCCGGTCCGCCGACGGCACCGAGCTGCCCACGGGGGAGCAGGGCGAGGTCCACGTCCGATCGGCCGGACTCATGGCCGGGTACTGGAAGCGGCCCGACCTGACCGCCGAGGTGCTGCGCGACGGCTGGCTGAACACCGGCGACGTCGGCTACTTCGACGCGGACGGCTGCCTCTACCTGGCCGACCGGGTCAAGGACCTGATTATCGTGGTCGGCGGGCACGTCTACCCGTCCGAGGTGGAGGACCTCCTCCTCACCCACCCGGCGATCGCCCGCTGCGCGGTCTTCGGCGTGCGCGACGCGCAGGAGGCGGAGCACGTCCACGTCGCCGTCGCTCCCGCTCCGGGGCAGCAGCCCGAGTTGGCGGACGTCCAGGCGTTCGTCACGGCCCGCAAGGGGCGGATCTACGCGCCGGAGGCCCTGCACCTCGTGGACGAGATCCCGCTGACGTCGGTCGGCAAGCCGGACAAGAAGCGGCTGCGCGAGGCCGTGGCCGAGTAGGCCGAGCGGGCCAAGTAGGCCGAGCGCGCCGCGCGTCCGAAGGGCGGACCCCGGGACCTGCCTCGTCATTCCCGCCGGGCGCGCGGCGCGGGCAGGGCGATCTCGAAGCAGCAGCCCCCGGCGACGTTGCGCACCTCCGCGCGCCCGGCGTGCGCCTCGACGATGCCGCGCACGATGGCGAGCCCGAGCCCGGCACCGCTCTCGCCGGGCTCGCCGGCGGCCCGGCCGTCGTCGCGGCGGGGCGTGCGGGCGGAGCCGCCGCGCCAGCCCGTCTCGAACACCCGGGGCAGGTCCTGTTCCGGGATGCCGCCGCAGCCGTCGGTCACCGACAGCACCACCTCGTCGGCCTCCCGCCGGGCGGCGACGGCCACCACGCCGTCCGCGGGGGTCGAGCGGATCGCGTTGACCAGCAGGTTGCCGAGCACCCGGGTGATCTCCCCGCTGTCCACCTCGACCGGCTCGGCCGCCGCCGGCTCGTCGGCCACCTGCCGCCCCTCCAGCCGGACGCCGCGCCGCCGGGCCAGCGGGTACGCCCCGGCGAGCGCGTCGTCCACCAGGTCGTACACCGAGACCCGGGTGAGCGAGAGGGCGAGCGCGCCCGCCTGGATCCGGGAGAGCTCGAACAGGTCGTCCACCATGCCGGTGAGCCGTTCGACCTCGGTGCCGATCCGCACCAGGTAGCGGTCGGGGTCCTCGGCGACGCCGTCCTCCAGCGCCTCGGCCATCGCCCGCAGGCCGGCCAGCGGGGTGCGCAGGTCGTGCGAGATCCACGCGACCAGCTCCCGGCGGGAGTGTTCCAGGGCCTGCTCGCGCGCCCGGGACTCCGCCAGCCGGGCGCTGGTGGCAGCCAACTCCTCGCTCAGCGCGGCGAGTTCCGCGCCGAGCGGGTGCGCGGGCGCGGTGAACCCGGCGTCACTGCCGACCGTCCGGACGGCCTCGGTCAGCGCCCGGCTACCGGCCACCACCTGACGGCCGAGCAGCGCGGCGGTGAGCAGCGAGACGACGGCGGCCATGCCGAGCACCGTGATGACCACGCCGAGGTCGTGGGTGGACAGGAACATCGCCTGCGCCACGGCGAACGTCCCGGACGTCACCGCGAGGACGGTCACCACCGCCACGCAGAACAGGGACAGGGCGACGGAGCGGCGGCGCAGCAGCCGGATCGCCGCCCAGCCGAGCAGGCCGGCCCCGCCCGCGCCGAGGGCGGCGAACAGGGCGATCAGCAGCAGGTCCTTCACGCCGCACCGCCCTGCGGGTGGTGCGGCATGTCGTGAGCCGGGTCATGGGGAGCCGGGCCGTGGGGCGCCGGGTCGTAGCGGTAGCCGACGCCCCAGACGGTGCTGATCAGGGCGGGCGCGGCCGGGTCGTCCTCGATCTTCTCGCGCAGCCGCCGGACGTGGACGGTGACGGTGGAGAGGTCGCCGAAGTCCCAGCCCCACACCCGCCGCATCAGGCTCTGCCGGGAGAACACCGTGCCGGGGTGCCGGAGCAGGAACGCCAGCAGGTCGAACTCCCGGAGGGTGAGGGCGAGTTCACGCGCACCCCGGTGGGCGCGGCGGGCCTTCGGGTCGAGCGTGACGTCCCCCGAGCGCAGCACCCCGTCGCCCGGCCCGTCGCCCGGCCCGCCGCCCGTCCCGTCGGCGGCCCCGCCCCCCGCCCGGGCGCGGCGCAGCACCGACTGCACCCGCAGCACCAGTTCGCGCGGGCTGAACGGCTTGGTGACGTAGTCGTCCGCGCCCAGCTCCAGGCCGAGGATGCGGTCCGCCTCGTCGCCCTTGGCGGTGAGCAGCACCACCGGCAGCGCGGCGCCCCCGGCGGAGGCCCGCAGCCGGCGCAGCACCTCCAGCCCGTCGAGGCCGGGCAGCATGAGGTCCAGCACCAGCAGGTCGGGGCGGGTGCGCTCGGCGAGGTCCAGGCCCAGCGCACCGTCGGCGGCCCGGTCCACATGGTGCCCGGCGCGGGTGAGGTAGCCGGCGACGACCTCGGCCACGGTCGGGTCGTCGTCGATCACCAGGATGTGCGAGGTGTCGTTCACCTCGCCGAGGATAGGAGGCCTCGGCGGCGGGCGCGGGCGGAAGCGGGCCCGCGTTCGCGTTCCGTAAGATCCGCCGCCCGCACCCTCGCCCGACCCGGACCAGCCCAACCCGATGCGACCCAGCCCAGCCCAGCCCGATGCGGCCCGGCCCAGCCCAGCCCGATGCGGCCCGGGCCGATCCGCCGGACGGGTCAGCCGCCGGGGCGTCCGACTTCCGTAAGGCTGCGCCGCCGCCGCACCCCGCCGTCCCGCACTTAGCGTGGCCGGGTGACCTCACCCACCTCCCCCGTCTCCCCCGTCGACGTCGTGCTGCCCTGCCTCGACGAGGCCGCCGCGCTGCCCTGGGTTCTGGGGCGGATCCCGGACGGCTGGCGGGCCGTCGTCGTCGACAACGGCTCCCGGGACGGCTCCGCCGACCTCGCCCGCTCGCTCGGCGCGACGGTGGTCGAGGAGCCCCGGCGCGGGTTCGGCGCCGCCTGCCACGCCGGGCTGCGCGCCGCCACCGCCGACCTGGTCTGCTTCCTGGACTGCGACGGCTCCCTCGATCCCGCCCAGCTCCCCCTGGTCGCCGGTCCGGTGCTGGCCGGCTCCGCCGACCTGGTGCTGGGCCGCCGCCGCCCGGCCACGGCCGGGGCGTGGCCGCTGCACGCCCGCCTGGCCAACACCGTCCTGGCCCGACGGCTGCGCGCCCGCACCGGCGCGCCGCTGCACGACCTCGGCCCGATGCGGGCCGCCCGCCGGGAACAACTGCTGGCCCTGGGGCTCGGCGACCGCCGGTCCGGCTACCCGCTGGAGATGGTGCTCGCCGCCTCGGCCGCCGGGCTGCGGATCACCGAGACCCCCGTCGACTACCTGCCGCGCGCGGGCCGCTCCAAGGTCACCGGCACCCTGCGCGGCACCCGCCAAGCCATCCGCGACATGCGGGCCGTGCTGGCCGCGCCCCCGCCGACCCTGCTGGTGATCGCCAAGTCGCCCGCCCCCGGCCGGGTGAAGACCCGGCTCACCCCGCCGTGCACCCCCGAACAGGCCGCCGCCCTGGCCTCGGCCGCCCTCGCCGACACCCTGCACACCCTGGGCACGATGCCGGCCGGGCGGCGCGTGCTCGTCCTGGACGGCGAACCGGGCGACTGGCTGCCGCCCGGCTGGGAGGTCGTCGCGCAGACCGGCGGCGGGCTGGACGAACGGCTGGCCGCCGCCTTCGCGCACGCGGCCCGGGTGGCCCCGCACGCCCCGGCGCTGCTGGTCGGGATGGACACCCCGCAGCTGAGCGCCGCCGCGCTGGCCGAGCCGCTGTCGGCCGCACGGCGGGCGGGCACGGACGCCTGGTACGGCCCGGCGGCCGACGGCGGCTTCTGGGCGCTGGGCCTGGCCCGGCCGACCGCCGAACTGGCCGCGCGCCTGCTGCACGGAGTGCCGATGTCCACCCCGAGGACCGGCGCGGCACTCCTGGAACGCCTCGCCGAAGCCGCCTTGACGATTCATCACCTTCCGCTGCTCACCGACGTGGACACCGCCGAGGACGCCCGCCGCGTCGCCGCCGAGGCCCCGGACAGCCGTTTCGCCGCCCAGCTGGGAACGGTCGACCTGAAGCCGGAGGTGGCGAGTTGACGACCGCCACCGCCTGGGTGGACGACCCGTTCGCCGAAGCCGTCCGCACCGGGCGCGGCCCGCTCTGGCTGCGCCGGGAGGACGGCCACCGCCTCCGGCTGGACATCGAACGCTGGTGCGCCCCGGCGGCCGGCGCCGACCACAGCCTGCTCCGGCGCTGCGCCCGCCGGGCCGCGCCCGTCCTCGACCTCGGCTGCGGGCCCGGGCGGCTGGTCGCCGCGCTGCTCGCGCTCGGTGTCCCGGCCCTCGGCGTCGACGTGACCAGGGCGGCCGTCGCCCGCACGGTCGGACTGGGCGGCCCGGCGCTCTGCCGCTCGGTCTTCGACCGGCTTCCCGCCGAGGGCCGCTGGGGCGCCGCGCTCCTCGCCGACGGCAACCTCGGCATCGGCGGCGACCCGGACGCCCTGCTCCACCGGGGCGCCGAACTCATCGCGCCGGACGGTCTGCTGCTGGTCGAGGTGGAGCCCGTGGAGTTGGACGAGCAGGTCACCGTCCAGGTCGAGGGCCCGGACGGCCGGCTCGGGCCGGCCTTCCCCTGGGCCCGGCTCGGCACGGCCGCCGCCCTACGGCGGGCCCACGCCGCCGCCGGACTGGTCGAGGCGGAGCGCTGGACCTCGCACGGCCGCCGCTTCCTCGCCCTGCACAAGCGCTGAGGCGCACAAGGCCGTTGCCCTTGACGGACGCGACCCCACCCTCCTGACGTGTCGGCGGGTCCTCGGCAACGACGGCATCCCGGTCCCGCTGCCATCAGGACGGGCCCCGCAGCCCCTCAGCGGGCCCGCCCACCTGCCCGTTCCGCCGCCGCGCCCACCGACGCCGGCTTCGACTCCGGCTCCTGCTCCAGGCCCGGCGGCGGGGCGGACTCATCCGTCGGCAGCACCCGGTCACGCAGCCGCAGTCCGCAGACCAGGGCGACCAGCAGCACCCCGAGCACCGATCCCAGTACGATGCGCAGCCCGTACGCGTCGGCGATCCGGCCGAGCAGCGGGGCGGCCAGCCCGCCCACCGACATCGCCAGGCCCAGGGTCAGTCCGCTGGCGGTGCCGGGCCGGTTGGGCAGGTAGTCCTGGGCCAGCGTCACCTGGGCGGCGAACGGCAGGAACATCGCCAACCCGAACGCGACGGTGGCGAGTTCGGCCACCGCGAAGGTGGGGGCGAAGGCCACGCCGGCCAGGGCGGGGGCGGCCAGCAGGTAGCCCAGCCGGATCGGGAGGAGCCGCCCGTACCGGTCGCCCAGCCGCCCGCCGAGCAGGGTGCCCGCCGCACCGGCCAGGGTGAGGGAGGTGAGGGCCACCGCCCCCGCGCCCGTCGAGGTGTGCAGGTCGCGCTGGAGGTGCAGGGCGAGCATCGAGGTCACCGTGACGTAGGGCACCGACCAGCAGACCGTGGCGACCACCAGCCGGCCGAAGGCCCGCCAGTCGTCGCGCTGTCCGCTCCCGGCCGCGCCGCCCGTGACCAGCGGCGGCGCGGGGGTGTGGCCCCGGCGGCGCAGCCACGGGCCCTGGGCCGCCCACAGTGCGCCCATCACCACTGCGGGGACGGCGAGCAGCCAGCTGCCGGCCAGGCCGAGCGAGCCGACCACGAGCGTCACCAGGGCCGGCGCCAGCGAGGCACCGAGTGTGCCGCCGACGGAGAACAGGCTCATCGCCTGCTGGGACTGGCCGCCCGCCGCTCTGGCCTGGTTGGTGGCGGGCGGGTGGTAGGCGGCGACGCCGATCCCGGCGAGGGCCACGCAGAGCCAGGTGAGCAGGTAGCTGTCGGCGAGTCCGGCGCAGCCGAGGCCCCCGGCGGCGGTCAGGAAGCCGGCCGGGACGAGCCAGCCGCGGTGGCGGCGGTCGACGAGCAGGCCGAAGAACGGCTGGACCACGCTGGACAGGCCGGTGGCGGCCAGCGCGATCCCCGAGACGGCGGTGTAGCTGTAGTGCCGCTCGGACATCAGGAAGGGCAGCAGTGCCGGGACGGCGCCCTGGTAGAGGTCGTTGACGACGTGGGTGCCGGTCAGGAAGGCCAGCTGGCCGCGCTTCACGTGGTTCCTCCCTCGACCCGGAACGCGAGGCCCCGGTGCGCGGCGTCCCGGTGTGCGGTGTCCTGGTGCGCGGCGTCCCGGTCGAGCACCGGCTGCGAGGTGTCCTCGGCGGCGGCCGGCCGGACCTCGGCCAGGGTCAGTTCATGGAGTTCTGTCACGGTCACTCTCAAGTCCTCGGGTTCTCAGGTCCTCTGAGGAGTTACCTTAGAGTGCTGGTCAGAGCGAAAGCAAGGCATGCCTAACCTGGACGCCGGGTACCTACGAAGCCGGAAGGGCCGCCCGCGATCGACAGGGCGGCGAGGAGAAGATTGGCGCCGGGGTCCAAGGAGCCTTGCAGGATGCCGGTCGTGCACCACGCGTGCGGCTGTCGCCCAACCGCCTCTTGGCCCCACGGTCAGGGGTGCCCCGGCGGCACCCTTCGAGGCGTCCCGGCCGAGCCTGCCACACGCCCCGGGCCACGACAAGACGTCCGACCGGCCGCCTACTCCCGGCCCACCGGCCGCCACTGCGGGTGCTCGCGCTCGGCCCACCGGCGCTCCACCAGCCCGGTCCGCATCCCGAGCCGCGCCTGCGGATCCCGCCAGGCCATCCGGACGTGTCCGACCACCACCACGGCGATGGCGGCGGCCAGCCAGTCGTGGACGAAGGTCGCCCCGGTCCGCCAGGAGGGCGGGGCGAGGCGGGGCAGCCACATCAGCAGCCCGGTGCCGACGATCACCAGCATCGAGCCGAGCGTCCACTGCGCGTAGAGCTTCTGCCCGGCGTTGAACTTGCCCGCCGGCCGGTGCGGGGCGCGGCGCCGGACGGCGCGCAGCCAGTCCCAGTCCGCCGGGGTGAAGCGGCTCAGCCGGGCGGCGTCCGCGCGCAGCGCCCGCGAGGCGAGCCCGAGCAGCAGCGGCACGGGCAGCGCGAGGCCGCACCACACGTGCACCGTCACCACCAGCCGCCGGTTGCCGACCAGTTCGGCGAGCGGGGCGAGGTAGAGGCAGGCCGCCGTGGCCAGGCAGACGCCGGTCAGCGCGGCGGTCGTCCGGTGCACCCAGCGCTCGGCCCGGGTGAAGCGCAGCAGGAGTTCAGCCGGTGGGCGCATCGTCACGTCCGTTCGACCGGCCGACCCAGGCGTCGACGTCGTACCCGTCGCGCTCCCAGTAGCCCGGCTCCACCGAACCGGTCACGGTGATCCCGGAGAGCCACTTGGCGGACTTGTAGAAGTACATCGGCGCGACGTACAGCCGCACCGGGCCGCCGTGGGTGTGGGAGATCGGGCCGTCCTGCATCCGCAGCGCGACCAGTACGTCGTCCCGTCGGGCCTGCGCCAGCGTCAGGCTCTCGGTGTACGCGCCGTCGAAGCAGCTGAACCGGACGGCCCCGGCCCCCGGCCGCACGCCCGCGGCGTCCAGCAGGTGCGCGAGCGGCACCCCCTCGAACGGGGTGTCCGGCACCCGCCACCCGGTCACGCACTGCACGTCCCGCACGAGCCGCCGCTGCGGCATCGCCCGCAGGTCCGGCAGGCGGAACGTCGCGGGCCGCTCGACCATCCCGTCGACGCTGAGCGTGTAGTCCGCCACGCTCCGCTCCGGGACGGACGACACCACCGAGTAGTACCGGAATCCGTTGTTGCCCGGCAGCAGCCCGCTCAGCCCGCTCGGGTCCCGTTCGGCCAACCCCGACTCGGCCCGTTGCAGGTACGGCCCCGCCGCCACCCCGACGGCCCCGAGCCCGAGCAGTCCGAGCACCACCCGCCGCCCCACCGGGGCGCCCCGGCCCTCTTCGCCTGTTCTGTCCACGCCCCCGATTGCACCAGCCCGAGCCCGGCCGGCGCGAGGCCCGGCACCGGTCCGTCAGCCTTTCGTCATCTTCGCCCGCAGGCTCCACGGCCGAGCGGGCGAGCGGGCGAGCGGGCGAGCGGGCGAGCGACCGAGCGACCGAGCGACGCCGAGCGTCCGAGCGGCGGGAGATCGTTTTCCAGTCAAGTTCGACGATCTTTCGAACCCCGTATTCCCCCGGCTCCGGCCACGCCACTACGGTGCCACGCATCCCCGCTGTTCCCCCCTCCCCGGCCGGCCGCGACCGCCGGGGCTACCGATCGGACCGGTGCGCCGTGACCAGAATCCTCCGTCGACTGTGGACCCACGCGGGAAGAGCGGCGGCCGTCGTCGCCCTCCTCGCCGCCGCCCTCACCGGCACGGCGGCCGGAACCGCCACCGCCGCCGCCCCGGCCGCCCCCGCGGCAACCGCCTCGGTGGGCGGCTGGACCTGCCCCGGAACGCCCGTCCCGGACGGCTACGTCATCACCATGTTCAACTCCAGCGGCTGCAACAACCACGGCGCCTGGTTCCAGGCACCCGCCCAGAACCGCCTGTGGACCTGCTCCGGCTCGCCGATCGTCTCCGGCTACGTCCTGACCAACTACAACCCCCAGGGGTGCAGCGGCGTCGGCGCCTGGTTCCACGAACTGGTCCGCAACGGCATCTGGACCTGCCCCTACTCGCCGATCCCGGCCGGCTACCGCAGCACCAGCTACGACGCCCGCGGCTGCAACGGCCTCGGCGCCTGGCTCACCATCAAGGCCTGACCCACACCCGGCGGGGGCCGCCCCGCCCCCCCGGCGGGGCCCCCCCCCCGGGGGGCGGGGGGGGGGCCCGGGGCGCCCCGCCCCCCCGGCCGCCCCCCCCCACCACCCCCACCAACGGCCCCCGCCCCCCCCCCCCGC
>NZ_JBIUSS010000044.1:0-44764 GCF_044741445.1 Kitasatospora sp. NPDC088160 | reverse complement strand
TCCAACCCCAGAAGATTCTGAGGCCGGGGATGTCAACATATCTGGCGTTGACTTTTGGCACGCTGTTGAGTTCTCAAGGAACGGACACTTCCTTCAGGCCGCCTTCCAGCGGGCCCTCCGGGCGCTTCGTTCTTTCGTGTTTCCAGCTTATCAGATCCTCGCGGCCGTTCTTACCGGCTTCGTTTCTCCGAATTCCCGCTGGCGGGATTTCCTTCGAACTTCGCTCCGAAGCTTATCAAAGCTTTCGATGTGCTCAGTCCGCGGGATTTTGCTTCGTCGAAGGATGCGCATTCATAAAACGCGCTCACCTCGATTTGGCGGTGTCGTAGACACTAACGCCCGGGACTGACCGTTGTCCAGTCTGTCCCAACCGTTCAAACCTACTAGCCCACCCTCACCACGTCAATGGTTTGGTCGGGATGCGAGAAGAGTACCAGGTCAGAGGCATGTCGATCACCTCGTCTCAGGCCGCGACGGGTTGCAGATCCGCCCGATCGGCCGCGTCCAGATCACCGACTTCGCCGGCCTCGGCGGCCTTTCGGCCCCACACCAGCGCGTAGAGAAGGAATGCCGCCTCGGCCAGCACTCCGATCGAGATGCGTGCCCAGGTGGGCAGCCCGGAAGGGGTGACGAACGCTTCGAGCACACCGGAAACGGCCAGCACCGTGGCAAGGCCGATGGACATGCCGATGATGGAGCGGCCCTGTTCGGCCAGGGCCGTTCCACGGGTGCGCGGGCCGGGGTCGATGACCGTCCAGCCGAGGCGCAGACCGAGGCCGCCGGCCACGAACACCGCGGTCAGCTCCAGCAGGCCGTGCGGGATGAGCAGGCCGAGGAAGACGTCGAGTCGCCCGGCGGAGGCCATCAGCCCGACGCCGACACCGAGGTTGACCACGTTGGTCCACATCACCCAGAGCACCGGGAGACCCAGCGCGATCCCGAACAGCAGGCACTGCACGGCGATCCAGGCGTTGTTCGTCCAGACCTGCGCGGCGAACGAACTCGCCGGGCGGTCCGAGTAGTACGACTCGTACTGCCCGCCCGGGCGGGTCATCTCCCGCAGGTGATCCGGGGCGACCAGGCTGTTGCGGACCTCGGGGTGGGTGGCCATCCACCAGGCGAGCACCGCGGTGGCCAGCAGCGAGACGACCGCGACCGGCACCCACCAGCGGCGCGCGCGGTACAGCGCGGCCGGGAAGCTCACCGTGTAGTACCGGGCGACGTCGTGCCATCCGCTGCTGCGCGATCCGGTCACCGCGCTGCGGGCCCGCGAGACCAGGCCGGTCAGCCGGCTGAGCAGGGCAGGGTCCGGTGCGGCGGCCTGGACCTTGGCCAGGTGGCCGGTGGCGCGCTGGTACAGGGTGACCAGTTCGTCGGCCTCCTCTCCGCTGAGCCGGCGCCGTCGGGCGAGGGCGTCCAGCCGTGCCCACTCCCCCTGGTGGGTGGCGACGAAGACGTCCAGGTCCATTCGGCGGCTCCATGGTCGGCGGTGGGCGCGAGGGGGCCCGGTCGCGGGCGGGTGGACGGGCGGGTACGTACGGACACGCGCGGCCCAGCATGCCAGCAGCGGTGGGCACCCCGACCGCCGGGATCTCACTTCCCGTGCGACCACCGGGCGCCGTATGTTTGCGGCTGCGGATCAGACTGCGGAGAGCAGGTCGTGGGGGCCGGTCCGGATGACGCCCCTCCCCTCGTCCGTGCCGCCCTCGGCGGCCTCCATGAGTGAGCTGTACGGCTCCACGAACGTGAACGGACAGGTGTCTTGAGCGACCTGGTGACGGGTGAGGCGGTCGTCCTCGACCTGCAGACGGCGAAGCTTCCCAGCCGGGCGCTGGCGATCACGCTGGACCTGCTCGTGGAGTTCGCCGCCCTGTTCCTGGTCTCGCTCACCCTGAGCGTCGCCCTGATCGGACTGGACGGTGCGGCGCTGGCGGCCACCCTGATCGGGCTGCTGGTGTTCTTCCTGGTGGCCGTGCCGGTGATGGTCGAGACCTTCACCCACGGGCGCTCGCTCGGCAAGGCCGCGCTCGGCCTGCGGGTGGTGCGCACCGACGGCGGCCCGGTGCGGTTCCGGCACTCGCTGGTGCGCGGGCTGGTCGGCTTCATGGAGCTGGTCGCCATGACCGGCGTGCCGGCGGTGATCACCTCGGCCGTGAACGTGGACGGCAAGCGGCTGGGCGACATCTTCGCCGGGACGGTGGTCGTCCGCGAGCGCACCCCGGGCGGGGGGACGCCGCCGCTGCCGCCCGTGCACCCGCACCTGCTCCAGACGATGGGCCGGGAGCTGGTCGCGATGGACCTGTCCGCCGTGCCGGAGCCACTCTGGCTGGCGATTCGCCAACTGCTTGGCCGCATAGGCCAGTTGGACCCCACGGTGGCGCTCCAGATGTCCACCCGGCTGGCCGGCGACCTGGCCGCCCGGACCGGTCATCCGGTGGCGCAGGGGCTGCACCCGGCGGCATACCTGGGCGCGGTGCTCACCGAGCGCCAGCGCCGGGAGTGGACGCGGGCCCAGGCCCAGTGGCAGCGGACCGCGGCCCCCGCACCCGCCGCGTGGCCGGCTCCCGCGCCCCAGCCGCCCACCGCGGACGGCGAGCTGCTGCGCGTCCTCGGCGTCCCGACGACGGCCGCGGCAACGACCCCGCCGACGACCGCGGCCCCGGCCGCCCCCTCCTTCGAGAAGCCCGCCCCGCCCACCACCGACCGGCCGTCCCCGACACCGGCCCCAGCCTCGACACCGGCCCCCGGCACCGGCTTCGCGCCGCCCGCCTAGGCTCACCGCGCCGTCGGGCCCGCCGCCCGACCCACTCATCCCGGACCTACTCCCCGAACCGCGCCGGCCAGGCGTTCGGCGGCGACGCCAGCTCCTCCAGTTCGATCCCGTCGGCCGCCAGCACCACGTCCCCCGCGAGGTGCACGACCTGCTGCTCGCCGGTCTCCAGGTCCGCGACCTGGTACCGCTCGACCAGCAGCGGCCCGGAGTCGGTCTGGTGCGTGTCGACCCCCTCCAGCAGCCACCCCTGGTCGAAGGTGCGCGGCGCCAGCACCGGTTCGGTGAACGCGACCAGCCGCACCCGTGCACTCGCCCCCTCCCGCAACCGCAGCAGCCGGGCGGTGGCGACCAGGAACGCCGGCGAGCCGCCGGTGAACCCGTGCGCCCGGTCGTGCCCCTCCACGCTGTGCTCGCCGCCCGGGTCCGCCGCGTCCGTCCGGACCCAGGCGACGCCGTCCACCGCGCCGCCGCGCACCTGCCAGCCACCGGCCCGCAGCTCCATCCGCAGCGGGCGGGCCCGCGAGTCCAGGGTGAGGTCGACGCTGCCGATCACCCGCCCGTCCGGCGCGTAGGTCTTGGAGACGTACCGCCAGCCGGCCGCCCCGGGGGCGCAGCTGAAGCGCTCCTCCCCGAGCAGCACGCGGTCGTGACCCAGAGGAGTCATGGCTGTATGGAGCGAGTACCGGCCGTTGGGCATGCCCGAAAGCCTACGTGCGCACTTCGCATGCAACGTTCGGGGCGGGTGCCCGCATTAGGGGGGTGGACGGCGCGCACGAGCGCCGACGGTACGCGGGAGAAGGGGGGCGCAGATGGCGAAGCAGGCACGCGACGAGGAGTTCACGGAGTACGTGACTTCCAGGAGCGGCTGGCTGCGCAAGGTCGCCTATCTGCTGTGCGGGGACTGGCACCGCGCGGACGACCTGGTCCAGGAGACCATCACCAAGCTGTACGTGAACTGGTCGCGGGCAGGCCGCATGGAGAACCTGGACGGCTACGCCCGCAGGGTGCTGGTCAACACCTTCCTGGCCGAGCAGCGCACCTCCTGGTGGCGACGGACCAGCCGGCCGGGCACCGACCTCGACACCGAGTCCGTACCCGTCGACCTCGACGCCTCGCTGGACCTGCGCCACGCCCTGGCGACGCTGCCGGCCCGCCAACGGCGGCCGGCCTACTGGCTGGTCGACTCGGGCGGTACGGCCGCCCCGACGCTGCGCTGGCTGACCCCCGACGGCCGGTGGGCGGAGATCAGCGGAAACGGTGGCGGCCGCCTCGAAAACTTCTCCCAGGAGATCCTGCTCAGGGTCGCGGCCGATGTTCGGTACGGCCACTGGGACGTCCCCCTGCCGGTGCGGTTCACCGGCCTGCCCGAGACGTTCAAGGCCACCGACATCTCGCTCTGGCGGCCGGACACGGACGGCGTCGGCGCCTGGAGCCTGTGGCTGATGTTCAAGGTCGAGGGGAAGAACGTCTCGGTCACCCTGCGGCCGATCGGGCCGCGCCCGGTCTACACCAGCACGGACGGCTCGCCCTACACCGACCCGCACCCGCCCTTGGAGTCCGTCCAGAACGGGGTGGAGATCTCCATCGGCACCGGAGCCGGCGATCCGCCCTCCCTGGAGCAGCTCGGCGGCCTCCCCTGGATGCTCGCCCACACCGAGGCCCTCGGCCCGGACGCCACCGACTGGACCACCGACGTCATCGTGCCCTGAACCGCCGACGGCCGACCGAACGCGCCGGTGGCCGGCACCCCTGCGCAGGGGTGCCGGCCACCGGCGTACGGCTCACCGCATCAGTAGCGGTACTGCTCCGCCTTGTACGGGCCCTCGACCGGGACGCCGATGTAGTCGGCCTGCTCCTGGCTCAGGGTGGTCAGCTTCACGCCGAGCGCGTCGAGGTGCAGCCGGGCGACCTTCTCGTCCAGGTGCTTGGGCAGCACGTAGACGCCGATCGGGTACTGCTCGGTCTTCGTGAACAGCTCGATCTGGGCGATCGTCTGGTTCGCGAAGGAGTTGGACATCACGAACGACGGGTGGCCGGTCGCGTTGCCCAGGTTCAGCAGGCGGCCCTCGGAGAGGACGATGATGGTGCGGCCGTCGGCCTTGCGCCACTCGTGGACCTGCGGCTTGACCTCGGTCTTCACCACGCCGGGCAGCTGCGCCAGGCCGGCCATGTCGATCTCGTTGTCGAAGTGGCCGATGTTGCCGACGATGGCCTGGTGCTTCATCCGGGCCATGTGGGAGGCCATGATGATGTCCTTGTTGCCCGTGGTCGTGATGAAGATGTCGGCCGTCTCGACGACGTCCTCCAGGGTGGCGACCTGGTAGCCGTCCATCGCCGCCTGGAGCGCGCAGATCGGGTCGATCTCGGTGACGATGACGCGGGCGCCCTGGCCGCGCAGCGACTCGGCGCAGCCCTTGCCGACGTCGCCGTAGCCGCAGACGACGGCGACCTTGCCGCCGATCAGGACGTCGGTGGCGCGGTTGATGCCGTCGATGAGCGAGTGGCGGCAGCCGTACTTGTTGTCGAACTTCGACTTGGTGACCGAGTCGTTGACGTTGATCGCCGGGAACAGCAGCTGGCCGTCACGGTGCATCTCGTACAGGCGGTGGACACCGGTGGTGGTCTCCTCGGTCACGCCCTTGATGGTGGCGGCGACCTCGGTCCACTTGTTCGGGGAGTCCTTGAGGGTGCGGTTGAGCAGCTCCAGGATGATCCGGAACTCGTCGTTGTCCGCGGTGGACGGGTCCGGCGCGGCACCGGCCTTCTCGAACTCGACACCCTTGTGGATCAGCAGGGTGGCGTCGCCGCCGTCGTCCAGGATCATGTTCGGGGTCTTGCCCTCGGGCCAGGTCAGGGCCTGCTCGGTGCACCACCAGTACTCGTCCAGGGTCTCGCCCTTCCAGGCGAAGACCGGCACGCCCTGCGGGTTCTCCGGGGTGCCCTCCGGGCCGACCGCGATGGCGGCGGCCGCGTGGTCCTGGGTGGAGAAGATGTTGCAGGAGCACCAGCGGACCTCGGCGCCCAGGGCGGTCAGGGTCTCGATGAGGACGGCGGTCTGCACGGTCATGTGCAGCGAGCCGGTGATGCGGGCGCCGGTCAGCGGCTTCGACTCGGCGTACTCGGCTCGGATCGACATCAGGCCGGGCATCTCGTGCTCGGCCAGCTGGATCTCCTTGCGGCCGAACGGCGCCAGGGAAAGGTCGGCGACCTTGAAGTCACCGGTGGTGTCGGTCGACATGCGTCTGCTCCTCGCTGATGGGGTGGGCGTGGCCAAGGTCCTGTGTGTGCGGTCGCAGCGGGGGCGGGGCCGTACGGGTGCACGGCTACGCCGGGGCGGCCGGATCCGTGGTGGCGGACCGGTTCCCTGCTGCGCAGCACAAACCGTCGGAGGACCTCTCTCCCTCGACCGGGGCACACCCCACAGGGGCGGACCGCCGATCAACCGCCATCAGCAGCGACGTTCTGGCTCTGGTGACGAATCTACACCGGCGGCCCCACCGGCCGTCCGCCGATGAGCGATTTCGGCCTCGGACCGGACAGGTCCTCAAGCGGATCCCAGCCGACCCCGGCCGGCGGCGGACCGGCGCCGGTCAGTGCGAGGCGCCGGGCCCGGGCCCGCCGGGGGTGGCCGCCGGGTCCTCGCCCGCGGCGGCCTTCTCGGCGCTGTAGACGTCGGGCTCCAGGTAGATCGCCCGCGCGATCGGGACGGCGGCCCGGACCCGCTCCTCCGCCGCGTCGATCGCCCGCGCGACGCGGGCCGCGCTGTCCTCCGCGTTGACGGCGATCTTGGCGGCGACCAGCAGTTCCTCCGGCCCCAGGTGCAGGGTGCGCATGTGGATCACGCCGGTGACGGCCTCGCCGTCCACCAGCGCCTCGCGGATCCGGCGCACCGAATCCCGGTCGGCGGACTCGCCGAGCAGCAGCGACTTGGTCTCCAGGGCGAGCACCACCGCGATCAGCACCAGCAGGACGCCGATGCCCAGGGTGCCGACGCCGTCCCAGACGCCGTCGCCGGTGATCACGGTGAGCGAGACGCCGAGCAGCGCGAGCACCAGGCCGATCAGCGCGCCGGCGTCCTCCAGCAGCACCACCGGCAGCTCCGGGGCCTTGGCGGTGCGGATGAACTGCACCCAGCCCTGGCCGCCCTTGGCCTTCGCCGACTCGCGCATCGCGGTGAGGAAGGACCAGCCCTCCATCGCGACGGCGAAGATCAGCACGCCGACCGCCCAGCCCCAGGAGTCCAGCTTCTCCGGGTGGTTGACCTTGTGCCAGCCCTCGTAGATCGCGAACAGGCCGCCGACGCTGAAGAGGACGATCGCCACCAGGAAACCGTAGATGTAACGCTCGCGGCCGTACCCGAACGGGTGCTCCTCGTCCGCCGCCCGGCGCGCCCGCTTGCCGCCGATCAGCAGCAGCACCTGGTTGCCCGAGTCGGCGACCGAGTGCACGCCCTCGGCCAGCATCGACGAGGAGCCGGTGAAGCCGAAGGCGGTGAACTTGGCCGCCGCGATCGCCAGGTTCGCGGACAGTGCCGCGACCAGTGCCTTGGTGCCGCCTTCTGTACTCATGCTCCGGGTCCCTCCGCCGCAATGGCTGGTCGCGCTGCTCCGTCGAGCGCCTACCGTACCGGCCGTGCGACGCCGGCTCAGGACTGCGCGGCGGCGAGCCCGAGGTAGACGGCGGCGAAGTCGGTCAGCGCGACCAGGTCGGCGAGCGCGTGCAGCGGGTCCGGCCGGGTGGTCGCGTACTCGGTCAGCCGGACGTCGTGGGCGCCGGCCAGCCGGTGCGCGCGGGTGACGCCGAAGCTGCGCGGGCCCGCGTCGTCCTCCGGCACCTCGGCCGGCCCGTCCGCCTCGTCGGCCGCGCCGCCGGGCTGGGCCCCGGGCCGACCGCCGGGCGCCCCCGGGACGTGCCGCAGCAGCAGGACCTGGAGGTGCAGCGGATCCGGCTCGTCGACCCGGTCGCGGAAGAAGTCGTCCGGGTCCGCGCCCGCGCCCAACTGGCCGGTGAACATGCCGCGGTGGGCGGTGAGCACCTGCGGCAGCGGCCCGGCCAGCGCCGGGCGGCCGGCCCGTTCGGCGAGCTGGGCGGCGAAGCGGGTGGCGACGGCCCCGGCGATCGGGCCCTCGGCCCACAGCAGCGGGACCGTCCCGGCCAGCCGGGCGGCCAGGCCCTTGGCCGGGTTGGTGTACGCGGCGGCGTCGGGGCGGCAGCGGACGGCGGTCGCGTCCAGCAGGTCGGCGACGGCCGGCAGCGCGTCGTACGGCAGCTGGGTGATGCCGATCTTCTGGGCGAGCGCGAGCAGCGGAGTGAGGTGGGACCACAGCGCGGCCGGGTCCTCGGCGGGGAGGTCCGGCTCGGCGGCCGGGCGGGCGGGCGCCTCGTCCTCGGGCAGCGCGGAGGCCACGTACGGCAGCGGCAGCGCGCGCACCTGCAACGCGGCCTCGGCCAGCGGGCTGCCCACCGGGGCGGTGACCGCGATCGCGCAGCCGCGCGCGTAGGCCTGCTCGGCGAGGCTGACCAGGCCCGGTTCGCCGCCGTCGGCGGAGCTGACCACCAGGAGGTCCAGCGGGCCGGCCCAGCCGGGCAGTTGCCAGCCGAGCCCGGCGGTGAAGGCCGGCGGTGCGCCGGCCCGGTCGGCGCGCGGGGCGGCCGCCTCGGTCGGCGGCAGCGTGGTGATCAGGCCGGCGCTGCCGGCCAGCGCGGTCAGGATCTCGCCCGCCGTCAGGGCGCTGCCGTGGCCCGCGACCAGGACGGCGCGCGGGCGGCCGTCCGGACGCAGCCGGTCCAGGCCGGCCGCGTCGGCCAGCCGCAGCGCGGTGCGGACCCGCGCACCGGCGCCGGCCAGGGCCAGCAGGGCGCGGTCGCGGTCGGCGCGCTGCAGGGCGGCCGGGTCGTCGAGCAGGGTGTCGTCGAGCATGCGGCGGGCCTCCGGCTGCTGTCCTGTGCGCGCTGGGCTGACGGGGTGGGGGCTTCGCCCCAAGGATCAGGCCGGGCGGCGGGCCTCGTCCACCAGCAGGACCGGAATGCCGTCCCGCACCGGGTACGCGAGGCCGCAGTCCGCGCCGGTGCAGACCAGCTCGGGCTGCTCCTCGGTGCCGCCCTCGGTGAGCGCGGCCCGGCACTGCGGGCAGACCAGGATCTCCAGCAGGAAGGATTCGAGCTTCATGGGGCTCTCCAAAAGTCGGGGGGTGGCACGGCGGTGCCCCGGCCGATAGGCAACCCTACCGGCCGGGGCACAGCAGGCCTCGGTCAGGCGCGGACGATGGCGAGCACGCCGTCGCGCAGCTCGGCCATCTTCGCCGGGTCCTTGGCCTCGGCGTTCAGGCGCAGCAGCGGCTCGGTGTTGGAGGCGCGCAGGTTGAACCACCAGTCCGGGCCGGCCACGGTGAGGCCGTCCAGCTCGTCGACGGTGGTGCCCTCCAGGCCGGCGTAGGCGGCGCGGACGGCGGCGGTGCTGGCGGCCTGGTCGGCGACGGTGCTGTTGATCTCGCCGGAGGCGGCGTAGCGGTCGTACTCGGCGGTGAGCGCGGACAGCGTGCCGGGCTGCCCGCCGAGCGCGGCCAGCACGTGCAGCGCGGCCAGCATGCCGGTGTCGGCGCGCCAGAAGTCGCGGAAGTAGTAGTGCGCGGAGTGCTCGCCGCCGAAGACGGCGTCGGTGACGGCCATCTCCTGCTTGATGAAGGAGTGGCCGACCCGGGTGCGCACCGGGTTGGCGCCGAGCTCGCGGACCACCTCGGGGACGGTCCAGGAGGTGATCAGGTTGTGGATGACGGTCGGCTCGGCCTCGCCGGCGGCCTGGGCGCGGGCGATCTCGCGGGCGGCGACCAGGGCGGTGATGGCGGACGGGGAGACCGGCTCGCCGCGCTCGTCGACGACGAAGCAGCGGTCGGCGTCGCCGTCGAAGGCCAGACCGAGGTCGGCGCCGACCTCGCGGACCCTGGCCTGGAGGTCGACGATGTTCTTCGGGTCGAGCGGGTTGGCCTCGTGGTTGGGGAAGGTCCCGTCCAGCTCGAAGTACATCGGGACGAGCTCGATCGGCAGGCCGTCGAAGACGGTCGGCACGGTGTGGCCGCCCATGCCGTTGCCCGCGTCCACGACGACCTTGAGCGGACGGATCGCGGTGAGGTCGACCAGGCCCAGCAGGTGGTCGGCGTAGCCCCGCAGGGTGTCCTGCTCGGACAGCGCGCCCGGCTTGACGTCCTTGGCCGGGACGGTGACGGTGTCGTCCTCACCCGTCCAGGACTCGACCAGCTCGCGGATCTCGGCGAGGCCGGTGTCCTGGCCGACCGGGGCGGCGCCGGCCCGGCACAGCTTGATGCCGTTGTACTGGGCCGGGTTGTGGCTGGCGGTGAACATCGCGCCGGGCAGGTCGAGCTTGCCGCTGGCGTAGTAGAGCTGGTCGGTCGAGCAGAGGCCGATCTGGACGACGTCGGCGCCGTAGGCGGCGGCGCCCTCGGCGAACGCCCGGGTG
This sequence comes from Kitasatospora sp. NPDC088160, assembly GCF_044741445.1. Classification (NCBI taxonomy): domain Bacteria; kingdom Bacillati; phylum Actinomycetota; class Actinomycetes; order Kitasatosporales; family Streptomycetaceae; genus Kitasatospora; species Kitasatospora sp. NPDC088160. Next base: position 34,517 of record NZ_JBIUSS010000044.1, on the reverse strand, counting down.
AGCGACGGGGAGGAGGGGCGCATGTCGTGGCCGACGACGATCGCGGACGCGCCGGTGACCTGCACGAACGCGGCGCCGAAGGCCCGGGACAGGTGCTCGTCCCACTGGTCCGGGACGACGCCTCGGACGTCGTAGGCCTTCACGAGCTGCTTGAGGTCGCGCACTGCGGCTCCACCCTGGTCTCTGTACTGGTCGGTGTGCGTGTGATCGGCGGCTGGCCGCCCACGGTCACGATACGTCGGGGTCACCGCCCGTTCGGTCGACGGTCCGCGGTGACGGTAGACGGGCAGCGTACCCAAGTCGGACGAACGCCCGGTGCGGGCCCGGGCGGGGTACGGCGTCGGCTGTGCGGCGTCAGTTGTCCGGCGAGCGCAGGACGCGCAGGTGGCCGCGGCGGCCGCCCTCGGTGGACTCGCCCTCGGACCCGCGGCCCTGACGGGGGGTCTGCGGCCGGGCGGCCTCGCGGACGGCGTTGGCGAGGGCCTCCAGGTCGTCGCTGCTGCGGCGCAGCGGCCCGGCCTCGGCGGCCAGCCGGACGACCTCCCAGCCGCGCGGGGCGGTGAGGCGCTCGGCGTGCTCTGCGCACAGGTCGTAGCAGTGCGGCTCGGCGTAGGTGGCGAGCGGGCCCAGGACGGCGGTGGAGTCCGCGTAGACGTACGTCAGCGTCGCGACGGCCGGCCGGCCGCACGCGGTCCGCGAACAACGACGTACAGAGCTCACGAGGGTGGACGGTACCGCACTCCTCGCCGGGGAGCGAAGACCGCCTGTCCGGCGGGTGTGCCGTGTCGCGGTCCGCACGCCGGTCCGCGCCCCGCCGCCCCGGGCGTTTCCCCGTCGGAGTAGTCCACTTCCGACCGTCCAAGGACTACCCTCGGCAGTGATATGGACAGCTCTGCACCGCAGTCATCGACGGGACCCTCGCGCCGTCCCCGGCATCGCGACCGGCACGGCAGGGGGCTGCGCGGCCCGCTGGCGCCGCCCCAGGTGCCGATCTCGCTCACCCGCTCCGAACTGTTCGACGACTACGTGCGCGAATCGGTGGAGCGTCTTGAACGGCGCTGGCCGCAGTTGATCGAAGTGGAGTTCGCCGTCCAGGAGGTGCCGCTGCACGAGCCCGACGCGGCCGACGGCGAGGACGGCGTGCCGCTGGGGCGGGTGTTGCCGGGCAAGCAGGGGCGCAAGAGCCAGATCGTGGTGTACCGGCGGCCGGTGGAGATCCGGGCGAAGACCCGGGAGGACCGCGCGGCGCTGGTGCACGAGATCCTGATCGAGCAGGTGGCGGAGCTGCTGGGGCTGTCCCCGGACGCCATCGACCCGCGCTACGACGAGGACTGAGCACGCGGACGGGGCGGTACCCGGGCCTGCCGGGTACCGCCCCGTCCGACCGGTCAGCGCAGGACGACGCCCGGATCCTGGCCGGCCCGCGGGACCCTGACGGTGCTGTGGTCGTCGCGCAGCGACTGGATGGTGAACATCGGCACGTCCTTGGCGGGCAGCGAGAGCATCCGGGCGGCCATCACCGGGCCGCCGGAGACGGTCTCGACGGTGAGCGCGAAGCTGCCGTTCAGCCCGCCGGGCTCGGGCGCCGGGAGGGCGACCGTGCCGCCGGCCGGCAGCTGGACGTCCTTGCTCACCGGGGTGCCGCCGCCGCTGCCGGCCGAGGCGGTGACCCGGACGGTGGCGGCGTCGCCGGCGGAGGTCAGGAACAGCGTGGACGCGCCGGCCCGGTTGTCGGCGACCGTGGCGCGGGCGCCGACCGGGCCGGTGCCGGTGAGCCAGGCGGCGTCGCTCTTGCCGCCGCCCCCGGCCCGGTCGACCCGCAGGCCGGCCACGACCGGGGTCGGGTGCTTGTCGTCGGTGGGCGACAGCCGCAGCCCGGCGACCTCGTCGCGGGTGACCTTGCCGAGGTCGACGGCGGCCACCATGCCCGCCTTGATGTGGATGGACTCGTTGCCGGCCGGGGTGAACCAGCCGTTCTTGCCGGACAGCTGGATCTTCAGGTCGGCGTCGTCCTCCGGCGGCGCCCAGACCACCAGGTGGGCGGCGGAGGTGTCGGCGGGCAGGCCGGGCAGCACCTGGGTGGCCGCCGGCTCGGCCGAGGCCGGGATCCAGTCGGCGCCCCTGCCGCCGTCGGCGGCGTGCAGCGCGGCGCCCACCCGCCCGCTGCGGGCGACCACGTGCACGGCGAGGTCGTTGACCGCGCCCTTGCTGATCGTCGGCAGCAGCACGGACTGGGAGCTGCCGGGGGCGACGGTGATGCCGTTGGCGGCGTCGTTCTCGATCAGGCCCTTGTCGCCGTACAGCTTGATGTCGACCACGGCGGCGGAGGACTCGGTGTTCACCAGGCTGACGTAGTCGACCCGGTCGCCGGCCGTGCTGGCCCCGGCGAACCAGAAGCTGGTCCCCGCGGGGGTGCAGGTGAGGCCGGACAGGCCGAGGCCGCGCTGCTCGGTGACCACGGTGGTCTGGGTGACGGTGAAGCCGGGGGCGAGGGCGCCGGTGGCGACGGCCCCGGTGCCGGGCGCGGTGTCGCCGTTGGCGGCCGGGCCGGTGGCCGGGGTGCCGGGCTTGGCCAGGGTCAGCCGGGCGTCGGCGGGCGCGGCGCCCTTGTCCGGGGCGGCCGGGGCGGCCGAGCCGGACGGCGCGGCGGGGGCGCCGGCCGCCGGGGCGGAGGGCGCGGTGGTCGGCGGGGTCGCGGGCGCGGCGGCGTCGGAGAGCCAGCCGGCCCCGCCGGTGGCGCCGCCCGTCCCGGGCGGGGTGTAGGCGGTGAGCGTGGTCGAGCCGGTCAGGCCCTGGAGCGGCTGCGGGCAGACCGCCGCCGTCCGCTCGACCTGCGCGGTGGTCGGGGCGACGCCACCGTCCGCCTTGGCGGGGGCGGCCGGCGGGCGCGTCTCGGCGATCCCGAACACCGCCGCGAGCACGACGGCCGCGGCCAGCAGGGACTGCGTGGTCCTGGTGCCCCCGGACCGCCCGGCCGGCCGGGCGGAGGCTGCGGGCTCCGGCGCCTGGGCCGGGGCGTGCCCGGACTGCCCGGCCTCGGCGGCCTCCGTCGGCTCGACGGCCTCGGGCGCGGACTTCTTCCTGAATGCGGGCTTCTTCATCGCGGGTCAGCTCCCCGATCCGTGCTGGTGCGGGTACCGGCCCGTGCCGTTGGGGTCGTTCGGGTCGTTGGGGTCGTAGTAGGGCTCGGCCTGCGGCTGCCCCGGCACCCACGGCTGCTGGTGCTCCGTCTGCTGGTAGGGCTGCTGCTCGTAGCCGTACTGCTGCTCCTGCGGGTACGGCTGCTGCTCGTAGCCCTGCTGCGGGTACGCCTGCGGCTGGTAGCCCTCGTAGCCCTGGCCGTCGTACCCCTGGCCGCCGTACGGCGCGGCCACCGGCTGCTGGGCCGCGTACTGGTCGTAGCTGTACGGGTCGGCCTGCTGGTACGTCTGGTACGGGTCGGTGTACGGCTCGGTCTCCTGGACGGCCGCGGCCGCCTGGACCGCTTCGGCCACCGGCTCGCCGGCGGGCTGCGCCGGGATCGCGCCCGGCGGGCCCTCGTACACCCCGCCGTCCTCGCCGCCCTCGCCGCGCTCGGCCATCCGGCGGGCCCGGCGGCTGCCGGGGGCGGGCGCCTGCGCCTGGGCCGCGGCGGCCAGCGCGGCGGCGGCCACCACCTCCTCGGGCAGGTCGTCGTCCTTGTGGCTGCGGCGTCCGGGCAGGGCCAGCACGAGGATGGTCAGGCCGAGCAGCACCTGGGCCCAGATCCAGCCGGTGTGCGCGAAGCCGTCCTCCCGGGTGACGGACAGCTTGCCGCCGCCGGCCGGGAGCTTGAAGCCCTGCGCCCAGCCGTCGACCGTGACGGACTCCAGCGCGGTGCCGCCCACGGTGGCCTTCCACTCGGGGGCGGCGGACTCGGCGAGCCGCAGCACCCGGCCGTCCGGGCCGGCCGGGACGGTGGCGGTGAGGTCGCGGGCCCCGGCCGGGACGACCACCGGGGCGGCGCCCGGGGCGGTGATCACCGCGCGGACGGCGGGGGCGCCGGTGACCTGCCAGAGCGCGGAGTCGCCGTCCTGGTTGGCCTTGACCAGGCCGGGGGTGGTGTCCAGGACGTCCTTGTAGGTGGCGATCACCGACTTCTGGACCAGCACGTAGGCGATGCCGTAGCCGGAGAGCGCACCGGCCTGGTCGGCGCCGGAACCGGCCAGCAGGCTGCCGACCATCTTGTTCAGGCCGTCCTGGGTGCCGGTCGCCGGGTCGACGGTGGACTCGGCCTGGCCGAGCGTCAGGCCCGCGCCGCGGACCACGGTGTAGCGGACCGCGCCGCCGCCCGGGTCGCCGGTGACGACCAGGGTGCGGGACCGGTCGGTGGTGCCGGCCTCCTCCGCGATGAACGCGGGCACCTGGCCGGCCTGGGCCCGGTGCAGCGGCTTGCCGGCGCCGGTGAGCGCCCACCACAGGCCGGTGCCCAGCGGGGCCAGCACCGCGGCGGCCACCACCAGCGCGGCCACCGGCTGGCGCCAGCCGAAGGCGATCCCGGCCACGCGGGCGTTGGCGCCGTCGGCACCGATCGCGGCGGCCGCCAGCAGGGCGATCCCGGCGATCAGCGAGGCCGGGCCGGCCCAGGCGGGCACCGCCGGGCCGCCGGAGGCCGGGGTGACGGAGGTGCCCGCCACCGCGACCGCGAAGACCAGGCCCGCACCGGCCGCGCCCCAGGCGGCCAGCACCGCGCGGCGGCGGTCGGCGCGCAGCAGTGCGGCGAGCGCGGCGAGCACCACGCCGGCCGACAGCCAGACCGGCGGCACCCCGGCGCCGCCGGGGTTGACCAGCAGCAGGCCGGCCGCGCTCGCACCGGTGCCGTGCAGGCCGGGCAGGCCGGCCTCCAGCAGCAGCCACTGCGGGTGCGTCAGCACCGTCAGCGACCACGGCGCCAGCACCAGGACGGGCAGCGCGAGGATCACCAGGACGCGCAGGCCGAGCAGGCGCAGCGCGGCGCCGCCCGAGCCGAAGGCGCCGCCGCGGACCACCGCGACGACCAGCGTCGCCAGGCACAGCGGCAGCGCGAGCGCCCAGGTCAACGGCACGAAGGAGGTGGCCAGGGTGAGCAGCAGGACGGTCATCCAGACCGGCCGCCACCCCGGGCGGGCGCCCTTAGCGGCGCTCTCGTCGCGGATGCCGAGACCGGCCGCGATCGCGGCGGCGCGGGCCAGCGGCGGCAGCAGCACGGCGAGGACGGCGGTGCCGATCCGGCCCTGGGCGAGCGCGCCGGTCGCGGCGGGCAGCAGCGCGTAGGCGGCGCTGGCCCAGGCCCGGACCAGCTTGGAGTCCAGCAGCGGCCGGGACACCAGGTAGGCGCTGACCGCCGACAGCGGCACGGTGAGCACGACCAGCAGGGTGAGCGCGAGGTCGGCGTGGTCGAACAGCACCCAGGACAGCACCGCGAGCACGCCGAGGTACGGCGGCGCGGCGGCGGTGGAGCCGGTGCCGATCGGATGCCAGGCGTCCGCGTACATCGACCAGAGGCCGCCGGCGCCGTCGGTGGCCGGCAGCAGGGCGCCGCCGAACAGCTCGCCGCTGCCGAACAGGCCTCGGCAGGCGATCAGGGCGAACACCAGCAGGGCCGCGAACAGCACCGGCGCCGGACGCCGGGCCAGCTTCTTGATCAGCGTGAACTGCTCGACGACCAGGTCCTCGTCGTCCTCGCCGCCCGGCCCGGCCTCGACCGAGCCGTGCCGGCCGGTGTCGTCCTCTCCCCCTATGCCGAGGGAGCCGATCACGCCCTCGACGGCGAGCCGGGCGGTGGCGCCGGGCGGCGGGAAGAGCGTGCGATCGTCCAGGGCGTCGGCGGCCCGGGTGCGGGCGCGCTGCTTGCGCGCGGCCAGCAGCCGGGGGAAGCGGACGAGTTCGTGGCCGAGGCCGGTGAGCTCGTCGAAGGCCTGGCGCGGGTCCTTGCCGAGCAGGTTGGTGGCGGCCCGCAGCAGGGTGCCGAGCACCAGCCGCAGCAGGACGTAGGGGAAGAGCGCGCCCTTGCAGTTGGCGAGCAGGGTGTAGACGGCGCCGGCCTTGTCCACCCGGTGCGGGTGGGCGGGGCCGCAGTCGATGGCGCGGCGCTCGCGGCTGGCCGCCTCGGCGTGCCGCAGCACGGCGTCGGGGGCGATCACCACGCGGTGGCCGGCGGCGTTGACCCGCCAGCAGAAGTCGGCGTCGTCGCGCATCAGCGGCAGCGCCTTGTCGAAGCCGCCGAGTTCCTCGAAGACGTCGCGGCGCACCAGCATGCCGGCGCTGGAGACGGCGAGCACCGGGCGGACCTGGTCGTGCTGGCCCTGGTCCTGCTCGCGGCGGTCGAGGCCGGTCCAGCGGCGGCCGGAGCGGGCGATGGTGACGCCGACCTCCAGCAGCTGGCGGCGGTCGTACCAGCTGCGCAGCTTGGGGCCGACCACGGCGGCGCTGGGGGTGGAGTCGGCGACCTGGAGCAGCCGGCGCAGCGCGTCGGTCTGCGGCTCGCAGTCGTCGTGCAGCAGCCAGAGCCATTCGACGGGCTGGGTCTCGCGCGGGCCGCCGCGGCCGAGGTCGTCCTCCTGGGCGAGCGGGTCGCCGAAGTCGTCCCAGCCGCCGGTGACCGGGTCGTAGCCGGAGGGGTCGAGCCGGTACGGCAGGTCCTCCGGGCGCAGCGGCGGGCTGCCGAAGACGGCTTCGGCGACGGCGGTGCCGAAGCCGGCCCGGCGGCCGAGGAGCAGCGGGCCGCTCTCGGGCAGCCAGTCCGCGAGGGTGTCCGCCAGCAGTTGCGGAGAGTTGTCGGTGGAACCGGTGTCGACCGCGAGCACCCGCTGGACCTGGCGGTCCTGGCCGAGCAGGCCGGCGAGGGCCTGCGGCAGCCAGCGGGCCCCGTCGTGCGAGACGATCACCGCGGTGACCAGGTGGCGCGGGTAGGCGGGCGGCCTGGCAGCGGTGAAGCCGCTCTGGTGGCTGTAGACGGTCATCGAGTGCGCGGGCCTCAGTTCTCGGTGGACACAGCCGGTGAACGGCAACCGGATGGCGCACCACACTAACGGCTCCGGATGGCGGCTTCGTCCGCGGTGCCGGTGCGGGACCGGTGAAGAGCCGGCAGGGAACACGAAAGCGCCCCACCGCCGCGGTGAGGCGCCCGTACTGCCGTGTGGTTGTCGAAGGGTCAGCGGGGGTCGGCGGCCGCCCCGGTCAGACCGCGCTCTTCTTGAGCCGGCGGCGCTCGCGCTCGGAGAGGCCGCCCCAGATGCCGAACCGCTCGTCATTGGCGAGGGCGTACTCCAGGCATTCCGAACGGACCTCGCAGGCGAGGCAGACCTTCTTGGCCTCGCGCGTGGAGCCGCCCTTCTCGGGGAAGAAGGACTCGGGGTCGGTCTGGGCGCACAACGCGCGCTCCTGCCAACCGAGTTCCTCTTCCTCCTCCGTGATGCCGTCACCGATCAACAGCTCAAAGAGCTCGCTCATGTGGCGCGCCTCCTCTGCCCCTACTTGGCGTCCCCGTGGTTGCCGTTGCCTCGTGCGGCCGACGACACGAGTGAAATTACAGTTGCGTCACTCTGGCTCAGTCAAGCCGAGCTCTGGTATTGGGGCGAGGATTCACTCCCCGGCACCAAGCCGTTACGAATAGTGTACATATTCGGACACATTGGACCTTCGATCCGAAAGCCCCGAACGGCGTCGAACCAGCCACAACCATTCGGCGAGTGACGCTCGGTCACCATCACAGGCCGGTCATCGCCCTGCCTTCCCGGCGATCTTCCCATCGAAACATAGAGCGTGATTTATCACCCCATCCGGGCAACTTCTTGGCGTAACCCCCTCGAATGCCGCATCCCTGTGTTTGACACCGGCCCCACGGATGCGGTCTCCTTTCCCCTATGTCAGAGTTCGCCAGCCCCCGGAGCGGTTCCACGCTCCGCCGTGCCGTGAGCTCTTGTTGTCGCCTCTGTTCCTGCTGTATCTAGGCGCCCGCGTCCCACCGCGCGCCGCCCCCAGGAAGCACAGAGGCCGCCCGCGATTCCCGTCCCAGGACATCCCGGATCCGGCTGATCCCCGACGAACAGCCGCCACTCCGAGGACGACTCCCGTGCGTATGACCCGTATCCGCAAGCGGAACCGCGACCGCAGCAAAATCGCCCGCCGAAGCCCCGCGCCCACCGCCCCCACCGCGCCCGCCCGGGGCTGGACCGACGGTCTCAGCGACGTCTCCATCGCCGGCGACCCGCTCGCCTTCCCGCACCTGGCCCGCACCGACCTGCCCCGCCACCCCACCACCGTGGCCGGCCACGCCCGGCTGATCCGCGAGATCGCCGCCGACCGCGCCCGCTGGGAACCCCTGGTCCGCTACGACGCGCTCACCCGCTGGTACGCCCGGCTGGAGACCGGCCCCGGCTACGAGGTCTGGCTGCTCAGCTGGCTGCCCGGCCAGAGCAGCGGCTTCCACGACCACGGCGAGTCCTCCGGCGTGATGACCGTCGTCCAGGGCGAGCTGATCGAACGCTCGCTCACCCGCGCCGGCGAGGGAGCCCGCACCCTGCGCCCCGGCGGGCAGCGGGTCTTCTCCTCCGGCTACCTCCACGAGGTGGTCAACGGCACGCTCGAACCCGCCGTCTCCATCCACCTCTACACCCCGGGCCTCACCGAGATGAACCAGTACGGCGGCACCGCCGTCCCCGAGCAGCACCCGCAGGCCCAGGCCGAGGCGCACTGAGCACCCGCCCACGTCGGCCCGGCCGTCGCACCCGCCGACGGCCGGGCCGGCGACCGGGCTGACGGGCAGTCGGACCGTGGCAGGATGAACCCATGCGCATCGTGGCACTGGCAGGCGGAATCGGCGGAGCGCGCTTCCTGCGCGGACTCCTCGCGGCGGTCGGACCGCAGGACGAGATCACCGTCATCGGCAACACCGGCGACGACATCCACCTCTACGGCCTCAAGGTCTGTCCCGACCTCGACACCGTGATGTACACCCTCGGCGGCGGCATCCACGAGGAGCAGGGCTGGGGCCGTACCGACGAGACCTGGTCGATCAAGGCCGAGATGAAGGAGTACGGCGTCGGCCCCGAGTGGTTCGGGCTCGGCGACCGCGACTTCGCCACCCACCTCGTCCGCAGCCAGATGCTCACCGCCGGCTACAGCCTCAGCCAGGTCACCGAGGCGTTGTGCGTGCGCTGGAAGCCCGGCGTACGGCTGCTGCCGATGAGCGACGACCGGGTCGAGACCCACGTGCGGATCACCGACGAGCAGGGCACCCGGGCGATCCACTTCCAGGAGTACTGGGTCAGGCTGCACGCCGCCGTCGACGCCGAGGCGATCATCCCGGTCGGCGCCGACACCGCGAAGCCCGCGCCCGGCGTCCTGGAGGCCCTCGCCGCCGCCGACGTCATCCTCTTCCCGCCGTCCAACCCGGTCGTCTCCATCGGCACCATCCTCGCCGTCCCCGGCATCCGGGAGGCCGTCGCCGCCGCCCCCGCCCCCGTCGTCGGGCTCTCCCCGATCATCGGCGGCGCCCCGGTGCGCGGCATGGCCGACAAGGTGCTCGCCGCCGTCGGCGTCGAGGCCACCGCGGAGGCGGTCGCGCTGAACTACGGCGCCGCACTCATCGACGGCTGGCTCGTCGACACCGCCGACCAGGCCTCGGTCGCCGCCGTCGAAGCCGCCGGGATCGCCTGCCGGGCCGTCCCGCTGCTGATGACCGACGTCGAGGCCACCGCCGAGATGGCCCGGGCCGCCCTCGCCCTCGCCGAGCAGGTGCGCAAGTGAGCGGGCGCGGGCGCAGCGGGGCGGGCGCATGAGCCTGCGGATCCTGCCGGTCGAGGGGCTGCCGGAGATCGACGCCGGGACCGACCTCGCCGCGCTGCTCGCCAAGGCCGGCGAGTACCAGGACGGCGACATCCTGATCGTCACCTCGAAGATCGTCAGCAAGGCCGAGGGCCGGCTGCTGCACGCCGCCGACCGCGAGGCCGCGATCGAGGCCGAGACCGTCCGGGTGGTCGCCCGGCGCGGCCACGCCCGGATCGTCGAGAACCGCAACGGCTTCGTCATGGCCGCCGCCGGCGTCGACGCCTCCAACACCGCCCCCGGCACCGTCCTGCTGCTGCCCGAGGACCCGGACGCCTCCGCCCGCGCCCTGCGCGGGCGGCTCCAGCAGCTCACCGGCCGCCGGCTCGCCGTCGTCGTCACCGACACCTTCGGCCGGCCCTGGCGCAACGGGCTCACCGACGTCGCCATCGGCGCCGCCGGGCTGTCCGTGCTGGAGGACCACCGCGGGCGCACCGACAGCCACGGCAACGAGCTGGCGCTCACCGTCACCGCCACCGCCGACGAACTCGCCGCCGCCGCCGACCTGGTGAAGGGCAAGACCAGCGGCGTGCCGGTCGCCGTCGTCCGCGGGCTCGGCCACCTCGTCACCGCCGAGGACGGCGACGGCACCCGGCCGCTGGTCCGCCCCGCCGTCGACGACATGTTCCGGCTCGGCACCTCCGAGGCGCTGCGCCGGGCCGTCACCCTGCGGCGCACCGTCCGCTCCTTCACCGACGCCCCGGTCGACCCCGGCGCCGTGCGCCGCGCCGTCGCCGCCGCCGTCACCGCGCCCGCCCCGCACCACACCACGCCGTGGCGGTTCGTCCTGCTGGAGACGGCGCGGGCCCGCACCCGGCTGCTCGACGCGATGCTCGCCGCCTGGCAGCGCGACCTGCGCGAACTCGACGGCTGGGACGACGCCCGGATCGCCCGCCGCACCGCCCGCGGCGACGTCCTGCGCGACGCGCCCTACCTGGTGGTGCCCTGCCTCGTCATGGACGGCTCGCACCACTACCCCGACCAGCGGCGCGCCGCCGCAGAACGGGAGATGTTCACCGTCGCCGCCGGCGCCGCCGTGCAGAACCTCCTGGTCGCCCTCACCGGCGAGGGCTACGGCTCCGCCTGGGTGTCGTCCACCATGTTCTGCCGCGACACCGTCCGCGCGGCCCTCGACCTCCCGGGCGGCTGGGACCCGATGGGCGCCATCGCCGTCGGCCGCCCCGCCGAACCCCCGCGCGAACGCCCGGAACGCGACGCCGACGCCTTCATCGAGGTGCGGTAGCGGTTCAGAGACCGCGATGGATCTCGCGGCGATTTCCAACGGCCACCACGAGGATCACCAACACGCCGTCGTGGATCTCGTAGGCCACGCGGTGGACGCCGACGCGGAGACGGTAGAGGCCGACGTGACCCGCCAGCATCTTGGCATCCGGGCCATCGACGTACGGGTCCTCGCCGAGAACGGTGAGTGCGGTGAGGATCCGCATCGCGTCGACCTGGCTGATGTCACGCAGCTGGCGCCTGGCATGCGCGGTGAAGCGGAACGCGTACTTCACGCAGCGCTCCCGGACGGGTCCCTGGGCGAGTCGAACAGGTCGGCCAGGAGCTCGGCCATGGTCACGGTGGGATCGTTCCGGTGCTGCTCGGCCTCACGGGCGAGCAGTTCGTCGGCGGCATCCTCGATGGCGTCGAGGATCTCGATCGGCACGACCGCTCCGACCCGCTCGCCCTTCCGAGTGATCACGGTGATCTCGCCGGCCTCGGCCTGGTTGACCACCTCGGCGATGTTCGCACGCAGTTCCCGGATGCTCAGTGCGTCAGTCACGCGTCGAGCGTACACACCGGCGTGTACACCGCACAGCGCTTCCGGCTCATCGCCGCCGGTGGTCGTTGGGGGTGAGGCGGGGGCCGTAGCGGGGGGCGTGGGGGGTGGTGGCCAGCAGGAGGCGGCAGAGGCGGTGGCGGTGCGGGCGGTAGGGCTCGAGCAGGGCGAGCATCTGGGCGTCGTCGCTGCGGGGGCGGCCGGCCAGGGCCCAGCCGACCAGGTTGGGCAGGTGGAAGTCGCCGACCGAGACCGCGTCCGGATCGCCGTTGCTGCGTTGCAGGGTCTCGGCGGCCGTCCAGGGGCCGATCCCCGGGACGGCGGTGAGCCGGGCGAAGGCCTCGGCGTGGTCCATCGCGGCGGCCTCCTCCAGCCGGGGCGCCAGCCGGACGGCGCGCATGACCGTCGCCGAGCGCTTCGGGTCCACCCCCGCGCGGTGCCACTCCCAGCTCGGCACCAGCGCCCACTCCCGGGCCGACGGCGCCACCCGCATGCCCTCGGCCGGGCCCGGCGCCGCGGTGCCGAAGTCCCGTAGCAGGGTGCGCCAGGCGCGGTAGGCCTCGTCGGTGGTCACCTTCTGTTCCAGGATCGCCGGGACGAGGGACTCCAGGACCAGCCCGGTGCGGGTGAGGCGGACCGCGGCGGTGCGGCGCTGGGCGTCCCGCAGCGGGCCGGGCGGCAGCACCAGGGCCTCCGGGTCGTCCTGCGCGCCCAGCAGCACCGGCAGCCGCTCCAACAGCCACGGTGCGCCCGGGCCCCAGGCGGTCGCCTCCACCTCGCCGGCGGCCGGGCGCGCCAGCACCCGCAGCGTGCCGATCCCGGCCGGGGTCCGGGACGCCCGCCAGAGCGCGCCGTCGCCGGTGGTGCGGTACGCCGGGTCGGCGGGGCCCCGGCGCAGCGGCAGCAGCGTCCGGGCGACGTCCAGCGGGAAACCCGGCCGCCAGCGCCGTACCGACTCGCCCGTCACCGCCGCGCACCTCCTCCGCTGTCCGGCTCCACCGCCTTCGTCGACCATGGGGATATGAACGATACGCGGCTGCCGGAGCTGTCCTCCGGGGACGAGAGCGCGGTGCGGGCGCTGTACCACCGGGCGCTGGACGGGTGGAACCAGCGGGACGGTTCGGCCTTCGCCGGGCCGTTCGCCGAGGACGGGGAGGTGATCGGCTTCGACGGCACCCGGCACTGCGGGCGGTCGGTGATCGCCGCCGAACTGGGGCGGCTCTTCGCGGACCACGCGACGCCGGAGTACGTGGCCAGGGTGCGCCGGGTCCGCGCGCTGGGGCCCGGGGTGGCGCAGCTGGACGCCGTCGCGGGGCTGGTGCCGGACGCCGCGGAGGACCTGGACCCGGCGCTCAACGCGGTGCAGACGGTGATCGCGGTGAACGCCGGAGCGGGCTGGCGGATCGGACTGCTGCAGAACACGCCGGCGCGCTACGACCTCCGGCCGGACCTGGCGGCGGCGTTGACGGCGGAGCTGCGGGGGCTGGTCGGGCGGGGGCCCGGGCCGGCGTAGGGCGGTGCGGTGCGGCGCGTCAGGGGGCCTGGAGGTGGGCCGCGGCCGTGCGGAGGGCGGGGAGCCGGGCGTAGAGGGCGTTGCCGGGGCATTCGGTGTTGAAGGCGTCGCGGTGGCCGGAGACGGCGTCGAAGTCGACGACGGTGCCCTTGGGGTAGCGGCTGGCGTCGGAGGCGGAGGTGAGCTTGGTGCGGCCGTCGGCGGGGTGGCCGGCGAGGCCGAGCTTCCAGCCGGCGATGGCGGCCAGGCCGTCCAGGAGGGGCTGGGGCGGGGCGTCGCCGACGTAGGTGCCGATGGCGGCGACGCCGGCCGAGTCGGTGTTGAAGCCGAGGGTGTGGGCGCCGTGGACGGGCAGGTCGACGCCGCCGGCCCGGCCCTCGTAGACGGTGCCGCAACGGTCGACCAGGAAGTTGTAGCCGATGTCCCGCCAGCCGCTGCTCTGAACGTGGTACTGGTAGATCGACCTGATCACCCGGGGGGCGTCGGAGCAGGCGTAGTCGGTGGCGGTGGCGGTGTGGTGGATGAACACCTCGTGGACCGGGCCGGTGTACTCGAAGGTCCGGTCGCGCAGGGACTCGTCCGCGCCCCACCCGGCCCGGGCGACGATGGCGGGGCGCGGGGCCTGGTGGCCGTCGGCGGGGCGGCTGGGCAGGACCCGGGCGGCGGGCGAGGGCGCGCCCTGGCCGGGGTCGACCAGGTCGAGCCGCAGGCCGGGCGGGGGCCCGGCGGGGCCGGGGCGCACCTCGACGGCGACGCCGTCGCTGCGACCCGTCCACAGCGGCGCGGTGGCGCCGCGCGGGGCGCGGTCGGGGCCGTCCTCGGTGTCGGCCTCCAGGTCGTGCCAGTCGCCCCAGCGGCCGGTGGCCGCGTCCCGGGTGCGGACCCGGACGGCGCCGCCGGCCAGCGCGTCCGCCGGGCCGTCCCAGCCGACGCCGAGGAGTTCGAACGGCCGGGTGGTGCGCGGGGCCAGGGCGGGGCCGGGGCCGAGCGGCAGCGAGGTGACCGACCCGCCGCCGGCGGAGCCGCGGCGCCGGGCGCCGTCGGGGTCGGCCGGGCCGGCGGTGGCGGCGGGCTGGAGGAGCAGGGCGACGGTGCAGCCGGCGAGCACGGCGGCCGGGAGGGAAAGGCGCATAAACCGGATGGTGGCGGCAAATCGGGCCGCTCGCCACGCCGCCTCGCGCCCGGTCCGCCACCCCTCCCGACGGCCCACTCGAAGGCCGTAGGCTGGGGCGCACCATGACTGCGCATTTCGCTGCCGATGCCCGCACCCCCGTCGAACTGCTGCACGCATATCTGCGAGGCGGCACGCCCACGGTCGATCCCGCGGCCCCGCTGGTCACCTTCTACGACGACGCCACCGGCGAACGGGTGGAGCTGTCCGCCCGGACCTTCGACAACTGGGTGGCCAAGACGGCCAACCTCCTCCAGGACGAGTTGAACGCCGGCCCGGGCGACCGGGCCGTGCTGCTGCTCCCCGCCCACTGGCAGAGCGCCGTCTGGCTGCTGGCCTGCTGGTCGGTCGGGGTGTCGGCGGTGCCCGGCGGCGACCCGGCCGACGCCGACCTGGTGGTCAGCGGTCCGGACGGACTGGCGGCCGCCCAGGCCTGCGAGGGCGAGCGGGTGGCCCTGGCCCTGCGCCCGCTCGGCGGACGCTTCCCGCAGCGCCCCGACGGCTTCCTCGACTACGCCGCCGAGGTGCCCGGCCAGGGCGACCGCTTCGCGCCGTACTCGCCCGTCGCCCCGGACGGCCACGCGCTGGAGACCGCCGTGGACGGGCTGCCGCTGAAGCTGACCGGCGAGCAGACCGTCGCGCTGGCCCGGGAGGGGGCCGCCCGGCTCGGGCTCAAGCCCGGCGACCGGGTGCTGTCCACCCTCTCGTTCGACGACTGGACCGGTCTGGAGGCCGGCCTGCTGGCGCCGCTGGCGGCCGGCGCCTCGGTGGTGCTGTGCCGCAACTCGCAGGGGCTCGAACCCGAGCAGTGGGAGAAGCGGACCGAATCCGAACGGGTGACACTGCGCCTCGGGTAACCCCCGGGTCGGACCGGGCGGGTAGGGATCCCTGCCATGGCCGAGGACGACACCGCGCACCTCCCGACCGACCCGCCCCCGACGGATGCGCACCCTTCCGAACCCGAACGCCCGCGTCGGCGCCGGCGGTGGCTGATGATCACCGCCGGCGTCGTCGCGTTCCTGCTGGTCGCCACCGGGGCACTGCTCTGGATCGCCTACCGCAAGCTGGACGGCAACATCCGCACCGACTCGGCCACCGACCGGTTGCTCGCCCGGCTGGAGGCCGAGCGGCCGAGCCGGACCGCCGGGGCCAAGGGCTCCGAGAACATCCTGCTGATCGGCAGCGACGACCGCTCCGGCACCAACTCCTCGTACGGCGGCGAGCCGGGCACCCAGCGCTCGGACACCACGATCCTGCTGCACCTGGCCGCCGACCGGAAGCACGCGACGGCGGTCTCCCTCCCGCGCGACGTCATGGTCACCGTCCCCGTCTGCGAGAAGCCGGACGGCACCCGCAGCAAGGCCGGGCTGATGCAGTTCAACTGGGCGTTCGAGATGGGCGGCGCGGCCTGCTCGATCCGCACCGTCGAGCAGCTCAGCGGCATCCGGATCGACCACTACGTGATCCTCGACTTCAACGGCTTCAAGACGATGGTGAACGCGATCGGCGGGGTCGAGGTGTGCGTCCCGCAGGCGATCCACGACAAGGACGCCAGACTCGACCTGCCCGCCGGGCGGCAGACCCTGCACGGCGAGCAGGCACTCGGCTACGTCCGGGCCCGGGAGAGCCTGGGCGACGGCAGCGACACCCAGCGGATGGGCCGTCAGCAGCAGTTCCTGGCCGCGCTGATCCGCAAGGTGCAGTCGCAGGGCGTGCTGCTGAACCCGGCGCGGCTGTGGCCGGTGCTGGACGCGGCCACCTCCTCGGTCAAGGCGGACGGCGGGCTGTCCTCGCTCGGGGCGCTGTACGACCTCACCCAGGACCTGCGGGACATCCCCTCGGCGGATGTGGTGCTCCTGACCGCGCCGCGCCGCCCGTACCGGTACGACTCGGACCGGGACGAGTTCGTGCAGCCGCAGACCACCCAGCTGTTCACCGCGCTGCGGGACGACCGGTCGGTCGACGTCCGGCCGCCCGGTTCGGCGCCGTCGCCGAGCGCCTTCGCCGGGGCCGGTGTCGGTGTCGGGGCCGGGGCGGGCGTCGGTGTCGGGGCGGGTGCGAGCCCGAGCCCGGTGGCGACGGGTGCAGGTGCGGGCGCGGGGTCGGACGGGGCGGCCGGGGCCGTGGGGGCTGCGGGGGCACCGGCGAAGGCGTCACCTTCGGCGGACGCCTCGCCCACCTTCGAGGGACGCACGGCCGACGTGGACGCCTGCGCGCAGCACTGACCGCGGCTGCGCCGCAGGTCGGCACGGGTTTTCCGGAAATCCCGCACACCCAGGGAACTTTACCCGGCCATTACCTGAACATGGCGCAGATCACACCGGCGCGATTCCGCCGTTCGGCTCGTCTAGTGTGTCCGGATCGGCCCGCCGAACGGGCGAGCCGGAGCCGTGACCGGTCGGAGGTAGGGAACCCCCGTGCAGCAGGACAAACCGGAGGTCGATCCCGCCGACCAGTGGACGCGCGACCCGGAAACCGGCCAGTACCGCCTCGACCCGGCCGCCGGAATCCCCGGGCAGCGCCGCCGGACGGCCGAACGGAGAGCCGCCGAGGAGACGCCGGCCACCGAGTCCGGGACCGGGACCGCCGGCACCCCCGGGCCGGGCCGCCGCGACTCCCGGCGCCGGGCGGCCGCCGCCGCCAAGCGGACCCGGCGCCGCCGGGCGCTCAAGTGGACCGCCGGGGCCGGCGCCCTGGTGATGGTCGCGGGCTGCGGCGGGGCGTACTACCTGTACCAGCACTTCAACAGCAACCTGACCTCCGTCAAGGTCCAGCTGGGCAACGAGGAGGAGCGGCCCAAGGCCGCCGGGGACGCGCTCAACATCCTGGTGCTGGGCACCGACAGCCGGCAGGGCCTCGGCCGCGACTACGGCGACGAGGGCAGCGCCGGGCACGCCGACACCACGCTGCTGTTCCACATCTCCAAGGACCGCTCCAACGCGACCGCGATCAGCATCCCGCGCGACCTGATGGTGCCGATCCCGGAGTGCCAGAGCAGCAACGGCAAGAAGATCCCCGGCTCCGCGCGGGACATGTTCAACAACAGCCTCGGCCAGGAGGGGCGCGACCCGGGCTGCACCTGGAAGACCGTCGAGAAGATGACCGGGATCCGGGTCGACCACTTCGTGCAGGTCAACTTCGAGGCGGTGAAGACGCTGTCCAGCGCCGTCGGCGGGGTCGAGGTCTGCGCGGCCAAGGACATCAACGACACGGACTCGCACCTGAAGATGAGCAAGGGCCGGCACGTGGTCCAGGGCGACGAGGCGCTGGCCTTCGTCCGCACCCGGCACGCCGTCGGCTTCGGGGGCGACCTCACCCGCATCCCGCTCCAGCAGCAGTTCATCAGCTCGATGATCCGCAAGATCAAGAGCGACGACACCCTGACCAGCCCGAGCAAGCTCTACAAGCTCGCCGACGCCGCCACCAAGGCGCTCACCGTGGACTCCGGGATCGGCAGCGTCGACAAGCTCAAGGACCTCGCGCTGGACCTCAGCAAGGTCGACACCAAGAACATCACCTTCGCCACCGTGCCGGTCCTGGACGACCCCAAGGACAAGGACCGGCTGGTGCTCAAGCAGCCGGACGCCGGGCAGCTGTTCTCGATGGTCGCGGGCGACCGCTCGCTGACCGAGACCGCCGCGCCCGCCGACGCCGCCACGGCCGCACCGGAGACCGCGGCGGCGGCCCCGACCGCCGCCGCCCCGACGGTGGACCCCAAGGACGTCCGGGTGACGGTGCGCAACGGCAGCGGGACGCGCGGGCAGTCGGGGCCCACCGTGGACAAGCTCCGCAGCAAGGGCTTCGCCAAGGCCACGACCGCCCCCGACGCGCCCGTCACCGCGACCACCGCGGTGTCCTTCCCGGCCGGGCAGGACGCCGCGGCCGCCGCCCTGGCCGCCGCGCTCGGCCTGCCGGGCGACGCCGTCCGGCCGGACCCGAAGGCGGATCCGAAGGGCCCGCTGGTGCTGGTGCTGGGCAAGGACGTCCTCGCCGCTCCGGCGGCGGCCCCGACCGAGGCACCGAAGGACCTCCAGCGGGTGCAGGCGGACGACACCGACGCGTGCGCCAAGTAGGACGTGTGCGCCGAGTGGTCAGGCCCTACGCCGGCGCGAGGGTTCCGTCCGTCTCCCGGTAGTGCTCGCCGGTGCGTGGGCAGTGCCAGCGGCCGTCGCCGGCGGGCTCCAGCGGCTCGCCGGCGCGGCCGACCCAGCCGATCCGGCGGGCCGGGACGCCGGCGGCCAGAGCGAAGTCCGGGACGTCCCGGTGGACCACCGCGCCGGCCGCGACCAGCGCCCAGCGGCCGACCGTCACCCCGGCGACCAGGACCGCCCGGCCGCCGATCGAACAGCCCTGACGGAGCGTCACCCCTTCGGCGCACCAGTCCTGTTGACGCTTGGGCCGACCGTCCGGGGTCACCGCGCGGGGGTGGCGGTCGTTGGTGAGGACGGCCGCGGGGCCGATGAACACCCCGTCCTCGACCAGCGCGGGCTCGTACACCAGCGCGTGGTTCTGCAGTTTGACCCGGTCCCCGATCCGGACGCCTGGGCCGACGTAGGCGCCGCGGCCGATCACGCACTCGGCGCCGATCACCGCGTCCTCGCGGACCTGGGCGAGGTGCCAGACCGTCGTCCCCGCGCCGATGACGGCCCGTTCGTCGACGTCCGCGCTCGGCTCGATCCGGGCCGCGCCGGGCCCGCCCTCAACTGTCGCCATGCGCACCGACGATAGCGGTGCGGGCTCGACTCTCAGGGTTCGTCCGACAATTCGCGCGCCCGGCGGAAATTGTCGGACAAACCCTGCCGGGTCGGCGTCAGCTCGCCCTGGAGAGCACGTCCTTGGCGGCCGGTCCGACGCTGCCTATCACCCGGCGGGCCAGTGAGCGGGGCGAGGTGAGGAAGCCGAAGCCCCAGCTGAGGTGCATGGTGGCGAGCGCCACCGGCAGCATCGCCCTGGCCTTGAAGGACAGGCCGCGGCCGCCGACCAGCCCGCCGCCGAGGATGCCCAGCAGGTAGGCGCCGGGCACCGCGAGGAGGGCCGGGTGGACGGCGACGCCCAGCACCAGCCCAAGGGTGACGGCCAGCAGGGCGGTCGGCGGGGCCAGGTAGCGGAGGTTGACCGAGCCGCGGTGGTAGCGGGTGACCACCCGGCGCCAACGGCCGTAGTCCTTGTACTGCTTGGCCAGCGCCTTCACCGACGGCCGGGGCCGGTAGGTCACCTTGAGCTGCGGGGTGAACCAGACCAGCCCGCCGTCCTGGCGGATCCGGTAGTTGAGCTCCCAGTCCTGGGCGCGGATGAACTCCTCGTTGTAGCCGCCGAGCTTCTCCAGCACCTCGCGCCGGAACACCCCGAGGTAGACGGTGTCCGCCGGGCCGGCCAGGCCGCCGGTGTGGAAGGCGGCGTTGCCGACACCGATCTTGGAGGTCATCGCGGCGGCGACCGCGTTCTCCCACTCGGTCTCGCCCTCGGCGTGCATGATGCCGCCGACGTTGGCGGCGTCCATCTCGTCGAGCAGCCGGACCGCGGTGGTGATGTAGCCGGGGGTGAGCAGGCCGTGGCCGTCCACGCGCACCACTATCGGATGGCGCGAGCCACGGATCGCGGCGTTCAGCCCCGCGGGGGTGCGACCGGTGGGATTCGGCACGGTCCGTACCCGCGGGTCCTCCGCCACCAGTTCGGCCGCGATCTCCGCGGTCCGGTCGGTGGACGGACCGAGGGCGATCACCACCTCCATCGGCCCGGGGTACTCCTGGTCCAGGATGCGCCGGACCGCCGTCCGCAGGTGTCGTTCCTCGTTGAGCACCGGCATGATCACGGAGACAGCCGGCAGCTCCTCAGCAGCCTTGGTGTTCATCGGGGCCAACCGTACCGGTGCGGACACGTCTCCGTCTTGTCCCGGTCCGGGCCGCTGCACGCAGCCCGCGACGCCCGGTTGAGCTCCTTGATCACGCCCACCGTACTCCGCTCCCCGTACGGGCCCGCAGCCGGGTCGGAACGGGCGGTTTCCGGAGGACGGGACGGAGCCCGGGAGGGCGCCCCCGGCGGGGTTCGGCGGTGGCCGCGCGGGTTCGGTGCAGGTTCGGCGCAGGTTCAGAGCAGGTGGTGAACGATGGTGAAGAGCGCGTAGCCGGCCAGCGACAACCGGTTCAGCAGGTGCTGCGGGCCGCCCAGCCGGTCCGGCAGCGACCGGTGCGGGCGCAGGTCCGGCCGGTGGGCGGCGGTCGCGACGGCCCGGGCCAGCTCCACCGGGTCGTAGCGGTCCCCGAAGTGTCCGGCCAGCCAGGCGGCCGGGCGGCTGCCGACGGTGACCTCCTCGCCCGAGCGCAGCTGGACGGTGAGCAGGTTGTGGTGGACCGCGGCCGCGTTGATCTCCTGCCACCGGAAGGTCCGGGTGCGCAGCGCGGTGGCCATCCGCAGGCCGTCCCGGTCGACGACCATCTGCCAGGAGAGGGTGCGGCCGCAGGCGAGGATCGCCACCGTGCCGGTCAGGAGCGGGTGCACCAGCCCGCCCCACCAGCCGCTCCTGCCGAGCAGCACGACGAGGCCCGCGAGCAGCAGTGCGGGCACCGGACCGGCCACCGCCCGCAGCGGCAGCGGCATCTCCCAGCGCCGGGCGGGCACCGGTTCGGCGTCCGGCCCGGCCGAGGGGGCGGCGGCCACCGTCTCGGCGGTCAGGGCGGCGACGGCCAGTTCCCGCTCCCGGTAGCCCTCGGTGCGCCGGCCCGGCCGCGGGGCCCGGGCGGCGGGGGCGACCACGGCCGCCACCCACCGCGGGTCGTGGTCCAGCAGTCCGGGGCGGACCAGGAGCTGCTGCTCCGGCCCGTCGGGCCCCCGGTACAGCACGGCCGGCACGCTCCGGCCGGCACGGGCGAGCCAGGCGGCGGCCTGCTCCGGGGTCAGCCGGTCGAAGACGTCCCCGAGCTCCTCCTCTTCCTCGTCGTAGGAGACCTCGAGATCGAGGTGGTCGGCGTCGTCGTCCTCGGTCTCCAGGTGTTCGGGCACCCAGGCCGGGCCCTCGCCGCCCGGGGCGCCGTAGCGGGCCCAGCGGTAGCGGTCGCCCTCGACCAGCCGCCAGAGCGCGGGGCCGTCCGGCGGGCCGTCCAGCGGCTGCACCAGCAGGTCGCCCCGGGCGTCGGCGCGGACCCGGACGGCGAGGGCGGGCGCGGAGCCCGCGAAGGAGGGCCGGGAGCGGCGGGCGTTCGCGGTGGCGGCCGAACCGAGCAGCAGCAATCCGGGCAGGGCGAGCAGGCCGCCGGCGGTCAGCGCGCCGGTGAGGTCGTAGTCGTCGCCGGCGGCGCGGACGGCTGCGCCGTCCACCAGCAGCGGGACGGCCTCGCCGGGCTGCGGCGGCCGGGCCCACCAGACGTCCAGCCGGGCGGTGCGTTCCGGGCCGCCGCCGGGCGGGTGGAAGCGGACGGTCAGGACGCCGTCCTGGTCGGTGTCGCCCGCGGTGCCGGTGACCTGGTCGGCCCGTTCGGCGCTCGCCTGCTGCCGGGCCTGTCCCCACAGCCCGTACAGCGGGAACGCCAGGGCGGCGGCGAGCAGCAGGCCGCCGAGCGCGCGGCGCAGCACCGGCGGGCCGTCGGGGTGGACGGGTGAGGGCGCTCCGGCGGCGGTCCAGGGGAAGGGGACGGGCGGGGCCATCAGTTCGTCGAGCTGCTGGCGGGCGCGGCGGCGGCCGAGCTCGGCGCCGATCAGCGCGGCGGAGAGCAGCAGGTGGACCAGGACGGCCGTCCAGCGGCCGAGCGGGGTGACCAGGCCGTGCGGGGCGTACCAGAGCACCGCGAGGACGGCCGGCGGGACCAGCGCCCGGCCGCAGAACCGGCCGGCCAGCAGGACCACTTCGGCGAGCACCGACCAGGCGGCCAGCGAGGAGCCCCAGGTGTCCCGGCAGACGCCCTGGACGTTGCAGTCACCGGGGGTCGGCTCCACCGCGGTGGCCAGGACGACGAAGGCGGCCGGCAGCAGCGCCGACCAGCGGCTGTCCAGGCGCCAGGCGGTGCGGGCGGCGCGCCAGCGGGTGGCAGCGGCGGCGGTGAGGGGCGCGGCGCTGGGCAGCGGCGGGGCGTCCGGGGTATCCGGGGCGAACATCGGACGATCATCTCAGTCGGCCGGGGGCGGCCCGTGCCGCAGGGGCCGGGTGCTGCCCGCACCCGGCCCCTGCCCCCCGTTCCCCCCTCGGCGGCCCCCCACCGCCGGGTCCTGCGGCCCGCGCCGCCCGGCCGGTCCGTCGTGACGGCCGCGGTCGGTCCGTCGCGACGGCCCCGGTCAGTCCGTCGCGATGGCCGCGAGGACGTTCATCCGCCCGGCCCGGAAGGCCGGGACGAGGGCGGCGACCAGTCCGATCACCACCGAGGCGACCAGCGTCACCGCGAGCGTGGTGGTCGGGACGGAGAGCGTGGCCAGACCCTGGTCACGCAGCACCCGTTGGGCGGTGACGCCCCAGGCCAGCCCGAGCCCGGTGCCCAGGACCGCGCCGAACACCGAGATCACCACGGCCTCCAGCCGGATCATCCGGCGCAGCTGGCGGCGGGAGAGCCCGATCGCCCGCAGCAGGCCGATCTCCCTGGTCCGCTCGACCACCGACAGCGCCAGGGTGTTGACCACCCCGAGCACGGCGACCGTGATGGAGAGGCCGACCAGGCCGTAGATCAGGTAGAGCAGGGTGTTGACCTGGGACTGCACGACCTCCTTGTAGCCGGCCTGGTCCTTGATGGTCAGCTGCGGGTACTCCTTGAGCGCGCCCTCCAGGGCGGTCAGCGTCTTCGCGACGTCGGCTCCGGAGGAGGCCTTGGCGAAGAACGTCCAGACCGGCGGCTGCTCGGCGGCGGGCACGGCCTTGGCCATGGTGTCGAAGTCGACGAAGGAGCCGTCGCCGAACAGCGAGCCCTTCGCGAACACGGCGCCCACCGGCAGCACCTGGGTGCGGCCCTTGCCGTAGGCGACGGTCACCTGGTCGCCGACCTTCAGGCCGTGGTCCTTCGCGAAGGCCTCGCCGATCCCCAGCTCGCCCCGCCCGATCGCGTCCACCGAACCGGCGGTGACCGGGAGGTGGAAGTCGGTGCCGAAGAAGGCGGGCGGCGCGGCGGTGAGGTTGGTCTTCACGCTCCGGCCGTCCGGCAGCTGGAGCTTGGGGCTGAAGAACTTCTGGGTGGTGACGTGGTCGATGCCCGGGGTCCGGCGGACGGCGTCCAGCATCTCGGGGGTGATCGAGGTGCGGCCGCCCTGGACGATGTAGTCCGCGCCCACCGACCGGTCGATCTGCGCGTTGGCCGAGGTGACCGTCGAGGCGCTGAACACCGAGGAGCCGATCACCAGCGCCAGTCCGATCATCAGCGCGGCGGCGGTGGCCCCGGTACGACGCGGGTTGCGCATCGCGTTGCGCTGGGCGAGCCGGCCGGACGGACCGAACAGCGCCGGCAGCAGCGCGCCCAGCACCCGCACCACGGCGGTGGCCAGCAGCGGGCCGAGCACCACGAAGCCGACCAGGGTGAGCAGCACGCCGAGAC
The DNA here is from genome assembly GCF_044741445.1 of Kitasatospora sp. NPDC088160. Lineage (NCBI taxonomy): Bacteria > Bacillati > Actinomycetota > Actinomycetes > Kitasatosporales > Streptomycetaceae > Kitasatospora > Kitasatospora sp. NPDC088160. The sequence goes on along the minus strand of NZ_JBIUSS010000044.1, from coordinate 10,719 downwards.
CCAGGTACTGGCCGCCGGTGGCCGCCTTCTCCGCCTGCGCGGCCAGCACCAGCAGACCGCCGCCGCCCGCCGTCAGGACCAGGCCGACCACCGTGCGGACCAGGTTGGCGCGGCCCTCGGCCGGCGTGCCGTGGTCGCGCAGCGCGGCCATCGGCGCGATCCGGCTCGCCCGGCGGGCCGGGACCCAGGCCGCCACCAGGGTCACCACGATGCCCAGGGCGTACCCGGCGAGGAACACCGTCGGACCGATCTTCAGGTCGCCCGCGTCGAGCTTCATGCCGATCGCGTTCATCAGCTTGATCAGGCCGACCGCGATGCCCAGACCGGCCGCGACCCCGAGGGTCGAGCCGAGCACGCCGAGGATCAGCGCCTCGACCAGGACCGAGCGGTTCACCTGCCGGCGGCTGCCGCCGATGGCGCGCAGCAGGCCGATCTCCCGGGTGCGCTGGGCGACCAGCATCGAGAAGGTGTTGATGATCAGGAAGCAGCCGACGAACGCCGAGATGAGCGAGAAGCCGAGCATCGCGTTCTTCATGAAGCCGAGGCCGCTGCCGATGCTCTTGGTGTTCTCGTCCTTCTGCTCGGCCGCGGTCTTCACCTGGTAGCCGGCGCCCAGCTTGGCCAGGGCGTCGGCCTTGAGCCGGTCGTTGCCGCGGCTGCCGTCGCCGAACGCCTCGACCGAGGTGTACGCCTGCTCGCCGAGCAGCACCTGCTGGGCGGTCGGGGTGTCCAGGAAGGCCAGCGCCGCACCGGGGTTGGTGGTGGTGAAGGAGGCGATGCCGGAGATCGTGAACTCGTGCCGGCCGTCGGCGTTGTCGACCCGGAGCTTGGCGCCGAGGCCGAGCCCGGCCTTCTTCGCGGTGTCCGCGTCCAGCACCGACTCGCCCGCGTTCTGGGGAGCGTGACCCTGGGTGAGGTGCACCGCGCTGCGCGGGGTCTCGGTCCAGTTGCCGACCAGGGTCGGCGCGCCGGACGTCGGGCCGACCAGCTTGTTGGTGGCCGGGTCGACCAGGGTCGCGTTCTCGACCATGACCTGGCCGACCGCCGACTTCACCCCCGGCACCGCGGCGACCTGCTGCGCGGCCGCCACCGGGACGGTCCGCGGCTTGTCGGAGGCCTGCTGGTCGTCGTCCTCGGCCGGCTTGGGCGGCTGGACGGAGACGTCGGAGGCGGTCGCGGCGAACAGCTTGTCGAAGGTACTGGTCGCGGTGTCGGAGAAGACCAGGGTGCCGGAGACGAACGCGACCGACAGCATCACGGCGATCAGGGAGAGCGCCATGCGGCCCTTGTGGGCGAAGAAGCTCCGCAGAGCGGTCTTGAGCAGCATCTGTCCCGTCCCGCCCGCTCAGCTGGTCCGCTTGCCGTCGAAACGGCGCATGCGTTCGAGGACGGAGTCGGCGGTGGGCGCGTGCATCTCGTCGACGATCACGCCGTCGGCGAGGAAGAGCACGCGGTCCGCGTAGCCCGCGGCGACCGGGTCGTGGGTCACCATCACGATGGTCTGGCCCAGTTCGTCGACCGAGCGGCGCAGGAAGGTGAGCACCTCGGCGCCGGCCCGGGAGTCCAGGTTGCCGGTGGGCTCGTCGCCGAAGATGATCTCGGGCCGGGCGGCCAGCGCCCGGGCCACCGCGACGCGCTGCTGCTGGCCGCCGGAGAGCTGCGCCGGGCGGTGCTTGAGCCGGCCGGCCAGGCCGACGGTCTCCACCACCTGGTCCAGCCAGGCCTGGTCCGGCCGACGGCCGGCGATGTCCATCGGCAGCGTGATGTTCTCCAGCGCGGACAGCGTCGGGAGCAGGTTGAACGCCTGGAAGATGAAGCCGATCTTGTCCCGGCGCAGCCTGGTCAGCTGCTTGTCCTTGAGGCCGGTGATCTCGGTGTCGCCGATCCAGATCCGCCCGTCGCTGACCGTGTCCAGGCCGGCCAGGCAGTGCATCAGGGTCGACTTCCCGGAGCCCGACGGGCCCATGATCGCGGTGAAGCGGCCACGCTGGATGTCGACGTCCACCGCGTCGAGCGCGGTGACCCTGGTCTCGCCCGCGCCGTACGCCTTGCTGACCTGACGGGCCGCGGCGGCGACGGCGGGTGCGCCGCCGGGAAGCTGGGGGTCGTACACGGCTGTGGCTGCCGTCGTCACTGGAGTCTCCTAAGAAGTGGGCCCGACCGTCGACCCCGGCCGGCCCTCCGTGCGCGGGCATGCCGCAGGACGCGGGCATGGCGCGGGAAGGGTCGTCGACCGGGAGTTGACCCCACCCACCGGGCCCGGCGGGCGCCGGTTCCCGGGAGAACCTCGCCCCTCGTCGGCACGAGCGGGGACGTCCACAACGTTAGGAGGAACAGCGGGCGCTCTCGTCATCCGCCGGAATGAAGCCGTCCAACCAAGGATCTACGGGGCGCGGCACCCCCTCCCCCTAAGGGGTGCCGCGCCCCGTCTCGGGGACGCCCCGTACGGGGCCCGGGCCCCGGTTCCTCAGCCGGTCAGCGCCGGTACGGCCAGCCGCTCCAGGGCCTGCGCGAAACCCTCCACGACCGGGGCCAGCAGGGCGTCGGTCTCGCGCTCGACCAGGGTCGTCCCGTCCTCCCCGGTGGTGATGTGGCGGTCGAGCACGAACCAGCCCTGGGTGATGTGGCCGGCGCCCATCGAGCTGAGCACCGGGCGCAGCGCGTAGTCCACCGCCAGCACGTGCGCGGGCGAGCCGCCGGTGGCCAGCGGCAGGACGGCCTTGCCGGCCAGCGCGTACTGCGGGAGCACGTCCAGCAGGGCCTTCAACAGGCCCGAGTAGGCGGCCTTGTAGACGGGGGTGCCGATCACGACGCCGTCCGCCCGGGCGAACAACTCGGTCACGGCGACGATCTCCGGGTGGTCGAAGTCGCCCGACAGCAGCGCGTGCGCGGGCAGGCTGCGCGCCTCGAACGGGACGACGTGGTGGCCGCGGGCCTCCAGCCCGGCGTCGACGTGGCGCAGCAGGCGGGTGGTGCGGGAGGTGGCGGACGGGGAGCCGGAAACGGACAGGACGGTGGCCATGGGGTTCACCTTTGGCTGGAAGCGGGGGCGGCGCCACGCGGCGCAGGAGGACCGCTGCGGGTCGGAGCCCTGGAAGGTGTTTCGACGTGCTCGACGTGCTCGACGTGCTCGACGCGTTCGACGCGTTCGACGCGTTCGACGCGTTCGAGGTGAGGTGCTCGGCGCGGGTGGGGTGACGCCGAGGTGATCCGGTGGGCGCGCTTCAGCCGCGACAGAGCGAACAGGCCACACCACGCCGCAGGTCGACGTGCCGCCGACGCGTGAGTGCCCAACGCTGATCCATACCCGAAATGCAAACACGCTGCGTTCGAGCCGGTCAAGAATCGTTTCGCCAGTTGAACGGCGGGTGACGTGACGCGTGGTGACCGGGCTCACGTCGACCCGGCGCCCGCGCCGCCCGTCCCCACCGTCGTACGGCGGCGCGGAAGTTGCGGCGGAACGATCCGACCCGTGCATCAAAACTGCTACAAGCGACCTGGTGGAGTACCCCGGGGGGAGTCAGCACGAGCGGGGTCGGGCATCCTCGACGACATGAACACGTGGCAGGAGGGCCGCCCGGGAGGCGGCGGGAACCCGTACCGAGACGGGAACCCGTATGGGGGCGGCGGCAACGGCGGCGCGTACGGGCGCGGCGGGGGCGGCGCGGCGGCCGAACCGCCGCTGCCGTCGTCGATGAACCCGCGCGGGCCGGGTGCGCCCGCGCCGCGACAGCCGGAGCCGTCCCGGCTCGGCGGCGTCCCGCCGCAGGGTCCGGGCGGGCAGCCCGCCGTCCGCCCCGGTGGGCCTGGGGGCCCCGGCGGTCCTGGCGGTCCCGGTGGTCCCGGACGACCGGGTGGGCCCGGGGGGCCGGGCGGCGCCCAGCCGGGCGGTATACAGACCAAGCGGTGGCCGCGGCGCCGGATCGTCAAGTGGTCGGTCTTCGGCCTCCTGATCGCCGTCATGGTCACCGCCGTCTCGACCTGGTTCTGGGCCGACTCCAAGCTCAACCACGAGAACGTGCTCGCCGACTACCCCGGCCGCCCGCCGGCCGGCAAGGGCACCAACTGGCTGATCGTCGGCTCCGACAGCCGCCAGGGCCTCACCGACTCGGAACAGGACGACCTGCACACCGGTCACGACACCGAGGGCAAGCGCAGCGACTCGATGATGATCCTGCACGTCGGGGACAACGGGAACACCCTGATGAGCATCCCGCGCGACTCCTGGGTGCCGATCCCCGAGTACAAGAGCAGCAGCGGCAAGACCCTCAAGGGCACCACCTCGAAGATCAACTCGGCCTTCGGCAACGGCGGCGGCCGCCTCCTCGTCCAGACCGTCGAGCTGAACACCGGCATCCGCATCGACCACTACGCCGAGATCGGCTTCGCCGGCTTCGTCGGCATCGTCGACTCCATCGGCGGCGTCGAGATGCACATCGACCAGGACCTCAAGGACAAGGACTCCGGTCTCGACCTCAAGGCCGGCGACCAGACCCTCAGCGGCAAGCAGGCCCTCGCCTTCGTCCGCCAGCGCCACCAGATGGCCGACCAGGACCTCGGCCGGATGCGCAACCAGCAGAAGTTCCTCGGCGCCCTCGCCCACCAGGCGGCCTCCCCCGGCACCGTGCTGAACCCGTTCACCTTCTACCCGCTGGTCGACTCCGCCCTCGGCACCCTCATCGTCGACGACGACGCCGGCCTCACCGACCTCGGCTCGCTCTTCCTCGCCATGAAGGACGTCAACGGCGGCGGCGGCAAGACCCTGACCGTCCCGATCGGCAACCCGGACTACCGGACCAAGACCGGGGAGTCGGCGGTACTGTGGGACGCCGCCAAGTCCAAGCAGGTCTTCGACGCCTTCAAGAACGACACCGCGGTACCGGACATCAAGTAGCCCGCCGTGACGCGAAGTGGCCGCGCCGACACCATGGGTGGATGTCGGCCCGGGCCGCGGGCCGCGGTCGCCTAACCCGCCTGCGGGAGCAGGCCGGTGCCGCACTCGGGGAAGCGGACCAGCCACTCCCCCTCGCCGCCGGCGGCCTCGGTGGCGCCCGCGTAGCCGTAGTGGATCAGCCGCCCCTCGCCGCCCGCCAGCCAGCGGGCGCCGGTCAGGTGCACGGTCAGGGCCGCCGGGCGGTGCGGGTCGGGCCGCTCCAGCACCAGTTCGTGCTCGGCCTCGCCCGGCCGGAAGGCCACCGCGGTCTCCGTGGCCGGCCGGCGCGGGCTGCCGCCCTCCCGGTACGTCCAGTACGCGGCCACCGTCACGGTGAGCGCGCCGTCCACCCCGCCGGTGCCCGGCCGCACGTACTCCTCGTCCGGCACCCAGCGCGAGTGGTGGCGGATCTCCTCCGGCCCCCAGCGCTCGTCCCAGCGCACCCAGTAGCCCGCCACCCGCTTGACCGTCATGACCTCGCAGGCGACCCGCACCGCGATCCGCGCCGGATTGACCGGCTCGCACGAGGCCAGCGAGACCACCGTCACCTGCTCGTACGTCACCGCGCCGTCGTCGGCGTCCTGTTCCATCGGTGAACCACCTTGCCGGAGTGTCGAGTTCGCCGCGGCTCCGACCGCGCACGGAGAGCCTAGAGCGACCGGGTCGGCACACGGAGTGATTGCGCGGTTCCGGCCCGCCCGCCTGCTCACCGGGCTACCCTGCCCCCGGACACGCCACCGCCCCGGAGCGGGAAGTCGGCTGATCGGACTTCCCCGGCCGGGGCGGTGTGCGGTTTCGAACTGATGAACCGGTGACTACTCGACGATGCCGGACTTGGCGATGGTGACCTTCGCCGAGGTGCGGCCGCTCTGCGAGCCGAGCTTCTCGACCGCCGTCACGACGTCCATGCCCTCGACGACCTCGCCGAAGACGACGTGCTTGCCGTCCAGCCAGTCGGTGACGATGGTGGTAATGAAGAACTGCGAGCCGTTGGTGTTGCGGCCGGCGTTGGCCATCGACAGCAGGCCCGGGCGGGTGTGCTTGATCTTGAAGTTCTCGTCGGCGAACTTCTCGCCGTAGATGCTCTTGCCACCGGTGCCGTTGTGGTTGGTGAAGTCACCGCCCTGCAGCATGAACTGCGGGATCACGCGGTGGAAGCCGGAGCCCTCGTAGCCGAAGCCGTTCTGGCCGGTCGCGAGCTCGCGGAAGTTCCGGGCGGTCTTGGGGACGACGTCGTCGTACAGCTTGAAGACGATGCGGCCCGACGGAACGCCGTCGATCTCGATGTCGAAGAAAACGTTGGAAGCCATGCAGGGATCATGGCACGACCCGTCGGCCGACGCGCGTCACCCCCGGCCCGCCGCCGGGTGGCGTCCCCGTGTTATCCGGCCGGCGCGAGGACCGCGGAAGCTACCATCGCCGTCGGGTTCAGGCGTTCGGTCACGGCGACGGGGTGGACGGCATGCGGATCGGTGAACTGGCCAGGCGGACGGGCGTGAGCGAGCGCTCGCTGCGCTACTACGAGCAGCAGGGCCTGCTGGTCGCCCGGCGGACCGACGGCGGGCACCGGGAGTACCCGGAGCCGGCGGTGGACCGGGTCGTGCTGATCCAGGAGCTGTTCGCGGCCGGGCTGCACAGCCGCACGATCTACAAGATCCTCCCCTGCATGCGCGACTCCGACGGCGGCCCGAACGAGATCGCCACCCCGCTGCTGGTCGAGGAGCTGGCCTCCGAACGGGACCGGATCGACCGGATGATCACCGACCTGCTCCGCTCCCGCGAGGTGCTGGACGAGGTGATCGCGACCGCCTCCGGCCGGCCGCGGGCCGGGGCGGCGGAGGCCGACGCGGTGTAGCCGAGACGGCGGAGGCCCGAGACCGCGGAGGCCGCGGAGGCCCGGGGCTCAGGGCTCAGGGCTCAGGGCTCAGGGCTCAGGGCTCAGGCCTTCAGCTTGCGCCAGACCGCCTCCAGGGCCGCGATGTCGCCCTCGTCGAGCCGGTCGGTGAAGACCGGCGCGAGGACGGCCCGCCGGGTGGCGTCGGCCTCGGCGAAGGCGGCGCGGCCCTGCCCGGTCAGTTCGATCCGCACCGACCGGGCGTCGGAGGCGGAGGGCGTGCGGGCCACCAGGCCGCGTGCGGCCAGGACGTCGACCACCCGGGAGACCTGGCTGCGGCTGAGCATCGTCTTCGCGCCCAGGTCGGAGGCGGCGACCGGCTCCTGCTGCCCGTTGAGCCAGAGCATCACCTCGAACCAGGACAGCGACAGCCCGTGCACCCGGGTGAGCTCGCGGTCCACCTGGGCGGCGAGGGTGGTGCCGGCCCAGACCAGGCCGTAGAAGGCGTGGTCCTGCTCGGACAGCGGGCCCAGGGAGAGGTCGGCACGGTTCATGACGTTCATCGTACCGAGGTGCGTGCGCGTGCACGGACTCCGCGCACGCGCACGACTCCGGCGGCTGCACCGCCAGAGCGTCCTGGCTAGAACGCCTGGTGGTCCGGCTCGCAGACCGTGCCGGGCGGCGGGAGTTCACCGCTGACCAGGTACCGCTGCTCGCGGTCCCAGGCGCAGGCGCTCGGGTTGCCCAGCGCCGTGTGGCCGTAGCCGTGGACGGTCAGCAGGCGGCCGCGGGCGAGGGTGTCGGCCAGCGCGCGGGACCCTTCGTAGGGCCAGGCCGGGTCGCCGGTGAGGGCCACGACCAGGATCGGCGCGGAGGTCGGCCGGTTCCACGGGCCGGTGTAGCGGTCCCGGGCGGCCTCGGCCGGCCAGGCGGCGCAGCGCTGGTTCTGCCAGACCAGGTACGGGCCGGTGGCGCCCGCACGGGCCCGGACGAGGGCGGACAGCGCCGGGTACGTGGTGTCGGCGGCCGGGTCGGCACCGGAGACAGGCGGGTTGACGGTGTCGGCGCAGAGCGCCCCGAGGGTCTGCGCCTGCTTGGGCTGGCCGCCGGTCGGCAGCGGCGCCGAGGCGTCCGGGGCGGCGGTCCACAGCTGCTGGAGCAGTCCGCCCAGCGCCGGCCAGCCGGTGCCGGGGGCGTTCGGCACCGGGGTGGCGGCGTAGAGCATCGGCAGGACGGTGGAGGCGGTGGAGGCCTGGTCGAAGGTGACCGCCGCCGGCGGGGTGCCGAGCGTCACCGGCGTCCGGCCCAGCCGGTCGAGCAGTTCGGCGAACTTGGCGCGGGTGGCGTCCCGGTCCGCCGCCGCGAAGGCGCAGGCGGCGGGGCCGGCGTCGGCGCACTGGTCGAGGAAGGCGTCGAGGGTGCGGACGCCGGCGAGGTCGCTGCCGGTGCGCAGGAACGGCGGCAGGGCGCGCTGCTGCGGCGAGCGCCCGGTGGACCAGGCGACCGGGTCGGGGGCGCTGTCCAGCACCATCGCACGCACCCGGGTCGGGAAGAGGTTGGCGTAGGTGGCGCCCAGGTAGCTGCCGTACGAGGTGCCGAGGTAGCTCAGCCGGCGGTCGCCGACGGCGGCGCGCAGCAGGTCCAGGTCGCGGGCCGTGTCGGCGGTGGACAGGTGGGCGAGCAGGCCGGTCCGCTCGTTGTCGGCGCACTGGCGGCCGAAGCGCGCGTACGTCGTCGCCCAGGCCGACTCCTGGGCGGCGCCGACCGGGTAGCCGGCCGGCAGCCCGGCGAGCAGGCCCTGCTCGGCCGCCGCGTCCGGGAAGCACTGCGGCACGGTGGAGCCGCCGACGCCGCGCGGGTCGAAGCTGACCAGGTCGAACCGCTCCCGCACCTGCTCCGGGAGCATCCCGTACACGGCGGGCAGCGCCTGGGTGCCGGGCACGCCCGGGCCGCCGGGGTTGAAGAACAGCGAGCCGATCCGGTGCGCCGGGTCGGTCGCGGGGTGCCGGATGACGGCCAGCTCGACGGTGCGCCCGGCCGGGTCGCGGTAGTCCATCGGCACCGTGGCGCGGGCGCAGTCGAAGTCCGGTACGCAGGACCGCCAGTCCAGCCGGGGCACCGGCGCCGCGGGGGCATCCGCCGCCGCGGCGGCCGGGGCGAGACCGGCCAGCAGCAGCCCGGTGGCCGCGGCGGCGCCGGTTCTGAGGGCGGAGGTGAGACGGGGTCGGGGCATGGGCAGGGCCTCCCGTTTCGGTGGACTGACGTGCAGTCACCAAGGGTCGGGGCGCCCGCTGCCAGACCTCTCACATCCCACCGGCACCACTGTCATGCCGCTGTCACCGCCGCCCCGCGCGGCTCAGGCGGGCTTGCGGGCCAGCAGGTAGGCCTGCGGGGTCGGCTGCACGCCCTCCTCCGGCTCGCGGAGCGTGCGGGAGGTGAGCCGCAGGCCGGCCGCGCGGACCAACTCCGCGATCCGGTCCGGCTGCTGGCGGCGGAAGTCCAGCGCCACCGGGTGACCGAAGGGCTGGTCGATCCGCAGGGGCTCGTCACCGACCTGGAAGGCGAGCAGCAGGTGGCCGCCCGGGGCGAGCACCCGCGCGAACTCGGCGAACACCTCCGGCAGGCGCTCCGCCGGGGTGTGGATGATCGAGTACCAGGCGACCGCGCCGGTCAACTCGCCGTCCCGCAGCGGGAGGTCGAACAGCGAACCCTCGGTGAAGTCCAGCCCGGGGTACGTCGCGCGGGCCAGCTCGACCATCCTCGGCGACAGGTCGATGCCGCGGACGTCGAGGCCCAGGCCGTGCAGGTGGTGCGTCACCCGGCCGGGGCCACAGCCCAGTTCGGCTGCCAGTCCGTCGGCGCGCTCGGCGCGGACCAGCTCGGCGAAGGCCGCGAGCACCGCCCGGGACAGCGGTTCGCCGGCCAGTTCGTCGCGGAAGCGGTCGGCGTAGTCGACGGCGATGGCGTCGTAGAACGCCCTGGTCGTGGCGAGGAAGTCCGGCTCGGTCATGGTCCGGCACCCTACTCGTCACCGCCGGGCCGCAGCATCGCCGCGGCGGTCAGCGTGCGGCCGGCTCCGGCTCCAACTCCAGCCCCGGCTCCAACTCCAGCTCCGGCTCCGGCTCCGGCTCCAACTCCAGCTCCAGCTCCGCCACCGTCTGGTCACCGCTCGTCTCGCCGGTCGGGCGGAAGCCCAGCCCGGCGTAGAAGGCGGCGGGGCCCTCCGGGCCGGGGACGTACGTGACGGTGGCGCGGGTGCCGCCGCGGTGGCGGATCTCGGCGCAGACCTGCTCGACGGCGAAGCGGCCGTAGCCGCCGCGCTGCCGGTCGGCGTCGACCAGCAGGCGCCAGAGGCCGGAGCGGGGGCGGTCGTCCGGCTGCTCGGGGTTGAACCTGATGTCGAAGAACGCCATCACGAAGCCGACCGGCCGCTCCCCGTCCATGATCAGCCGGGGCCAGGCGGTGTCCCCGTGGGCGTACGCCTCGGCCAGCGACGTCGCCACCGGCGCGACCAGGGCCTCCTGGTCGGGGCGCACCTTCAGGGCGAGGGCGGCGTCGATGGTGTCGGGGGTGATCCGGGCCAGGCTCAGTGCGGAGGACATGGCGGGCAGCCTACGAAGCGGGCCGCCCGCCGTCGCCCGGTTTTCGGGGCCGAGGTGCGGTCGGGGCCGAAGCGCCGTCCGGCTACGGCAGGTTGCGGGCCATGACGATGCGCTGGACCTGGTTGGTCCCCTCGTAGATCTGGGTGATCTTCGCGTCCCGCATCATCCGCTCCACCGGATAGTCCCGCGTGTACCCGTACCCACCCAGCAACTGCACCGCGTCCGTCGTGATCTCCATCGCCGCATCCGACGCGTAGCACTTCGCCGCCGCCCCGAAGAACGTCAGATCCCCGTCCCCACGCTGCGACTTCGCCGCCGCCGCATACGTCAGCTGCCGCGCCGCCTCCAGC